>NZ_JBEXQG010000011.1:0-190330 GCF_040612485.1 Streptomyces sp. NPDC006385
GTGCTGATCGACGACCAGCCGGGGCAGCTGGCCCGGATCTTCGCGGACGCGGGGCGGGCCGGGGTCAACATCGAGGACGTGCGGATCGAGTCCCGGAACTCGGCCACGGCGCTCGTACGTTGAACGCGGCACGAGGCCGTCTCAGCGGCCGGTGCCTCCGTCGGCGTTCGGGCCTTCGTAGTCCTCGCCGTAGGCGCCCTTGGCGGGGCGGCGGCGGCGCATGGGCGGCTCGACTCCGTCGGCGAGGCGGCGGGCGGTGAGCAGGAAGCCGGTGTGGCCGATCATCCGGTGGTCCGGGCGGACGGCCAGGCCCTCGATGTGCCAGTTGCGGATCATCGTCTCCCAGGCGGTCGGCTCGTTGAAGCAGCCGATCTCGCGGATGGACTCGACGGTCCGGGCGAGCTGGGTGGTGGTGGCGACGTAGCAGCAGACGATGCCGCCGGGGACGAGCGCCTTGGAGACGGCTTCCAGGCACTCCCAGGGGGCGAGCATGTCGAGGATGACGCGGTCGACGTCGGTGTCGCTCAGGTTGTCCTGGAGGTCGCCGACGGTGAGCTGCCAGGCGGGGTGGGGGCCGCCGAAGTAGCGTTCCACGTTCTGCCGGGCGATGTCGGCGAAGTCCTCGCGGCGCTCGTAGGAGTGCAGCATGCCCTGGTCGCCGATGGCGCGCAGCAGGAAGCTGCTGAGCGAGCCGGAGCCGACGCCGGCCTCTACGACGCGGGCGCCGGGGAAGATGTCGGCGAAGGCGAGGATCTGCCCCGCGTCCTTCGGGTAGACGACGGCTGCCCCGCGGGGCATGGACAGGACGTAGTCGGGGAGCAGGGGGCGCAGCGCGAGGTAGGCGACGTTCCCGGTGGTGCGGACAACGCTGCCCTCGGGAGCGCCGATCAGTTCGTCGTGCGGGAAGGAACCCTTGTGGGTGTGGAAGTTCTTCCCGGCCTCGAGCGTGAACGTGTAGTGGCGGCCCTTGGGGTCGGTCAGCTGTACCTGGTCCCCGACCTTGAAGGGCCCGCGCCTGCGGGCGGCACCGGTCGGTTCGGACATGTGACCAGCCTACCGGGGTTTGTGGGGGCCGCCGACCACGCGTGCGTGCCGAGGGCCGGTCAGCTGGGGCGGGCCATGGCCTTCACGAAGGCGCGCTCCACGTCGGCCGCGGACAGGACGCCGTAGATCTCGCCGGTCTCCTCGACGACCAGGTACTCGGTGGCCGGGGTGCCCCGGAGTGCGTCGAGGAGTTCCTCTCCCGCCAGTTCGGCCGACACCCGCATCCCCTCCGTGAGCTCCTGGGCGAGTCCGCTGACGGCCACCCAGGGGCGGCGGTGTTCCGGTACGCCCACGATGGCGGCCTCGCGGACGAGGGAGTGGGGGTTGCCGTCGGCGTCGACGACGACGAGGGCCCGGGCTCCGGCGGCGTTGGCGCGGCGCAGGGCCTCGGAGAGGGGGGTGTCGCCCTCGACGGGGACGGCACGGCGGGTGAGGGCGCGGGCGCGCAGTTCGGGGAGGTGTTCGCGCAGGCGGGCCATGCGCAGGCTGTTGCCGGCGCCGGTCCAGATGATCGCGGCGAGGATGGCGGCGAGCAGGGCGTCCATGACGGTGTCCATGCCGACGTTGTCGACCGCGTCGGTGCCGAGCGCGCCGGACTGGGTGAGCCAGGGGAGGCCGACGAGGACGGAGACGGCCAGGGCGCGGCCGACCCAGGCGGCGGCGACGGTGCCGGCCATGGGCTTGCCGGTGATCTTCCAGACGATCGCGCGGAGCATGCGGCCGCCGTCCAGGGGCAGGCCGGGGAGCAGGTTGAACGCGGCCACGATGAGGTTGGAGATCATCAGGCCGGCGAGCAGGACGCCGGGGACGGTGCCGGGTTCGACGGGCTGCATGGCGGCGTAGAAGACGCCGGCGAGGACGAGGGAGAGCAGCGGGCCGACGAAGGCGAGGATGAACTCGCGGCCGGGTGTCTCGGCCTCCTTCTCGATCTCGGAGACGCCGCCGAAGAACTGCAGCTGGATGCGGCGTACGGGCAGCTTGAAGCGGAGGGCGGCGACGGTGTGGGCCAGCTCGTGGACGAGGACGGAGGCGTAGAAGGCGACCGCGAAGAAGAGCGAGACGAGATAGCGGGCGGCGCCGAGCTCCGGCAGCACGCGGTCGAGCTGTCCGCCGAACACCCAGGTGATGAGGGCGGCTACGAGGAACCAGCTGGGCGCGACGTAGACGGGTACGCCGAAGGGCCGTCCCATGAGCAGCCCGCCCCGCGGCTCCGGCGGCCGCGGCGGCTGCCCTTGGCCGCCGGGGGTGTGCCGGTGGGTGTTGGGGGTGTGCCGGTGGTCGGCAGCGGGCTGGTGGTCAGTGGCGGGCCGGTGGCCGGTGGCGGGGCCGGACGCGTGGCTGTCGGCCGGAGTGTCCGGACTCTGCGGCCGCGGGGGCTCGGGGCGCTCGGCGGCGCTGTCGTGCGAGGTCGGGCCGGGTGTGGGGGCGGGTGTGGGTGCGGGTCGGTCGGCGTCGTGGGGGGTGGCACCCGTGGTCGGCGCAGGGGGCTCGGCGGGTTCGTCGGCTTCCTGCGAGCCGTCGCCCGGTGGTGTGGGGCGATCGGCGACCGGCGCGGGGTCGGTCGCCGTACGACGGCTGCCGGCCTCGCGCAGGGGGGTGTTCGGGTCGTGCGCCGGGCCGGTTTCGGGGTCGTCGGTGTCACGGTCCCGCGCGTCGGCCGTCTCGGCCTTCCGGCCGTCGGCGTCGGTTCGGTGCGGTCGCTCGTCCGTCGCCGCGTGCCCGTCCTCGTGGTGCGCCGGGGCGTCCCCGGCGGCGTCGTCGCCGGTGAGGTCCAACCGCCGTACCACCATGGTGGGTTCGTCGGCCGGGGGTGTCGGGGGCGTGGCCCGTCGGGGCGAGCCGGAGCGTGTGGGGCCGGCGGCCGGGGTCGCAGGTGTTGCGTGGCGCTCGGCCGATTCCTTGTCGCCGGACCGCGGCTGCCCGCTGCCGCTCTCGTCCACGGTGTCCCCTCGTTCGAAGCGTCTTCCGCACTGCCGGGCGGAAGGGTCTCGGGTCGATGGTATGCGGCCGTCGTGACGCCTTTCTCCCCGGCACCCCCTCTGTTTCCCCGGCTGCCGCGGCCGTAACGGCGCGGTTGGGTCACTGTCAGTGGCGGGCCGTATGGTCTGTGGTCATGGAGACGAGCACGGAGGGGGCCGCGGCGGACTGCGGCAGTGATGTCGCGCCGGTGACAGAGCCGGTGGCGGACGAGTACCCGGTGGGGGCGGACAGTACGGCGGCGACGGCCGAGGGCGGTGAGGGCGCGGCCCCGGCGGCCGACGCCGCCGCCCCCGTGGTGATACCGCCGAGGTCGTTGTCCCCCTCCCGTGCCAGTGACTTCATGCAGTGCCCGCTGCTCTACCGGTTCCGGGTGATCGACCGGCTGCCGGAGAAGCCGAGCGCGGCGGCGACGAAGGGCACGCTGGTGCACGCGGTGCTGGAGCGGCTTTTCGACGCCCCGGCCGCCGAGCGGACCGCTCCGCGCGCCAAGGCGCTCATCCCCGGTCAGTGGGACCGGCTGCGGGAGAGCAGGCCGGAGGTCGTGGAGCTGTTCGCGGACGATCCCGAGGGCGAGCGGCTGGCGACGTGGCTGGGTGAGGCGGAGCAGCTCGTCGAGCGGTGGTTCGGTCTGGAGGATCCGACCCGGCTGGAGCCCGCCGAGCGCGAGCTGTTCGTCGAGGCCGAGCTGGATTCGGGGCTGCGGCTGCGCGGCATCATCGACCGGGTCGATGTGGCGCCGACGGGTGAGGTGCGGATCGTCGACTACAAGACGGGCAAGGCGCCCCGGCCCGAGTACGCCGAGGGCGCGCTGTTCCAGATGAAGTTCTACGCGCTGGTCGTGTGGCGGCTGAAGAACGTGATCCCGCGCCGGCTCCAGCTCGTCTACCTCGGCAGCGGTGACGTGCTGACCTACGACCCCGTCCGCGCGGACCTGGAGCGGGTCGAGCGCAAGCTGCTCGCGCTGTGGGACGCGATCCGGCTGGCGACGGACACGGGCAACTGGCGGCCCAGGCCGACCAAGCTGTGCGGCTGGTGCGACCACCAGGCGCACTGCCCGGAATTCGGCGGTACTCCCCCGCCCTACCCGTTGCCGGTCAGGGCGGCCGAGTCCGGCGGCGGTCCGCAGGGCAGAATGGGGCCGGACTAGCGAAGGAGACTTACGTGGCCATCCGCGTCCTACTGGTCGACGACCAGCCCCTGCTGCGCACCGGCTTCCGGATGATCCTGGAGGCGGAGCAGGACCTCGCGGTCGTGGGCGAGGCCGGAGACGGCCTCCAGGCCCTCGACCAGGTGCGGGCCCTGCAGCCCGATGTGGTTCTGATGGACATCCGCATGCCTCGGATGGACGGTGTCGAGGCGACGCGGCAGATCACCGGGCCCGGGCGGGACGGCCCGGCGAAGGTGCTGGTGCTGACCACCTTCGATCTCGACGAGTACGTGGTGGAGGCACTGAAGGCGGGTGCCAGCGGCTTCCTGCTGAAGGACGCCCCCGCCAACGAGCTGGTGCAGGCGATTCGCGTGGTCGCCGCCGGTGAGGCGATGCTGGCGCCGAGTATCACGCGTCGGCTGCTCGACAAGTACGCCACGCATCTGCCCTCCGGTGAGGAGCCCGTGCCGGACACCCTGCACACGCTCACCGAGCGCGAGGTGGAGGTGCTGAAGCTGGTGGCGCGGGGTCTGTCCAACGCGGAGATCGCCGCGGATCTGTTCGTCAGCGAGACCACCGTCAAGACGCATGTGGGGCACGTCCTGACCAAGCTGGGGCTGCGTGACCGGGTGCAGGCCGCGGTGTACGCGTACGAGAGCGGGCTGGTGCGCCCCGGCGCACAGCAGTGAGCCGGCGGGCCGCAAGCCGGAGCGCGCGTCACGGCGAAGAGGGCGCCCCTTGTCGAGAAGGGGCGCCCTGTGTGCGTGTGCGAGCGTCCGTCAGCCCTTGCTGAGCTCCCAGAAGCGGAAGACGGTGGAGGCGTCGAGGCAGTACTCCAGGCCGTAGACGTTGTCGTGGACGACCGCGTACTGCTTGGCCTGCCAGACCGGCAGGACGGGTAGTTCCTTGGCCACGATGTCCTGGAGCTGGCCGAACTCGTCGTCCGTCGCGGAGCGGTCGCTCTCGGCGGCGGTGCTCGGGATGAGCGTGCCGGTGATCGAGTTGTTGCTGTAGTTGTTGCTCAGCACGTTGCCCTTGCCGAAGAAGGGGGCCGTGAAGTTGTCGGCGTCCGGGTAGTCCGGGATCCAGCCCTTCACGTACACGCCGTACTTGCCGGCGGCGATGTCCTTCTCGTACTGGTCGAACGCGACGGACTGCACATCGGCGTCGAACAGGCCGCTGGCGTTGAGCTGTTCGGCGATCGTCTTCAGGGTCTGGTCCGTGGCGGGGCCGTAGCGTGAGGGCGTGGACCACAGGGTCAGCTTGACCTTGCCGTTGATGCCCTCGGCCCGCAGCGCGGCGGCGGCCTTGGCCTTGGAGGGGCGGGCGCCGTAGGTGTCGAAGAAGGCCGTGTTGTGGCCGCCGATACCGGCCGGGATGATCGAGTACAGCGGGGTCGCCGTGCCCTGGTAGACGTCCTCGATGAGGGCGTCCCGGTCGATGAGGTGGGCGATGGCCTTGCGGACGCCGAGTTGTCCGGCGACCGGGTCGTCCATGTTGAAGACGAGGTGCTGGACCTCGGCGCTGCTGCCCTCGACGACCTCGACGCCCGAGTCGCCGCCGGACTTCTCGATGTCGGCGATGTCGCCCGCGGTGAGGCCGCGGTAGGCGATGTCGACCTCGCCCGCGAGCAGCGCCTTCTTCAGGGCGTCCTGGTCGCCGTGGAAGAACTTCAGCGTCACGCCGTCGTTCTGGACCTCGGCGGTGCCCTTGTAGTGCTCGTTGACGGAGAAGACGGCCTCGCCGTCGTCGAACTTGTCGAGCTTGTACGGGCCGGAGCCGACCGCGGCGCCGTCCTTGCGCAGGCCCTCCGCGTCGTAGTGGTCCTCGTCGACGATGGAGCCGGCGCCGGAGGCGATCTTGCTGGGGAAGGTGGCGTCGGGGGTGTTGAGCCGGAAGACGACCGTCTTGTCGTCCGGCGTCTCCACCTTCTCGAGGGTGGGGAACATGACCGCGGGGCCGTCGGGGTCGTCGATCTTCAGCATGCGGTCGAAGGAGAACTTGACGTCCGCTGAGGTGAGCGCGTCACCGTTGCTGAACTTCAGGCCGTCCTTGAGGGTGCACTTGTAGACCGTGGCCTTGGTGTCGGAGAAGGCGCACTGCTCGGCGGCCTCGGGCTGTGGTTCGGTGGCGCCCTTGGGGAAGCTGAGCAGCGACTGGAAGACGTTGTTGAACAACAGCCAGGAGCCGGGGTCGTAGCCGGAGGCGGGGTCGGTGGCCAGGACGTCGTCCGACATCCCCATGACCACCGAGGTGCCGGAGCCCCCGGAATCGCCCGTCTCCGTTCCGCAGCCGGTCAGCAGGCCGGAGGCCAGTCCTGCCACGACGGGCAGGACTGGCCACTGGTTGCGCATGTTCACTTACGAGTGCCTTGTCGTCGGTTGTGAGGAACCCGGGTCTCGTCCTGGGACCCGGGCCAGACCCGGCGCCCTGGTCCTGGCGCCGGGCACGGGGAGACGTCAGCCGCTCACGCCACGGCCGAGCTCCCACAGCTGAAGGGTCGAGGAGGAGTTGAGCACATACGCCGTACCGGTGACGTTGTCGCCCGCGGCGACGTACTGCTTGCCCTGCCACAGCGGCAGCACGGGCACGTCGTTGGCGACGATGTCCTGGATGTCCATCAGGCTGCCCGACGCGGACAGCCGGTCGGCGGCGCGGCGGGACTCCGGGATGAGGGTGTTGCGGATCGTGCTGTTGGCGTACGGCGAGCCGAGGAAGTTGTCCTTGTCGAGGAAGGGCGCGAGGAAGTTGTCGGCGTCCGGGAAGTCCGGGAACCAGCCCATGCCGTAGACCTCGTACTCGCCCTTCTGCTCGGCGGGACGGAACGTCGCCCAGGGTGTGCCCTTGATGCTCACGTCGAACAGGCCGCTGTCGTTGAGCTGCTTGCGCAGCAGCTCGAACTCGTTCTTCGTGGCCGGGCCGTAGTGGTCGGTGGTGTAGTGCAGCGTCAGTTTCACCGGGGTGGTGATGCCCGCCTTGTCCAGCAGGGACTTGGCCTTGCTGACGCTCGGGTCGCCGTACTTGTTGAAGAAGGCGTTGGAATGGCCCGTGAGGCTGGCGGGGACCAGCGAGTACAGCGGTTCGGCCTGGGAGCCGTAGACCTTGGAGACGAGTTCGCCGCGGTCGATGACCTGGGCCATCGCCTGGCGGACCGCCTTGCTGCGTACGGACGGGTCGTTGGTGTTGAAGGCCAGGTAGCGGATTTCCAGGCCGGACTTGTCGACGAGGTCGACGCTGTCGTCGGAGTCGGCCGAGAGCTTCTCGATCTGCTCGGGCGACATGGTGCGGGTCATCAGGTCGAGTTCGCCCTTGTCGAGGGCGGCGCCCATGGCGTCGGCGTCCGTGAAGTTGCGCAGTTCGACCTTGTCGTTGTTCACCTCCAGACTCCCCTTGTAGTCGGGGTTCTTGGTGAACACGGCGGAGACGAGCTGGTCGTTCTTGACCTCGGCCTGGAGGGTGTACGGGCCGGAGCCGTCGACCTCGAAGCCGTCGCGCAGCTTGCCCTTGGCGTAGAGGTCCGGGTCGACGATGCCCGCGACCGGGGTGGACAGCTTGAACGGGAAGGTGGCGTCGGCGGTCTTGAGGTGGAAGATGACCTCGCGCTCGCCCTGGGTCTCGACGGTGTCGATGGTGGACAGCAGGGCGAAGACGCCGCTGTCGGCCTTGAGGGCGCGGGCGCGGTCGATGGAGAACTTCACGTCGGCCGCGGTGACGGGGTCGCCGTTCGCGAACTTCAGGCCCTCGCGCAGGGTGCAGGCGTAGCGCTCGTTGCCGCTGTCGGTGAAGCCGCAGCTCTGGGCGGCCTCGGGGACGGGGTCGCCCTCGCCTCGCGGCTGGATCATCAGGGTCTGCACGGTCTGGCGCAGGATGTTCCAGGTGCCGACGTCGTAGGCGTAGGCCGGGTCGAGGGGCGCGGGAGCGTCCTTCGAGGCAGTGAACGCGTCCGTGGTGCCGACGACGATCGCGTCGCCACTGTCGCTGCCGCTGTCGGTTCCGCCGCAGGCGGCGAGAACCGGCGCGAGCAGACCGATGACGGCCGGCAGCACCAAAGTCTTGCGGTTCATGCTCGGGTTTCTCCAGCTGTCGACTCCGTGTATCCGGCATGCAGGGGTGGTGCGGCGGATCACGGGGTAAGTGCGATGTTCTCGCGACGAGGTTAGTCCGCGCCCGCAGGAGGGTTCGCGGCCACCGGAGTTGAGGTCCCCTCACGGAGCGGAACCGGACGCGGACACAACGGAGAACTGACAGCGGAAGGATTCGTGCACCGGTCCATCAATCGGGACACATGGGCGCGCAGGAAGCCCCTCTCGGAGGACCTGCGGCACCCGGTGGCGCTCCCGTTGAGCCCGAGCAACGTGGTGAACGTCACAAACTGAACGGTCTTGGAGGTGATCGGAATTCAACCATCGTGCACGTTCGAATTACCTTGCGGAATTCTCGCGCTATCGATGTTGCACGCTCGGTGAACATCGGGGTGCTTTTCCGTTGTCATGCCGCCATCAGACCGCGCAGAAATGCCAGATCGACCTCTTCCAGCGAAGGCACCACCGTACGCCGGGCGGCCGGGGTGATCGGCGCCACCGACGGCACCGCCACCACATGGCAGCCGGCGGCCTCGGCCGCGGCGACGCCCGTCGCCGTGTCCTCGACGACCGCGCATCTGGCCGGGTCCGCGCCGAGACCGGCCGCGGCGAACAGGTACGGGTCCGGGTGCGGCTTGGTGCGCGGCACCTCGTCACCGGCCACGGTCAGCGCGAAGTGCTGCGGGCCGAGCGAGGTGAGCACACGGTCGATGATGCGCCGGTGCGAGGCGGAGACGAGGGCCGTCGGGATCTCGTAGGCGGCCAGCTCGGCCAGCAGCCGGGCGGCTCCCGGCATCAGCGGCACGGCGCGGTCGATGCGGTCCTCGAAGCCCTGGTTGAGCAGCACCGTGAGCTCGGCGAGGGTGATGTCGGCGCCAGTGGCCTCGATCAGGAACCCCGCGCTGCGGGTCATGGGACCGCCGACCACGACATGGCGCCAGGAGTCGTCCAGGATGTGGCCGAGACCGGCGAAGACCTCGACCTCGACGTCCCACCAGAAGCCCTCGGTGTCCACCAGGGTGCCGTCCATGTCGAGCAGCACGGCTTGCAGGGCGGAGCCCTCGGCCGTACGGGTTGTGGGCGCGGGGACCGTGCTGGTCATCCACGTACCTCCTTGAAGGGACGATCAGGCCGGTTCCCCGGAGAGGAACCGGCCTGCGGTGGACCGACCAGTGTACGTCCGTCCCGGCCGAAGCGCTTCGTTTATCCGGCGCGGTCCGGGGCACACCCCGTATACCGTCGGGGGACGCGCTGACGTGCGCCGATATGCCGCCGGGGACGGATTCGTCAGCGGGCGTTGAAGTACTTCGCCTCCGGGTGGTGGATCACGATCGCGTCGGTGGACTGCTCCGGGTGCAGCTGGAATTCCTCCGACAGGTGGACGCCGATGCGCTCCGGCTGGAGCAGGTCGGCGATCTTGGACCGGTCCTCGAGGTTCGGGCAGGCGCCGTAGCCGAGGGAGAAGCGGGCGCCCCGGTACTTCAGGTCGAACATGTCCTCGATGGCGGCCGGGTCCTCGCCGGCGAAGCCCAGCTCCGAGCGCACGCGCGCGTGCCAGTACTCGGCGAGTGCCTCGGCCAGCTGCACGGACAGGCCGTGCAGTTCGAGGTAGTCGCGGTAGGAGTTCGACTCGAACAGCCGGGCTGTCTCCTCACCGATGCGCGAGCCCACGGTGACCACCTGGAGGCCGACGACGTCCGTCTCGCCCGACTCCTGCGGGCGGAAGAAGTCCGCGAGGCACAGGCGACGGCCGCGGCGCTGGCGCGGGAAGGTGAAGCGGGTGCGTTCGTTGCCGTGTTCGTCCAGGAGGATCAGGTCGTCGTCCTTGGAGACACAGGGGAAGTAGCCGTAGACCACGGCCGCTTCGAGCAGGTTCTCCGTCTGGAGCCGGTCGAGCAGACCGCGCAGCCGCGGACGGCCCTCGGTCTCGACGAGTTCCTGGTACGACGGACCGTCTCCGGTGCGGGCTTCCTTCAGGCCCCACTGGCCCTTGAAGAGGGCGCCCTCGTCGAGCCAGGAGGCGTACTCCTTGAGCTGGATGCCCTTGATGACGCGGGTGCCCCAGAACGGCGGCTCGGGGACCGGGTTGTCGGTGGCGACGTCGGAGCGGACGTTGCCCTCCTCGGGGCGCTCGTCGACCACGGCCGCTGTGGCCGCGGTCCTCACCCGGCGCTGCTTGAGCTCGGGCAGCTTCGCGCCGGGCACGCCCCGCTTGACGCCGATCAGGGCGTCCATCAGGCGCAGGCCCTCGAACGCGTCCCGGGCGTAGCGGACTTCGCCCTCGTAGATCTCGTGCAGGTCCTGCTCGACGTACGCGCGCGTGAGGGCGGCGCCGCCGAGGATGACGGGGTAGTTCGCCGCCAGGCCGCGCTGGTTGAGCTCCTCCAGGTTCTCCTTCATGATCACCGTGGACTTCACCAGCAGCCCGGACATGCCGATGACGTCGGCCTTGTGCTCCGCGGCGGCCTCCAGGATCGCCGAGACAGGCTGCTTGATGCCCAGATTGACCACGTTGTAACCGTTGTTGGACAGGATGATGTCCACGAGGTTCTTACCGATGTCGTGCACGTCGCCGCGCACGGTGGCCAGCACGATGGTGCCCTTGCCGTCGGCGTCCGACTTCTCCATGTGCGGTTCGAGGTAGGCGACGGCGGCCTTCATCACCTCGGCGGACTGGAGCACGAACGGCAGCTGCATCTGGCCGGAGCCGAACAGCTCGCCGACGACCTTCATGCCGTCCAGGAGGGTCTCGTTGACGATGTCGAGGGCGGGGCGTTCCTGGAGGGCCGCGTCGAGGTCGGCCTCCAGGCCGTTGCGCTCGCCGTCGATGATGCGGCGCTTGAGGCGCTCCTCCAGCGGCAGGGCGGCCAGTTCCTCGGCCTTGCCCGCCTTCAGCGACTTGGCGGTGGCGCCCTCGAACAGGGCCATGAGCTTCTGCAGCGGGTCGTAGCCCTCGCCGCGCCGGTCGTAGATCAGGTCGAGGGCGGTCTGCACCTCTTCCTCGCTGAAGCGGGCGATCGGCAGGATCTTCGACGCGTGCACGATCGCCGAGTCCAGGCCCGCCTTGACGCATTCGTCGAGGAAGACGGAGTTGAGCAGGATGCGGGCGGCCGGGTTGAGGCCGAAGGAGATGTTCGACAGGCCCAGGGTGGTCTGGACGTCGGGGTGGCGGCGCTTGAGTTCGCGGATCGCCTCGATGGTGGCGATGCCGTCCCCCCGGGACTCCTCCTGACCGGTGCAGATGGTGAAGGTCAGGGTGTCGATGAGGATGTCGGACTCGTGGATGCCCCAGTTGGTCGTCAGGTCCTCGATCAGCCGCTCGGCGATCTCGACCTTCTTCTCCGGGGTGCGGGCCTGGCCCTCCTCGTCGATGGTGAGCGCGATCAGGGCGGCGCCGTGCTCCTGGGCGAGCTTGGTGACCTTCGCGAAGCGGGACTCGGGGCCGTCGCCGTCCTCGTAGTTGACGGAGTTGATGACCGCGCGGCCGCCGAGCTTCTCCAGGCCGGCCTGGATGACGTCGACCTCGGTGGAGTCCAGCACGATCGGCAGCGTGGAGGCGGTGGCGAAGCGGCCGGCGAGCTCCTCCATGTCGGCGACGCCGTCCCGGCCGACGTAGTCGACACACAGGTCGAGCATGTGGGCGCCCTCGCGGATCTGCTCGCGGGCCATCTCCACGCAGTCGTCCCAGCGGCCCGCCAGCATGGCCTCGCGGAACTTCTTCGAGCCGTTGGCGTTGGTGCGCTCGCCGATGGCCAGGTAAGAGGTGTCCTGGCGGAACGGGACCGTCTGGTAGAGGGAGGCGGCGCCCGGCTCGGGCTGCGGCCGGCGCTCCACGGGCGTGGCTCCCCGCAGCCGCTCCACGAGCTGCCGCAGATGCTCGGGGGTCGTGCCGCAGCAGCCGCCGATGAGGTTCAGCCCGTAGTCCCGTACGAAGGTCTCCTGGGCGTCGGCCAGGCCCTCGGGGTCGAGCGGGAAGTGGGCGCCGTCCTTGGTGAGGATGGGCAGGCCGGCGTTCGGCATGCACAGCAGCGGGGTGCGCGAGTGCCGGGCGAGGTAGCGCAGGTGCTCGCTCATCTCGGCGGGGCCCGTCGAGCAGTTCAGGCCGATCATGTCGATCCCGAGGGGCTCCAGCGCGGTCAGCGCGGCGCCGATCTCGGAGCCGAGCAGCATGGTGCCGGTGGTCTCGAAGGCCATCGAGACCAGCAGCGGCACCTCGGTGCCGGTGGCCTCCATGGCGCGTCGGGCGCCCAGGATCGAGGACTTCGTCTGGAGGAGGTCCTGGGTGGTCTCCACGATCAGGGCGTCCGCGCCGCCGGCGAGCAGGCCCTCGGCGTTCGCCTGGAAACCGTCGCGCAGCGTGCCGTAGCCGATGTGGCCGAGGGTCGGCAGCTTCGTACCGGGGCCGATGGACCCGAGCACCCAGCGCTGGCGGCCGTCTCGGGCGCCGAAGGCGTCGGCCGTCTCGCGGGCGATACGGGCGCCGGCCTCGGACAGCTCGTACACGCGGTCGGCGATGTCGTACTCGGCCATGGCGGAGTGGTTCGCGCCGAAGGTGTTGGTCTCGACGCAGTCCACGCCCGCCCCGAAGTACGCCTCGTGGACGGAGCGGACGATGTCGGGCCGGGTCACGTTGAGGATCTCGTTGCAGCCCTCGAGGTTCTCGAAGTCCTCGAGGGTGGGCTCCTGGGCCTGCAACATGGTGCCCATCGCTCCGTCGGCGACCACCACACGGGTGGCGAGCGCGTCTCGGAGAGCGGACACACGGGTCCGGCTGTCGGCGGAAGGGGTCGGTGGCAACGAGGCCATGTAAGGGCTCCCTGGAATGCGACGGCTGTCGGCTTTGCGCCCTTTGTGGAGCCGTCCACAGCAGGCGCACGCCGCCAGAGTAGCCGGGACCGACCGCGAATGGTCAGGGCGTCCACGGGGCGGGACGAGGATGCGGGCGAAGGGACCGCCGGATACGAGTGACAGGTGCACAAGCGCACCTGATGCCGACGGATCATTAGCGGGAGGTCGGCATCGACTAGTAGTGTTCGACATTGCCGAACGGCGGCAGCGACGTCGCGAGTGTCGACGGTCGAAGGGGACGGAGGCAGTACGGCGATGGCACGGAACATCCAGTCGCTCGAACGGGCGGCCGCGATGCTGCGGCTCCTCGCGGGCGGCGAGCGGCGGCTCGGCCTGTCCGACATCGCCTCCTCGCTGGGCCTCGCCAAGGGCACCGCCCACGGAATCCTGCGCACCCTCCAGCACGAGGGCTTCGTCGAGCAGGACGAGACCTCCGGGCGCTACCAGCTGGGCGCCGAGCTGCTGCGCCTGGGCACCACCTATCTGGACGTGCACGAGCTGCGGGCGCGCGCGCTGGTGTGGACGGACGACCTGGCCCGTTCCAGCGGGGAGAGCGTCTACCTGGGCGTCCTGCACCAGCAGGGCGTGCTGATCGTCCACCACGTCTTCCGGCCCGACGACAGCAGGCAGGTGCTGGAGATCGGGGCCATGCAGCCGCTGCACTCCACGGCGCTGGGCAAGGTGCTGTCGGCGTACGACCCCGTGGCGCACAGCGAGGCGATCGAGGCCGACCGCAAGGCCTTCACGGACCGCACCGTGTGCGAGCTGGACGGCTTCGAGCACATCCTCGACATGACACGCGCGCGTGGCTACGCGGCCGACGTCGAGGAGACCTGGGAGGGCGTCGCGTCCGTCGCCGCACCCGTCCACGACCGGCGCCGCATGCCGGTCGGCTCCGTCGGCATCACCGGCGCCGTGGAGCGGCTGTGCCGGGACGGCGAGCTGCGTCCGGAGCTGATCGCGGCGGTGCGGGACTGTGCCCGCGCGGTGTCGCGGGATCTGGGCGCCGGGCGGTTCTGAGGGCCCGTACAGGGTGAAAGCGGTTGCCGGGACGTCGTACGGCGTTCCGCCTTCGTCGTGGACCGACCCGACATCGCCAAGTCGATAAATCAACACAAGCGACAACGATCGCGCATTCGACGACAGAGCTCTTGACGCACACCTGACGCCGGGGCAAGACTCCCGTCCATCGGTCGGCATTGTCGAACACCTACCGGCAATACGCGCTAGAGTGTGACAACGCCAAGGGCCGCCACCGCTCTCACCCCGAGGGCAACGCGAACCACCGGAGGGACCCGGGGTTCGGCTTCCCCTGGACGAAGGACAAAGGAGTCGCGGGTGTCCAGCTCCGACATCTTCATCGGCGAGACCATCGGTACCGCCATACTCATCCTGCTCGGCGGTGGCGTCTGCGCCGCCGTCACGCTGAAGGCCTCCAAGGCCCGCAACGCCGGCTGGCTCGCCATCACCTTCGGGTGGGGCTTCGCGGTGCTCACGGCGGTCTACACCTCGGCGCCGCTGTCCGGTGCCCACCTGAACCCGGCCGTGACGGTCGCCCTCGCGATCAAGGACAACGACTGGAGCGACGTTCCGACGTACCTCGCCGGACAGTTCCTGGGCGCCATGATCGGTGCGGCCCTGGTCTGGGTCGCCTACTACGGCCAGTTCCAGGCCCACCTCACCGACAAGGAGATCGTCGGCGGTCCGGGCGCGCAGGCCACGGCGACCAAGGCCGTCGAGGCCCAGGAGAAGGGTGCCGGCCCCGTTCTGGGCATCTTCTCCACCGGTCCCGAGATCCGGAACGTGGCGCAGAACCTCGCCACCGAGATCATCGGCACCGTCGTGCTGGTACTCGCCATCCTCACGCAGGGCCTGAACAACAACGGCGACGGCCTCGGCCCGCTGGGCGCGCTGATCGTGGCGCTCGTCGTCGTCTCGATCGGTCTGTCCCTCGGCGGTCCGACCGGATACGCGATCAACCCGGCCCGTGACCTCGGTCCGCGCATCGTGCACGCCCTCCTGCCCCTGCCCAACAAGGGCGGCTCCGACTGGGGCTACGCCTGGATCCCGGTGGTCGGTCCGCTCATCGGCGGTGCGATCGCCGCAGGCATCTACAACGTGGCATTCGCCTAGGAGAACCGAGCTTCACCCATTCGAGTGAGAAGCACCGAAACTCTCAGCGCACGCCGTACGTAAAGCCCCATAACCACGGAACTTTCCAGGAGCACACAGTGACCGACGCGCACACCGCCGGCCCCTTCATCGCAGCCATCGACCAGGGCACCACCTCCAGCCGCTGCATCGTCTTCGACCGCGACGGCCGTATCGTCTCCGTCGACCAGAAGGAGCACGAGCAGATCTTCCCGAAGCCGGGCTGGGTCGAGCACGACGCCACCGAGATCTGGACCAACGTCCAGGAGGTCGTCGCCGGAGCCATCGAGAAGGCCGGCATCACCCGTGACGACATCAAGGCCATCGGCATCACCAACCAGCGCGAGACCACCGTGCTGTGGGACAAGAACACCGGTGAGCCCGTCCACAACGCCATCGTCTGGCAGGACACCCGCACCGACGCCCTGTGCAAGGAGCTCGGCCGCAACGTCGGCCAGGACCGCTTCCGCCGCGAGACCGGCCTTCCCCTCGCCTCCTACTTCGCCGGCCCCAAGGCCCGCTGGCTGCTGGACAACGTCGAGGGGCTGAAGGAGCGCGCCGAGGCCGGCGACATCCTCTTCGGCACCATGGACACCTGGGTCATCTGGAACCTGACCGGCGGTGTCGACGGCGGCAAGCACGTCACGGACGTCACCAACGCCTCCCGCACCATGCTGATGAACCTCCACACCATGGAGTGGGACGAGAAGATCGCCGAGTCGATCGGCGTGCCGCTGCGGATCCTCCCCGAGATCCGTTCCTCCGCCGAGGTCTACGGCGAGATCACCGGCGGCAAGCTGGGCGACCTGCTCGGCGGCATCCCGGTCGCCTCCGCGCTCGGTGACCAGCAGGCGGCCCTGTTCGGCCAGACCTGTTTCGCCGAGGGCGAGACCAAGTCGACGTACGGCACCGGCACCTTCATGGTGATGAACACCGGCGACAAGATCATCAACTCCTACGCCGGTCTGCTGACCACCGTCGGGTACAAGATCGGCGACCAGGACACGGTGTACGCCCTGGAGGGCTCGATCGCCGTCACCGGCTCCCTGGTGCAGTGGATGCGCGACCAGATGGGCCTGATCTCCACCGCCGCCGAGATCGAGACGCTGGCGCTCTCGGTCGAGGACAACGGCGGCGCCTACTTCGTGCCCGCCTTCTCCGGTCTGTTCGCCCCGCACTGGCGCTCCGACGCCCGCGGTGTGATCGCCGGTCTGACCCGGTACGTGACCAAGGCGCACATGGCGCGTGCCGTCCTGGAGGCCACCGCCTGGCAGACGCGTGAGATCGCCGACGCCATGGTCAAGGACTCCGGCGTCGAGCTGGTGACCCTCAAGGTCGACGGCGGCATGACCGCCAACAACCTGCTGATGCAGACGCTCTCGGACGTCCTGGACGCCCCCGTGGTGCGCCCGATGGTCGCCGAGACCACCTGCCTGGGCGCCGCCTACGCCGCCGGTCTCGCCGTCGGCTTCTGGAACAGCACCGACGACCTGCGCGCCAACTGGCGCCGGGCCGCCGAGTGGACCCCCCGCATGGACGCGGAGACCCGCGACCGTGAGTACAAGAACTGGCTCAAGGCCGTCGAGCGGACCATGGGCTGGCTCGAGGACGACGAGAACTGACGACAGCCGACAGCTCTCGAACTCTGATGAGGAGTAAGAACCCGAAATGACCAGTCAGTCCACCCTGCAGTCCGTGCCTGCCCTCGGGACGCACCCGGCCTCCGGCTCGAACCCGAGCCGCGCCGAGACCCGGGAGCAGCTCGCCAAGGCGTCGTACGACCTTCTCGTGATCGGCGGCGGCATCCTGGGCATCTCCACCGCCTGGCACGCCGCGCAGTCCGGCCTCAGGGTGGCTCTGGTCGACGCCGGCGACTTCGCCGGCGCCACCTCCTCCGCCTCCTCCAAGCTGCTCCACGGCGGTCTGCGCTATCTGCAGACGGGCGCGGTGAAGCTGGTGGCGGAGAACCACTTCGAGCGCCGTGCGGTCTCCCGCCAGGTGGCCCCGCACCTGGCGAACCCGCTCACGTTCTACCTCCCCGTGTACAAGGGCGGGCCGCACGGCGCCGCGAAGCTCGGTGCGGGCGTCTTCGCCTACTCCGCGCTGTCCGCGTTCGGTGACGGAGTGGGCCACCTGCTCTCGCCGGCCAAGGCCGCGCAGGACGTCCCCGAGCTGCGCACCGAGAACCTCAAGGCCGTGGCCGTCTACGGCGACGACCAGATGAACGACGCGCGCATGGCGCTGATGACGGTCCGCGCGGCCGTCGAAGCGGGCGCGGTCGTGCTCAACCACGCCGAGGTCACCGGCCTGCGCTTCACCAAGGGCCGGGTGACCGGCGCGGACCTGAAGGACCGCCTGTCCGGCGACGAGTTCGGGGTGAACGCCCGTCTCGTCCTGAACGCGACCGGCCCGTGGGTCGACCACCTGCGCAAGATGGAGGACCCCGATGCCGCCCCGTCGATCCGCCTCTCGAAGGGCGCGCATCTGGTCCTGAAGCGGACGTCCCCGTGGAAGGCGGCGCTCGCGACCCCGATCGACAAGTACCGCATCACCTTCGCCCTGCCCTGGGAGGACATGCTCCTGCTGGGCACCACGGACGAGGAGTTCGAGGGCGACCCGGCGGACGTCGCGGTCAACGACAAGGACATAGCCCAGATCCTGGACGAGGCGGCGTTCTCTATCCGGGACCAGCAGCTGGACCGTGACCTCATCACGTACGCCTTCGCGGGTCTGCGTGTGCTGCCGGGCGGCCCCGGTGACACGGCGAAGGCCAAGCGCGAGACCGTCGTGACCGAGGGCAGGGGCGGCATGCTGTCCATCGCGGGCGGCAAGTGGACCACCTTCCGGCACATCGGCCGGACGATCATGAAGAAGCTGGAGGCGCTGCCGGGCCACCCGCTGGGCGACGACTTCGAGCCGATCGCCTCGCTGCCGAAGAAGCTGCCGCTGCCGGGCATCGCCAACCCGCGCGCGGTCGCCCACCGTCTGCTGACCGACCACCCGGCGCCGGGCCCGCGCATGGCGGCCGACACGGCGAAGCACCTGGCGACCCACTACGGCTCCCTGGCCTTCGACATCGCCCGCATCGCCAACGAGAACCCGGAGCTGGGCGAGCGCGTCCACCCGGACGCCCCGGAGATCTGGGCCCAGGTCGTCTACGCCCGCGACAACGAGTGGGCCGAGACGCCGGACGACGTGCTGCGCCGTCGTACGACGCTGACGATCCGGGGCCTGGCGACGGACGACGTCCGGGCGAAGGTCCAGGACCTGCTCGACAAGAAGTGAGCCTCGCATGGCGCCGAGGGACGGTTTTCGCCGGATGAGCCTCCCCCAGCGCCGGGTCCGGTCACTCCCCTGACCGACCGGGCCGCACGAGGGCGGCCCCTTCCGCACTGGGGCCGGCCATCACCGGAAGGGGCGGCTCCACGCCGATGGGAGCCGCCCCTTTCGCCTGCCCGCTGTCAGTGCCGGCTGATATCCATGACCGCATGAACAACGATCACGCGGACCCGGGTGCACTCGACGTGCTGCGCGCGGCCTTCGGCTTCGATCGGGGGCACATATGGCACGTCACCGACGTCGGGGCCATGCCGTTCGGAGCGCGGTTCGGACACACGACCGCCGAGCCCGGCTTCGCCGGCTGGGTGCAGCACTGGGCGGCGGGCAGGGAATGGTTCGACGCGGTGTGAGCGGTGCCCGTGGTGATCGTCGACTTGGAGGCGCTCGCCCGAACAGGCTCCATAATGCGGCAGAGACATCGGATGTCTTGTACGGCATCCTGAACGACAGGGAGGGCGGCCATGGCAGTCACCGACGAGGCGATCGAAAAGATCAAAGGGATGATCGTCTCCGGCGCGCTGCGCCCCGGCGACCGGCTCCCCAAGGAGAGCGAGCTCGCCGCCGAGCTCGGACTGTCCCGCAACTCCCTTCGGGAGGCCGTGCGGGCCCTGTCGCTGATCCGGATCCTGGACGTGCGTCAGGGCGACGGGACGTATGTGACCAGCCTGGATCCGCAGCTGTTGCTGGAGGCGCTGAGCTTCGTCGTCGACTTCCACCGCGACGACACGGTGCTGGAGTTCCTCGCCGTACGCCGCATCCTGGAGCCGGCCGCCACGGCGATGGCCGCGTCCCGGATCAGCGAGCAGCAACTGGACGCCCTGGCGAACCAGTTGGACAAGCTCGGCGACGCCCCGTCGGTGGAGGAGCTCGTCGCCTGCGACCTGGAGTTCCATCGGGGCATCGTGCGCAGCTCGGGGAACTCGGTGCTGTGCTCGCTCCTCGACGGGCTGTCGGGGCCGACCACGCGGGCGCGGATCTGGCGGGGGCTGACCCAGGAGGACGCCGTCAGCCGGACCCTGCACGAGCACCGGGCGATCCTGGCGGCGCTGCGGGACCGGGACGCGGAGGCGGCTCGGTCGTGGGCGACGGTGCACATCGCGAGCGTGGAGCAGTGGCTGCGGTCGACGCTGTGACCGGCCCGCCCCTGATCACCGTGTCGATGGGCCCAGGACACAGCTCGGATGACTGCCGGGTGTTCCCGGCCGTTGAACGGGGCAATGATCCGTTCACCACCCCTTGCAAGGGGGCTGCGGGCGCCCCGGCCGCACGCCGTAAGGTTGGGACGTCAAGCGAGGGCACGTCGGAAGGAGGCGCTGGGTGATCGAGCTCGAGGGGGTTCCCGAGCTGATCGACCCGGTCATGGTGGCCGCGTTCGAGGGCTGGAACGATGCCGGCGACGCCGCCTCCACCGCGGTCGCGCATCTGGACAGGGAGTGGAAGGGCGAGGTGTTCGCGGCGCTGGACGCCGAGGACTACTACGACTTCCAGGTGAACCGCCCCACGGTGTGGATGGACGCCGGCGTCAGGAAGATCACTTGGCCGACGACAAGGTTGTCCGTCGTCCGCGTCGGCGGTGAGAAGCCGCGTGATCTCGTCCTGGTCCGAGGTATCGAACCGTCCATGCGGTGGCGCTCGTTCTGCAACGAACTGCTCGGCTTCGCGCACGAACTGGGCGTGGAGCTGGTGGTCATCCTGGGCGCCCTGCTCGGCGACACCCCGCACACGCGTCCGGTCCCGATCAGCGGCACCACGTCCGATGCGGACCTGGCCCGCCGGATGGATCTGGAGGAGACCAAGTACGAGGGCCCGACGGGCATCGTCGGCGTCCTCCAGGAGGCGTGCACGCACGCGGGCGTGCCCGCGGTGTCGCTGTGGGCGGCCGTACCGCACTACGTCTCGCAGCCACCCAACCCGAAGGCGACGCTGGCCCTGCTCAACCGCCTGGAGGACCTGATCGACGTGCGCATCCCGCTGGGCGAGCTGCCCGAGGACGCGCGCGCCTGGCAGGTCGGTGTGGACCAGCTGGCCGCCGAGGACAGCGAGGTCGCCGAGTACGTGCAGTCGCTGGAGGAGGCCCGGGACACCGCGGAGCTGCCGGAGGCGTCGGGCGAGGCGATCGCCCGCGAGTTCGAGCGGTATCTGCGGCGCCGGGACGGCGGCGGCCCCGCCGGCGGGCATGCCACCGCGGACGGCGGGGAGGCCGGGCCCTTTCTGAGGGACAACCCGGGCCTGAGGGACAACCCGGGCGGCCGTACGAAGCCGCCCAAGCCACCGAAGGCGGGCGGCACGGACGACGACGAGTCGTCGGAGGACTGAGGAGTCCTGGAGGGCCGAGAAGAGAGCCGAGAAAAGGGCCGAGAAAGGGCGGTGCGCGATCCGCGCACCGCCCTCCGTCGTCACCGGGGCGGGGAATCGTCAGGCACGCACGGATATCACGTCGTACGTCGTCTCCGGCGTCGGCGTGGTCGTGAAGCGCGCGTTGGGCAGGTAGAGCCGGCCCTGGTACGCGGCCACCGTGGTCGGCACGTCGAACAGCGGGTCGGTGATCCGGCGCTGGAAGACGCCGCTGCGGCCGTCGGCGGCGAGCCCGAACACGTCGATCGCGTTCTGCCGGTTCTGCACGACGTACAGCGTCCGCCCGATCAGCAGCAGGCCGTCGCCGTTGGTCAGCGGGGCGGCGTCGCCCAGGTCGACGCGCTTGGTGACGCCGGTGCGCGGGTCGACGCGGTGCAGGCCGCCGACCCCGGACTGCACGACGAGCAGGGCCGAGCCGTCGGGGGTGCGGGTGATGCCGTTGGCGTTCACGACTTCGCCGGGGACCTGGCTCCAGTCGCCGCTCAGCGTGATCTTCACGACCTCGTCCGCGTCCGGCAGTCGGCCGTGCCGGCCGAGCGGCAGGGCGTACAGCGCGGGCTGGAAGGAGTCGGTGAACCAGGCCGTGCGCGGGGTCAGGTACACGTCGTTGGCGAAGGTCGGGGTCGCCGTGGTGAGGACGTACGAGGCGAGGAGCTCGCCGGTGCGGGCGTCCACGACGCGGGCACCCTGGCCGCGTCCGGCGACGAACAGGCGTCCCCGGTGGTCGAGTTTGAGGCCGACCGAGGGTGTGCCGGGTCCGGCGGAGATGATCTCGCCCCGGCCGGTGCGCAGGTCTGCGCGGTAGATCGAGCCGTCGCCGAGCGAGCCCAGGTAGGCGTACGGTCCGCCGCTGATGGCGATGCCCTCCGGGCGGAAGCCGTTCGGGAGGTGGATCACCGCGGGCCGGGTCTTTCCGGCCGCGGTGGCGGAGGTGCCGGCAGACCCGACCAGTACGGCACCGGCGGTGGCGGCGCCGGCCGTGAGGAGTCTGCGACGGGTGAGGTGAGGTGCGAAGGAGCGGCGTTCGGGGGCCACGGTGCGTCCTTCCGCGGACGGGACCGGCCGACGGCTGGTCCAACGGTCAACTGACTCCTCCACCCCACCACAGGCAGACCGCCCCCGCAGCGGAAGACGGCCCTTCGACAGCACCTGGACAGCATGTGGACAGCATGCGGCCCGATTCCGGCGCCCACCGCGACGCATGAGAGGGGCGCTTCCTTCCGCGCGGAGGAAGCGCCCCTCTCGTGTCCTGTTCGGGTTACAGGGCCACGCCCAACAGCGCGTCCACGGCTCGCGACACGACACCGGGGGCGCCCGTGTCCGTGCCGCCCCGCTCGTCCTGCGCCGCGACCCATCGGTCGACCGCGGCGAGCGCGGCCGGGGCGTCCAGGTCGTTCGCGAGGGCGTCGCGGATCTCCTCGACGAGCGCCTCGGCTCCCGGCCCGTCGGGCCGGGACACCGCGGCACGCCAGCGGCCGAGGCGGTCGACGGCGTCCTGCAGCACCTGGTCGGTCCACTCCCAGTCGGCCCGGTAGTGGTGGGCGAGGAGGGCGAGCCGGATGGCCGCGGGGTCGACGCCGTCGCGGCGCAGCTGGGACACGAAGACGAGGTTGCCCTTGGACTTGGACATCTTCTCGCCGTGCAGGGCGACCATGCCGGCGTGCACGTACGCCTTGGCCATGGGGAACTCGCCGGTCAGCACCTGGGCGTGCGAGGCGCCCATCTCGTGGTGCGGGAAGGCGAGGTCGGAGCCGCCGCCCTGGACGTCGAAGCCCATGCCGAGGTGGTCGAGGGCGATGGCGACGCACTCGATGTGCCAGCCGGGCCGGCCGCGCCCGAGCGAACCGCCGTCCCAGCTGGGCTCACCCTCGCGGGCGGCCATCCACAGCATCGGGTCGAGGGGGTTCTTCTTGCCGGGACGGTCCGGGTCGCCGCCGCGCTCGGCGGACAGCAGGCGCATCGCGGCGGCGTCCAGGTGGGACACCTTGCCGAAGTTCGGGTCGGACTCGACGGAGAAGTAGACGTCGCCTTCGAGTTCGTAGGCGGCGCCGGCGTCCCGCAGGCGCTCGACGAGCGGGACGATCCCGGGTATCGCCTCGACGGCGCCGACGTAGTGCCGCGGGGGCAGCATGCGCAGGGCGGTCATGTCCTCGCGGAAGAGGGCGGTCTCCTTCTCGGCGAGGGCGGCCCAGTCGATGTTGTCGCGCTCGGCCCGCTCCAGGAGCGGATCGTCGACGTCGGTGACGTTCTGGACGTAGTGAACCTGGCGCTTGGTGTCGAGCCACACGCGCTGCACGAGGTCGAACGCGTTGTAGGTCGCCGCGTGACCCAGGTGGGTCGCGTCGTACGGGGTGATGCCGCAGACGTAGATACGGGCGACGGGACCGGGGTCGAGGGTGACCGGACCGCCGGTCGCGGTGTCGTGGATCCTCAGGTCGCGGCCCTGACCGGGCAGGGCGGGGACCTCAGAAGCGGGCCAGGCATACATGTCATGAGCCTAACCGGACGGATGTTCCGGATACGAACCGGACCAGGCCGGATGGCCGGTAAGGCGGGCTTGCGTGATACCGGCCGTTGTGCTCTAGACGGGGGGCCAGGGAATGGCCGGCCACTCTCCGCTCGGCTCCGGATGCCGGCCCGAGGCGAGCAGCGCGTCGACACGCGCGCGCGTGGCCGCCACTTCCGCGGCGGTGATCAGCGCGGCCAGCCGCACGGCCAGCGCGCCGCCCTCCTTCAGCGCCTCCCGCAGGGAACCGAGCACCTCGACCGCCTCCGCCGTCAGCGGCTCCCCCGCCCAGCCCCACAGCAGCGTGCGGAGCTTGTTCTCGACGTTGAAGGTCACGCCGTGGTCGATGCCGTAGAGCCGGCCGCCCTCGGTGGGCAGCAGGTGCCCGCCCTTGCGGTCGGCGTTGTTGATCACGGCGTCCAGGACCGCGAGCCGCCGCAGCCGCTCGTCGTCGGCGTGCACCAGCAGAGCGGTCTGTCCCTCGCCGACCTCGGCGAAGCCGATCGCCTTCCAGCCGGGCTCGGGCTCCTCGCCGTCCACCAGGGCGAGCAGCTCGGCCTCGGCCGTCACGTCGATCCACAACTGGACCATGCCCTCGCCGTACGGCCCGTCCCGCAGCACGGTCGGCGGCACGAGTCCCCAGCCGCTCGCCTCGGAGACCTCGAACGCGGCGACCTCGCGCTGCGCGAGCGTGCCGTCGGGAAAGTCCCACAGCGGCCGCTCACCGGCGACCGGCTTGTACACGCAGGACGCCTCCCGCCCCTCGTACGCGACCGTGCAGAACAGCGCCGCGTTGGACGCCTCACGGATGCGGCCGCGCACCGTCAGCTCACCCTCGGTGAGCAGGTCCACCGAGGTCACGCTCCGCGGCGGTATCCGTTCTGGCGCGGACATACGTGTCCTTCCGGGTCGAGCGGGAGGCTGCACAGCGGGCACGGCGGCCGCCCGGCGTTGACGACGTCCAGGGCGCGCTTGGCGAAGGCCCTCGCCTGCGCGCCGGTGAGCCGCACCCGCAGCATCGGGGGGCCGTTCTCCTCGTCCTGGAGCAGCCGCTCCTCGGCCTCGGCGAGGTCCTCCTCGGTGTCGGCGTCGAGCTCCACGAGGGCCTGCGCCTCGACGATCATGCGCTGCTCCTCGCCGTCCCAGGCGAGGGCCATGGTGCCGACGCGGAACTCCTCCTCGACGGGGGTTTCCAGCGGGGCGGTGTCGGCGATCTCGGTGGGCGCCACGGCGGGCACGGCGGCGCTGCCGCCACTACGCCGTACGACCTCGTCGAGCAGTTCGTCCATGCGCTCGGCGAGAGCGGCGACCTGGGTCTTCTCCAGGGCCACGCTGGTCACCCGGGAGCCTGCGGTGGCCTGGAGGAAGAACGTACGGCGTCCGGGCAGTCCGACCGTACCGGCCACGAAGCGGTCCGGGGGGTCGTAGAGGAACACCTGACGGGACACGTCCTGTCTCCATTGGAATCGTGAGTACGGCGAAATCTGGGTACGGCGACGGCGAATTCGTGCGTGCGGCGCTGCTTCGACCGCTTCACCCTACTGCGCCGGACGATCACGGTGCGCCCGCGCCGCCTCCGACCGTCGCATCGCCGGCCGGTGGTTCCTCGCGCGGGGCGAGGGACGCGAAGTCACCGGTGTCCCCGAGGCGTACGAGGAACGGCCTCAGACGGGTGTAACGGATCGCGGTGATGGAACACGGTTCTACGGAAATCCTTTGGAAGAGGTCGAGATGAAGACCGAGTGCGTCCGCGACGAGGGACTTGATGATGTCGCCGTGCGAGCACATCAGATACACGGCGTCGGCACCGTGATCGCGCTCCACGCGCGCGTTCCACTCGCGTACGGCCTCGGCGGCGCGGGTCTGCATCGCCCGCATCGACTCGCCGCCGGGGAACGCGGCCGCCGACGGGTGCGCCTGGACGACCTCCATCAGCGGCTCGTCCCCCAGCTCGGCGAGCTTGCGACCGGACCAGTCGCCGTAGTGGCACTCCCCGATGCGCTCGTCGGTGTGGGCGGTGAGCCCGGGGCGGGCGTCGAGCAGCGGCCGGATCGTCTGCCGGCAGCGCTCCAGCGGGCTGGTGACGACCTCGGAGATCGGCAGCTCGGCGAGCCGCCCGGGCAGTGCGGCGGCCTGCGCGGCCCCGCGCTCGTCGAGGGCGACACCGGGCGTCCACCCGGCGAGCAATCCCTCGGTGTTGGCGGTGGAACGTCCGTGCCGGACCAGGATCAGCGTGGGCATGCCGCCCAGCGTAGGCGCACCGAGCGGTGCGCCCACGGCCGGAGGACGGGAGAACACGCTCCGTGATCGTCGACTGCGCCATCTACCAGGACGGGCGCCGGACGGAGGGACCGCAGGACCTCTCCGACGCCCTGGACCTGTGCCGTCGCCGGGACGACGCGTTCGTCTGGATCGGGCTGTACGAGCCCACGGAGAAGGAGTTCGACCAGGTCACGGAGGAGTTCGCGCTGCACCCGCTGGCCGTCGAGGACGCGCTGAAGGCGCATCAGCGACCGAAGCTCGAGGTGTACGACGACTCGCTGTTCATGGTCCTCAAGCCGGTCGGGTACGAGCCGCAGAGCGACGTCGTCTCGTCCGGCGAGGTCATGGTCTTCGTCGGCGACTCGTTCGTGGTGACCGTCCGGCACGGCGAGGAGGCGCCTCTCCAGGCGGTGCGGCACCGGCTGGAGGAGGACCCCGAGATGCTCCGGCAGGGTCCTACGGCGGTGCTGTACACGATCGCCGACGCGGTGGTCGACCACTACGTCGACGTGGCGGGCGAGTTGGGCACCGACCTGGAGGAGCTGGAGGCGGAGGTGTTCTCGCCGACCGTCGGGGGCTCGCGGCACACGGCGTCCCGCATCTACAACTTCAAGCGGCAGGTCCTGGAGTTCCGCCGGGCCACGGGCCCGCTGGCCCCGCCCCTGGCCCGGCTCGCCGGGACGGGCACGCTCGGCGCGCGCGTGCCCTTCGTGCACGACGAGGCGCAGCCCTTCTTCCGCGACGTGAGCGACCACCTCACGCGCGTGAACGAGTCGGTCGAGGGCCTGGACCGGCTGGTCTCCGACATCCTCGCGGCGCATCTGGCGCAGATGAGCGTCCGGCAGAACGACGACATGCGCAAGATCTCCGCGTGGGCGGCCATGGCCGCGGTCCCCACGATGATCGCGGGTGTGTACGGCATGAACTTCGACCACATGCCGGAGCTGACCTGGCGGTGGTCCTATCCGGTGCTGATCACGGTCATGGCCGTCCTGGAGGTGCTGCTGTACCGGCTGTTCAAGAGGAGGGGTTGGTTGTAGGAGCCGTGCGTCAGGCGAACTCGGACGCCGAGGCCGCGGGTCCGCCCAGCGCGTCCCGCCGCTCGGGCGTCCTCAGGCTCACCATCCGCCGCCAGCCCGCCAACCGCTCCCAGGCGTACACGGCGTGGATGCCCGCGGCGAGCACCGCGGCCTTCGCCCGGGACCAGCCGAGGACGCGGCCCATGTGGTCCATGACCGCGAGGCTGACGTCCCGGTAGATCCGGATCTCGGCGAGCGCGCACTCGCGCAGCGTCCGCTGGATGGCCCGGCCGTGCCCCTGGGCCGCGAGGCGCAGAAGCTCCTCGTGGCAGTAGGCGAGGTGGTTGTCCTCGTCGTTGGAGATCATCCTGACCGCGCGCCCGAGGTCGGGGTGGTCGGCGAAGTGCCTGCGCAGCAGTTCCATCTGCTCGGAGGCCCGCTGTTCGGTGACCCGGCTGTGCGACAGGTAGGTGACGATGTCCTGGACGGTGAGCGGTTCGTCGCTCTTGAGCTTGTCGTGGGCGAGCCCGATGCCGTGCTTTTCGAGGAGCATCGTGTAGTCGGTCTCGGGCGGGACGGGGACGGGTTCGAGGCCGCGCTTCTTCAGCAGGGCGTTGAAGATCCGCCCGTGCTTGTCCTCGTCCGCCCCGTGCCGGGTGATCTTGGGTGCGAGGGCGCGTTCGCTCTCCGGGACGAGCACGGCGATGCGCGCGTTCTCCCAGCCGCCCTGGGACTCGCCGCTGGCCGCGATGGAGCAGAACAGGCGGAAGGACTCGTCGTTGTCGAGGATCTCCTGGAACAGGCTCTTGGCCGAAAGCATCGTTGGGCACCTCTCTGCCGGACGCAGGACGCCACGGGCTCCGCAGGAATCCGCAAGGAACGAGTCAAATGCGGTGAGAAAGGCCTGGCAACACTTGTGTCGGACAACTCCGCCGAACGAATGACCATGGGGGTCACGCCGAGGGCGTAACCGCACGGGCACGCGCGCGTTGTTCCGCGTGACGGCCGTGGCGGGGAAGACCCCCGAGCCCCCACCACGGCCGCGGAAATCTCCCCCCGTGTGCCCGCTGATGCGACCCGCTCGTACGCCCCCTGCGTCACGCCAGTCCGGCGCGCTCCAGGGCCTCGGTTCCGGCGCGGAGCGAGGCGAGCCGCTCGTCGAGGGTGAAGCCGGCGGGCGCGAGGCTGAGGGTGGTGACTCCGGCCGCCGCGTACTCCTTCATCCGGTCCGCGATGCGGTCCACGGAGCCGAGCAGCGTCGTCTGGTCGATCAGCTCGTGCGGGACGGCGGCCGCGGCCCCCTGCTTGTCGCCGGACAGGTACTTCTCCTGGACTTCGGCGGCCTCGGCCTCGAAGCCCATGCGCTGCGCGAGCTGATTGTAGAAGTTCTGCTTGGCGCTGCCCATGCCGCCGACGTACAGCGCGGTGTAGGGGCGGAAGGTGTCGGCAAGCGCGGTCACGTCCTTGTCCCCTTCCTTGGGGCCCACGGCCAGCGGGAGCGTCGGGCAGACGTCGAACCCGTCGAGGGTTTTGCCGGCCTTCTCGCGCCCCGCGCGCAGGTGGCGGATGGTGGTCTCCTCGAGGTGCTCGGCGGAGGGGAAGATCACAAGGGCGCCGTCGGCGATCTCGCCGGTCTGCTCCAGGTTCTTCGGGCCGATGGCGGCGATGTACAGCGGGATGTGCTCGCGCTGCGGGTGCACGGTCAGCTTGATCGGCTTGCCGGGGCCGCCGGGCAGCGGCAGCGTCCAGTGCTGCCCCTCGTACGTGAGCCGCTCGCGTGTCATGGCCCTGCGGACGATCTCGACGTACTCACGCGTGCGTGCCAGCGGCTTGTCGAACTTGACGCCGTACCAGCCCTCGGAGACCTGTGGTCCGGAGACGCCGAGGCCGAGCCGGAAGCGCCCGCCGGACAGGGAGTCCAGGGTGGCGGCCGTCATCGCGGTCATCGCGGGCTGGCGGGCCGGGATCTGGAAGATGGCTGAGCCGACGTCGATGCGCTCGGTCTGGGCGGCGACCCAGGAGAGCACGGTGGCCGCGTCCGAGCCGTACGCCTCGGCGGCCCAGCACACGGCGTACCCCAGCCGGTCGGCCTCCTGGGCGACGGCGAGATTGTCCGCGTCCATTCCGGCACCCCAGTAGCCGAGGTTGATCCCGAGCTGCATGGCGGATTCCCCTTACCGATCAGTAACGTCCCTTGTGGGCCCGACCTTAGCGCGGTGGGCCTCCCGCGGGGAGGCCGATGTGGCGGGCGTCGCTCGGCCGGTCGTCGGCACCCTCGGTGACCGTCCCGGAAACTGGTCATCCACAGGCCCCCACACGCCAGGTTCTGGCCAGTAATCTCGGCGTTCATGGAGCAGAGGCATCTCGGACGCACCGGCCTGCGCGTGTCCCGTATCGGGCTGGGCACCCTCACCTGGGGCAGGGACACCGACGAGCACGACGCCGCGGACCTCTTGAAGACGTTCTGGGAGGCGGGCGGCACGCTCGTCGACACGGCCGACGTGTACGGCGACGGAGAGGCCGAGTATCTGCTCGGCCGGCTGATAGAAGGGCTGGTTCCGCGCCGGGACCTGGTCATCTCGACGAAGGCGGGCAGCGTTCCCGACCCGGACCGCCGCTTCGACGGCTCGCGCGGCCATCTGCTCTCCGCCCTGGACGCCTCGCTGACCCGGCTCGGCACGGACTACGTCGACGTCTGGCACGTCCACGCCTACGACCCGTACACACCCCTGGAGGAGACCCTCCAGGCCCTCGACCTGGCGGTCGGCAGCGGCCGCGCCCGCTATGCCGGCGTCTCCAACTTCTGCGGCTGGCAGCTCGCCAAGGCGGCGACCTGGCAGCTCGCGGCGCCCGGGACGCGGACCCGGCTGGCGAGCACACAACTGGAGTACTCGCTGCTCCAGCGGGGCGTGGAGCGCGAGGTGCTGCCGGCCGCGCTCGACCTGGGCATCGGTCTGCTGCCCTCGTCCCCGCTCGGCCGGGGCGTCCTGACGGGCAAGTACCGCAACGCGACGCCGCCCGACTCGCGCGGCGCCTCGGAGCATCTGGCGCCCTTCGTCGCGCCGTACCTCGACGACACGGCGAGCCGCATCGTGGACGCCGTGCAGACGGCGGCCGACGGGCTGGCCGTGACCCCGCTCCAGGTCGCCCTCGCCTGGGTCCGCGACCGGCCCGGCGTGAGCGCGCCGGTCATCGGCGCGCGCAACGCACAGCAGCTCACGGCGGCGTTGTCAGTGGAGGACCTTAGTCTTCCTGACGAGATCTGCCGGGCGCTCGACGACGTGTCGGCGCCCGTGCACCGCTATCCCGATCACGACTGGAGCACGCTGTGAGCACGGAGCCGCCCGAGACCACGGAGAACACCGAGCCGGGGACGCCGGGCGCCGCGCCTGAGGGCGCCGGGGACGGCGACGCCACGGCGCAGGCCGCCGCGGCCGACGGCGGCGCCGACGACACCGCGGCCAAGATGTCGGAGGCCGAGGCCGAGCTTGCCGCTCAGCGGATCGAGCGGGAGCGGATCGAGCAGCGGAAGGCCGAGAAGCAGGCACCCGTCGAGAGCGGGACCAAACTCAGCGGGAAGGCCGCCGAACTGCTCGCCGCCGTACGGGCCGTGGAGAGCGGCGCGAAGCCGGCGGCCACCGTCTTCGAGGCACCGGAGCCGCCGCGCCGCCCCGCCCCGGAGCCGGTGCGCCGTCCGCAGCCCGTCCCGACCGCGGCGCCCGTGGGTCCCGCGCCGGAGACCGTCGAGTCCGTACGGCGCGTGCTGGCCGAGGGCGGCGCCCCGGAGGCACTCGCCCCGCAGGTGGCCGCGGCCCTCGGCGAGGGCGCGGGCGACCGGCTGCGGGCGGACCCCTGGCAGTTGCTGCGCGTGGTCGGCGTACGGCCGGAGCAGGCCGACGGGTTCGCGCGGGCGCTGCTCGGCGCGGAGTGCGGACCGGACGACGAGCGGCGCGGCCGGGCGCTCACCGTCTGGCTCCTGGAACAGGCGGCTCTCGCCGGGCACACGGCCCTGGAGCTGCCGGCCCTCACCGCGGCGCTGACCCAGCGGGGTGTGCCGGACGCCGATACGGCCGTGCAGAGCACCCTCGCCGAGGGCGAGGCGCTGGCCTTCCAGGACGCCTTGGACGAGCCCGGCGCCCCGGCCCGGCAGGGCGACGAGGCGGCGGACGAGGAGCGGCCCGTCCGTGTCCTCGTCGGCCTGGAGCGGTACGCCCTCGCGGAGGAGAGCCTCGCCGACGGACTGGCCCGCCTGATCAACTCGGTGCCGAAGCAGGACGGTTCGGCCGAGGAGTGGGAGCGGGCCGCTGCTGCCGCAGGCTCCGCCGCCGACCTGATCCGCGCGGTCTCGGCGCACGGCCTGGTCCTGCACACCGGCGGGGAGGCGTCCCTGGCGGAACCGGCGGCACTACTGCACACGGCGCAGGCGCTGGGACTGCGGGCCTGGGCGGCCGCCCACAGCCCGCTCGGGCGGGACCGCTTCTCGGCACTGCTGAGCGGATCCGGCCGACCGGGCAGTCCCGCGGCCGACGCCGGCGCCCGGACCGGCGTGGCCGGTGTCGCCACCGTGGCCGGGCTGCTCTCCGGCGCCGAAGGGCCCGGGCGGGACGCGGACGGTGCGCTGGACCTCGACCTGCTCGTCGTGCTGGACGCCCCGCAGGTGGACGTCGAGACTGCGGCACTGCTCGCGGAGTCGTTGCCGGACGGGGCCCGGCTGGTGCTGGCGGGGGACCCAGCGGTGTTGTGGTCGGCCGGGCCCGGGCGGGTGTTCGCCGATCTGCTGGCGGCGCGGATCTGCCCACTGATCGCCTCGCGGCGGCCGGATCCCGGCCCGCTGGGCGAGCTGGTGTCTGGTATCGGCGTCGGCGAACTGACCCAGGTCGAGGCGCCCGGCAAGGAACTGGTGATCGTGCCGGTGCGGGACGCGGGCGAGGCCGTGCACCGCACCGTGCAGCTCGTCGCGGACTCGGTGCCGCGCGCGATCGGCGTCCCGCCCGAGGAGACGCAGGTGATCACGCCGGGTCACGGCGGCGCGGCCGGCACGCGCGCCCTCAACGCCGCGCTCAAGGAGCGCCTCAACCCCGGCCCCGGCCGCTTCGGCGGCTTCGACCCCGGTGACCGCGTCGCCTACTCCCCCGCACCCGGCCGTACGGTGCCGGGCCAGGTGGTGAAGGCCGACGCCGAGGGACTGCACCTGTCCTGCGCGGGCGAGGCCGTCGTCGTACCGAAGGAACGGGTCGAGCAGTCCGTACGGCATGGCTGGGCCCTGACCGCGCACCAGGCGGTGGGCGGCCGGTGGCCGGCGGTCGTCGTGGTGCTGCCGGGCGACGCGGCGCAGACACTGAACCGGCCGTGGGTCTACACGGCGTTCGGCCGGGCGGAGCGGCACCTGTCCGTGGTGCACGGCGTGGAGCAGGCGCTGCCCCGAGCGGTCGCCGAGGTCCAGGCCAAGCCGCGCACGACTCGCCTCCCCGTCCTGCTCGGGCCGCAGGTGCCGTCGGTGGACTGACCGGGGCTGCGGTCACGGGACTCATCCGTGACCGCAGCCGTCGCGGAACAGCCGCGCCTCGCGTCAGCGATCCACGTCCAGTGGTTCGAGGTCGTCCTCGTCCTCGTCTTCGTCCTCGTCTTCGTCCAGGTCCGGGTCCAGCTCGTCCTCGAGGTCCTCGTCGGTCTCCTCGACATCGTCCAGTTCGTCGTCGAACACCGCGCTGACGTCGAACCGGCAGACCACACTCTGCGGGTCGACCCCCTCGAAGGGCGTCTCCAGCCACTCCCCCGGCTCGGCCGACTCGTCCGCGGCGGTCACCCAGAGCGTGGAGTCGCCCTCCTCCAGGCCGAACTCCTTGTGCCGGGAGGCGATCTCGTCCGGCTCGAACTCGCCGAACAGGATGCCCAGCGCCCCGTGCACGCTGCCGGAGACCTCCGCCCCCTCGTCGTCCGCCGCCTCGACCCGCTGGGCCTGCGCCATCAGCCGCTGCGGCTCCACCACGGTGTAGTCGCGGCGGATCAGCACGCTCAGCGCGTTCGGTTCCTCGGGGCCCTTGTACGGCGGCAGCGCGTCGTCCGCACCGGGGATCTCGAAGGGCGTGACCTCGTCATAGCGGTCGTAGAGCAGCTCGTCATAGACCTCGGCGGCCGCGGCCAGCTGGTTGAACGCGTCGTAGACGGCCGGGTCGTCCTCACCCGACCGGCGTTCAACCGCGGCCAGGTGGCGGTCGAGCGCGGTCTTGACCGCCTCGGCGGCGGCGCGTACCTCGGCAGCGGTGGGCTGCACAGCATCAGACATAGTGCAGACGCTATCCGTACCGGGCCCCAGCCCGCACAATAGATGCGATGCCGGAATACGAATTTGTCGACGTGTACGTACCTCGCGGGGTCTCCCGCAAGGACGCCACACGCCTGCTGACGGACCATGCGGAGTACGGACACTGGGAGTTGGACCGCCTGAGCCTGCTGCGCGACGGCAGCCGCAAGGTGCGGCTGCGCCGCAGGATCATCCGCCAGGTGCGGGCCAAGTGGTGAGCTGAGGCGACGGGAAGACAACGGGACAGGAACACAGCAGGAGAAGGAAGAACCGGAGCGGGCCCCGCCGATGCGGGGCCCGCTCCGTCGTGCCGGAGGCCGGGCTTTACGCCGAGGGCCGTGCCTTGCGGTACAGCACCGCGCCCGCGAGCAGCGCCCCCGCGCCGACCGGCAGGACGAGGCCCATCGGCAGGTCGGTACCGGTCTGGGCGAGCTCCGCGTCACCCTGGGGCTGGGTGACGAAGTGGGCGCCCGGGTCGTTGCCGTGCGAACCGCCCGGCGTCTGGCCGCCCGCACCGGGCGGCGTGCTCGGAGATCCGGGGTGGGTCGGCTCGACCGGGTTCTCCGGGTTGCCCGGGTTGCCCGGGTTTCCGGGGTTGCCCGGGTTGCCGGGGTTTCCAGGATCGCCAGGGTCCCCGGGGTTGCCCGGCTGCTCGGGGTTGCCGGGCTGCTCCGGTGACTCGGGCGGGTTCTCGTGACCGCCGCCGGGCGGGGTGTGGCTCCCGCCCCCGCCTCCGTTGGCGCAGTCGTTGCCCTCGGTGGAGTTGCCGATGCCGATGATGTCGACGCTGTTGCCGCACACGTTGACCGGCACGTGGACCGGTACCTCGACGTGGTTGCCGGAGCCGACGCCGGGCGAGTCGCTGGCGTGCCCGCCGGACGAGGACCCCGAGCCGCCGCCCGAGCCATCGTGACCGCCGGCCGAGCTGCCGCCCTGGTTGGCACAGCTGTTTCCGGTCGCCGGGTTGAGTACCCCGACGACGTTGACCGTGTTGCCGCAGACGTTGACCGGCACGTCCACCGGCGCCTGCACCGTGTTGCCCGACAGCGCGCCGGGCGAGTTCGACGTGGAGCCGTTCGCACCCGAGCCGGTTGCGTGGGCGGCGCCGGCTGCGGCGGCGATGACGCCGGTCGCGGCCGCCACAGTCATCAGGCCCTTGCGGGTGACCTGTCGCATTGCTGATTCCCTGCCTTCGACCTTGTTCCGAAATGACGACGTCGGTATTCGACCGACGTTCCGAAAAGGCCGGTCGGCCCCGGAGCGCATGGCGCGCGCTCCGGGGCCGACGGGCTCAGCCCCTTTCACGGGGCGAGACACAACGTCACTTGTTGATGCAGGTGTTGCCGAAGGCGGGGTTCAGCAGCCCGATCACGGAGACCGTGTTGCCGCAGACGTTCACGGGGACGTGAACCGGCGCCTGAACGACGTTGCCCGACAGGACACCCGGGGAGTGCACAGCGGCACCCTGGGCACCAGCGTCGGCAACGGCCAGGCCCGCGCCCGCGAGAACCAGCCCACCAGTGGCAGCCGCAGCAGCGACGACCTTCTTGATCATTATTCCTCCTTGTTGGCAATGCGATCACAAGTAGCTGATCGCATCACCTGTAACGAGGAGGAACTAATAGGGCTACGACCTTATGAGCGCGTTCACTCTCCCCGGTCACGGACAGCACGTCTGCCCGAATGCTGAAGTGTCGTTTCAGTGGGCCATTTCAGGACGCTTCGATGAACCGGTCGAGCACCCGCACGCCGAATTTCAGCCCGTCCACCGGTACCCGCTCGTCGACGCCGTGGAACATGCCCGCGAAGTCCAGCTCCGGCGGCAGCTTCAGCGGAGCGAAGCCGAAGCCCCGGATGCCCAGGTCGTCGAAGGACTTGGCGTCGGTCCCGCCGGAGAGCATGTAGGGGATCGCCTTGGCCGCCGGGTCCTCGGCCACCAGCGCGGACTGCATCGCCGCCACGAGCGCCCCGTCGAAGCTCGTCTCGACGGCCTTGTCGGCGTGCACGTCCTCACGCCGGACGTGCGGTCCGAGGATCTTGTCGAGGTCGGCGAGGAACTCCTCCTCGAACCCGGGCAGGAAGCGGCCGTCGACATGGGCGGTGGCCTCGCCCGGGATGACGTTGACCTTGTAACCGGCGCCCAGCTGGGTGGGGTTGGCCGTGTTGCTCAGGGTCGCGCCGATGAGCTTGGCGATGCCGCCGAGCCTGGCGAGGGTGCCCTCCATGTTCTCCGGGTCGAGCTCGGTGCCGAGGGCGTCGCCGAGTTCGTCGAGGAAGGCCCGGGTGGTCTTGGTGACCCGCACCGGGAACTTGTGCCGCCCGAGCCGCGCGACCGCCTCCGACAGTTCGGTGATCGCGTTGTCCCGGTGGATCATCGACCCGTGCCCGGCCGTGCCGGCCACCGTCAGCTTCATCCAGTGCATGCCCTTCTCGGCCGTCTGGATCAGATAGAGCCGGCGCTCCTCGCTCACGGTGAACGAGAACCCGCCCACCTCGCTGATCGCCTCGGTGACGCCCTCGAAGAGGTCCGGGTGCTTGTCGACGAGGAACCGGGCGCCGAACTTGCCGCCGGCCTCCTCGTCGGCGAGGAACGCGAGCACGATGTCCCGCGGCGGCCGACGCCCGCTGCGCAGCCGGTCGCGCACGACCGCCAGGGTCATCGCGTCCATGTCCTTCATGTCGACGGCCCCGCGCCCCCACACGCACCCGTCCGCGACCTCGCCGGAGAAGGGGTGGTGGGTCCAGTCGTCGGCGTTGGCCGGGACGACGTCGGTGTGGCCGTGGATGAGCAGCGCGGGCCGGGACGGGTCCTCCCCCTCGATCCGCGCCACGGTGGAGGCGCGGCCCGGGTGGGACTCGAAGATCTTCGGCTCCAGGCCCACCTCGGCGAGCTTCTCGGCGACGTACTCGGCCGCCTTGCGCTCACCGGGACCGGAGTGGTCGCCGTAGTTGCTGGTGTCGATCTGGATCAGCTCGCGGCAGAGGTCCACGACCTCGTCCTCGCCGGTGACGCCCCTGGCCGTGCCCGTGTCGCTCACGCTGCTTCCTCCCGCGCTGTCGCTGCTGGTGGTTCCCCCCTCATCCTCCCCCTCCCCCCGTCCCGGCCCAAGACCGGCCGCGACCCGATACACGCCGTTCACACCACGACGGGGGGTGATCGGGCACCTCTCGAAAGCCTGGTAATGTTTCCTCCGTCGCCGCGAGGGAAACCCCGCACGACAGACACCTTGTCCGGGTGGCGGAATGGCAGACGCGCTAGCTTGAGGTGCTAGTGCCCTTTATCGGGCGTGGGGGTTCAAGTCCCCCCTCGGACACACGAGATGGCGAGGGCCGTGACCACGAGGTCGCGGCCCTCGGCCGTTGTGCGGCAGGCCGTCCAGCACAATGGCGGGCATGACCACGCGTTTTTGCCCGTGCGGGCTGTCCCGGGCGTACGACCAGTGTTGCGGCCGCCACCACTGCGGCGCCGCCGCCGCGCCGACCGCCGAGGCGCTGATGCGCTCGCGGTACAGCGCGTTCGTCGAGGGAGACGGGGCGTACCTGCTGCGGACCTGGCATCCGCGGACGCGGCCCGCGCGGCTGGACCTCGATGCGGGGATGCGGTGGACCGGGCTGGAGATCCTGGAGACGACGGGCGGTTCGGCGTTCCACGCCACGGGGACCGTGACCTTCCGGGCCTCGTTCCGGGGCGGGTCGCTGCATGAGCGGAGCCGGTTCGAGCGGGTCGACGGGGCGTGGGTGTACGTCGACGGGGAGTTCCTCCAGCCGTAGGGCCTACGGCGCCAGTATGTCCAGCTCCTGGAGCGCCCCGACGGTGATCTCGCGGGTCAGGTGCTCCGCCCGGGCCGCGTCGCCCGCGCGGACCGCCTCCGCGACCTGGACGTGCAGCGTCACCGCGGCCGGGTCGGGGTCCTCGAACATGACCTCGTGGTGGGTGCGGCCCGCGAGGACCTCCGCGACCACATCGCCCAGGCGCGCGAACATCTCGTTGCCGGAGGCGCTCAGGATGACGCGGTGGAAGGCGATGTCGTGGACGAGGTAGCCCTCCAGTTGGTGGCCGCGTGAGTGGGCGACCATGCCGAGGGCGCACTCGGTGAGTTCGGCGCACTGGTCGGCGGTGGCGTGCTTCGCGGCCAGGCCCGCCGCCACCGGCTCGATCGCCGAGCGCAGGACGGTGAGGGAGCGCAGTTGCCGGGGGCGGTCGGCGCCGGCCAGGCGCCAGCGGATGACCTGCGGGTCGTAGACGTTCCACTCGGACTCGGGGCGCACCGTCACGCCCACGCGGCGCCGGGACTCGACCAGGTGCATGGACTCCAGGACGCGGACCGCCTCGCGCATCACCGAGCGCGAGACGTCGAAGCGCTGCGCCAGTTCGTCCGTGCGCAGGACACTGCCCGGCGGGTACTCGCCCGCGGTGATGGCGGGCCCGAGGGTGTCCAGTACGTGGCCGTGCAGCCCCCGGCCCGGTGTGCTCATGCACTCAGCGTACGGGGCGGATCACGCGAACAAAAAGTCAGACTTATTTGTCACAGGGTCTTGAATTCGTCGTATCTAATGAGCTTCAGTTGCGTCGACATCACGTGTCGACGAAGACAGCAAACAGTGAGGCAGCGATGAACACCCCCCATGTCGTCGTGGTCATGGGCGTCGCGGGCACCGGCAAGACCACCATCGGTCCCCTGCTCGCCGCCAGGCTCGGCGTCCCGTACGCCGAGGGCGACGACTTCCACCCGCAGGCCAACATCGACAAGATGTCGGCCGGCACCCCGCTCGACGACGCGGACAGGTGGCCCTGGCTCGACGCCATCGGTGCCTGGGCGGACGGGCGGGCCGGGCTCGGTGGGGTGGTCAGTTGCTCGGCGCTGAAGCGGGCGTACCGCGACCGGCTGCGGGCTGCCGCGCCGGGCGTGGTGTTCGTGCACCTCTCGGGCGACCGCGCGCTGATCGAGGACCGGATGTCACAACGGCAGGGGCACTTCATGCCCACGGCACTGCTCGACTCCCAGTTCGCCACGCTCCAGCCGCTGGAGCCGGACGAGGCGGGCGTCGCGGTGGACGTCGCGGGCAGCCCCGAGGAGATCACCGGACGGGCCGTGGCGGCCCTGACGGCGCTTTTCGAGCCGACCCCCTGAGGCCCCCGCGGCCTGACATCCCTCTCCCCCGTCCCCGTACTGCAAGGAAACCCCCGTGACCAGACTCAGCGTCGAGATGCTGGCAGCGGACACCGTCGAGCCCATCACCTCGGCCGGCCACGCTCAACTGGGCATCGCCGTCCTGGCGGGCATCGCCGTCATCGTCCTGCTCATCACCCAGTTCAAGCTCCACGCGTTCCTGTCGCTGACCCTCGGCTCGCTGGCGCTCGGCGCGATCGCCGGGGCGCCGCTCGACAAGGTCCTCACCAGCTTCACCACCGGGCTCGGCACCACGGTCGCCGGCGTGGGCGTGCTGATCGCCCTCGGCGCGATGCTCGGCAAGATGCTCGCCGACTCCGGCGGCGCCGACCAGATCGTCGACACGATCCTCGCCAAGGCCGGCGGCCGTTCGATGCCGTGGGCGATGGTGCTGATCGCCTCGGTGATCGGTCTGCCGCTGTTCTTCGAGGTCGGCGTCGTGCTGCTGATCCCGGTGGTGCTGATGGTCGCCAAGCGCGGCAACTACTCGCTGATGCGCATCGGCATCCCCGCCCTCGCCGGCCTGTCCGTGATGCACGGCCTGGTCCCGCCGCACCCCGGCCCGCTGGTCGCGATCGACGCGGTCGGCGCCAACCTGGGGGTCACCCTGGCGCTCGGCGTCCTCGTCGCCATACCGACGGTCATCATCGCCGGTCCGCTGTTCTCCCGGTACGCGGCCCGCTGGGTGGACGTGCCGGCACCGGAGCGGATGATCCCTCAGCGCGCCTCCGACGACCTGAAGAAGCGGCCCAGCTTCGGGGCCACGCTGGCCACGATCCTCCTCCCCGTCGTCCTGATGCTCTCCAAGGCGCTGGTCGACATCGTCATCGACAACCCCGAGAACACCGTCCAGCGCGTCTTCGACGTCATCGGCTCCCCGCTGATCGCCCTGCTCGCCTCGGTGCTCGTCGGCATCTTCACCCTGCTCAGGCCCGCGGGCTTCGGCAAGGAGCGCGTCTCGCCACTGGTCGAGAAGAGCCTCGCGCCCATCGCGGGCATCCTGCTGATCGTCGGCGCGGGCGGTGGCTTCAAGCAGACGCTGATCGACACGGGCGTCGGCCAGATGGTCCTCGACATCTCCGAGGACTGGTCGATCCCGGCGCTGCTGCTCGCGTGGCTGATCGCGGTGGCGATCCGGCTGGCGACGGGTTCGGCGACGGTGGCCACGGTCTCGGCGGCCGGTCTGGTCGCCCCGCTCGCGGCCGACATGTCGACGACCCACGCGGCCCTGCTGGTCCTCGCCATCGGCGCCGGCTCGCTGTTCTTCAGCCACGTCAACGACGCCGGGTTCTGGATGGTGAAGGAGTACTTCGGCCTCAGCGTCGGCCAGAACATCAAGACCTGGTCCGTCATGGAGACGATCATCTCGGTGGTCGCCGGTGGTGTGGTCCTGCTGCTCTCGCTGATCCTCTAGAGGTACGACGATGAGTCACCCGCTGTTCGACATCAGCGGCCGCACGGCCCTGGTGACGGGCTCCAGCCGGGGCATCGGACATGCCCTGGCCCGGGGCCTGGCGGAGGCCGGCTGCACGGTGGTGCTCAACGGCCGCGACGGTGAGCGGCTCACCGAGGCCGCCGCCGCGCTCAAGGCCACCGAGCCGCCGGGCGAGGTCCGCACGGCCGTGTTCGACGTGGCCGACGGCGCCTCGGTGGCCGCCGGGATCGCTGACGTCGAGGAGCGGGTGGGCCCGCTCGACATCCTGGTCAACAACGCGGGCATGCAACTGCGCGCCCCGCTCCTGGAGTTCACCGACTCCGACTGGCACCGCATCCTGGACACCAACTTGACCAGTGCCTTCCTGGTCGGCCGGGAGGCGGCCCGGCGGATGACGGAACGCGGCCACGGGAAGATCATCAACATCTGTTCGCTGCAGAGCGAGGTGGTCCGTCCCGGCATCGCGCCCTACGCCGCCACCAAGGGCGCGCTGAAGATGCTCACCAAGGGCATGTGCGCGGACTGGGGGCCGTACGGCGTCCAGGTCAACGGGCTCGGTCCCGGCTACATCGAGACCGAGCTCACCCGACCCCTGGTCGACGACGAGGAGTTCAGCGCGTGGGTGCGGCGACGCACCCCGGCCGGACGCTGGGGCCGTACCGAGGACCTGGTGGGCGGGGTGCTGTTCCTCGCCTCCCCGGCCGCGGACTTCGTCGGCGGGCAGGTGCTGTACGTCGACGGCGGCATGACGAGCGTGCTGTGAAAGGGGCCGCGGGGATGCTCGGTTGTGTGATCCACGGGCAGGGGGACCTGCGCGTCGAGGAGGTGCCGGTCCCGGAACCGGGTCCCGGGCAGGCCCTCGTCGCCGTCCGTTACGGCGGGGTCTGCGGCTCCGACCTGCACTACTGGCGGCACGGCGGGGTCGGGGACTTCCGGCTGAGGGAGCCGATGGTGCTCGGGCACGAGGTGGTCGGCACCGTCGTCTCCTACGGTGAGGCGGGGACAGGTCCCGCGCCCGGTACGGCCGTCGCGGTGCATCCCGCCACCGCGTGCGAGGTCTGTCCCGAGTGCGCGGACGGGCGGCGCAACGTCTGCCGGGACACCCGCTACCTCGGCAGCGCGGCCCGCTTCCCGCATGTGCAGGGCGGGTTCGCCGCCCGAGTGGCCGTCCCCGCAGGCCAGTTGCGGCCGCTTCCGGCCGGGCTGGGCCCGCGGCGGGCGGCGCTGGCCGAGCCGCTGTCCGTCGCGCTGCACGCGGTGCGGCGGGCCGGGGACGTGGCCGGCAGGCACGTCCTCGTCACCGGCGCCGGGCCCATCGGCTGTCTGGTGGTCGCGGCGGCCAAGGCGGCCGGCGCGGCGCGTGTGACGGCGACGGACCTGCTGCCCGCTGCCCTGCGGTACGCGCATGCCGTCGGCGCCGACACCCTCGTACGGGCCGACGATCCGGACGATGCCGGGTGGCCTTCCGAGGTGGATGTGGCCGTCGAGGCGTCGGGCGTCGCGGCCGGGCTGGACACCTGTCTGCGGCTCGTGCGGCGCGGGGGTGTCGTGGTGCAGCTCGGGATGCTGCCGGCGGGGCGCAGTCCCTTCGCGGGGAACCTCGTGGTGAGCCGGGAGATCGAGCTGCGCGGCGCCTTCCGCTTCGACGCGGAGTTCGACGACGCGCTGGAACTGCTCGCCGCCGAGGCGTCGTTCGACGGCTTGGTCAGCGCGGTGGTGCCGGTCGCGGAGGCCGAGTCGGCGTTCGCGCTCGCCGCCGACCGGAGCCGCTCGTGCAAGGTGCTGCTGGACTTCGCGGGCTGACGCCACGGGTTCCGCGGGCGGCGCCGCCGACGCACGTGCGACGCGCTGCCTCGTGGGGCGTCGCGCGCATCGACGTGCCGCCGGGCTCCGGTACTTGAGGGCCCGGGGCGCCCGCCGGTATGTGCGGGGCCGCGGCGTTCGGAGGCCGAACTCACACCGACGATCGCAGAAAGCGGCTTCCGTACGGGCGCGGTCGGCCCGATGATGAGGTGACCCTCGGAGGCTGCCGCTGCCTCGAGGGCATGGACATCGGGGGGCGTCATGGCGGTTTCCCTCGGGATGCGTATCTCGGGGCTGCTCGTCGTCGGGGCGGTGGCGGTGGCCGCCGCGGCCTTCACCACTGACGGGGACGGCACGGCGGGCGGACGGGGCGGCGGGGACACGGTCGTGATCGCGGGGCCCTCGGGTGGTCCCCGGGGGCTGCCGACCGGCGCCGCGGATCGCTCCGCGCCACCCGTACGGTCCTCGCCGAACGGGCAGTTGAGCGGGCTCGCGCCCGCGGACACGCCGAGCGCCTCCCCGAGCGGCGCGGCGAGCGCGAGTCCGAGCGCCTTGCCCGCCCCCTCCCCGAGCGCCGGCAGCACCGTCGTCCTCCAGGCCCCGCCCTGGCTCCCGCCCGGGCCCGACTCGCCCGACACCGATGGCCTCCCCGACCCCGCCGTCGTCTACGACCGGTTGCGCACCCCGTCCCACTGCCGGTCCGCGCTCGGTGTGATCCCCCAGGGGTCGGCGGACGAGGAGTGGCGGTTGCTGCGCGCGCTGGCCACCGCCTGCCTGGCGGTGCAGGGCGGGGGCGGCGACTGGGAGTCGGTGACCGCGGACCACTCGGCCCTCGCCGGCCGCGTCGACACCTGCAAGGGGCGCGCCGCCTACGCCGTGCTGGGCGGACTGCTGGACTTCCACCGCCGCCATCCGGGCACCCAGGTGCGGCTCGCGGCGACGACGGGCGCCACGCCGGCCTGCGGCTACCGGATCGCCGGGGTCGACACGGGCGGCGACGGCGAGGTCCGGCCGGGTGACACGATCACGATCGAGCTGGCGGACACCTACCTCGACCACGCCGAGCTGGTGCGGTCCGCGAGCGTGAACATCGGCGGACTCCAGGTGCCCGGGGCGCCCGTCCTGAAGTCGGAGTCGGGTGACCGCCTGGTGCTGTCGGTCGTCGTACCGGCGCTGGAGCCGGGCCCGGCCGACATCGCCGTCCACCACGCGGGCACGGAGGTCCACCTGCCCGCCGCCCTCACCGTCACCGCCCCCGACGTGGTGCAGGAGCCGAGCACGGATACGGGGACGCCCGGCGAAACGGCGTCCCCGCTGGGCGCATCGATGTCGGCCGACGGCGGATCACTGTCCTCGCTCGCGGCGCCGATGCCGGCCCACGGCCAATCCGCGTCGGCGCCCACCGCGCCGCTACCGCCCGACAACGAACCGGCGTCACCACTCACGACACTCACGACGTCACTGCCGGCCTTCGGGGAAGCACGGTCACCACTGCTCACCGGGCCGGGGCCGCGCCAAGCCCCGGTCACGTCACCGCACAAGACCCCGCTGCCACCCCACGGCCACCCGCGCCACCGCTGACCACGCCGGTACCGCCCACGGCCAATCCGCGTCATCGCTCGGCCCCGCGCGTCATCTCATGGCCGCCACAGTGGATGCTCCCGTTTCGCCCAGCCCCGGCTGACCGATCCCGTCCGCATGCCCCGGCGGGCCTCCGGATCGCGGAGCGCCATGCCGATGTGGCCCGCGAGGACGATGCCGATGGTGAGGGCCAGCCAGTCGTGGACGAAGGTCGCGCTGGTGCGCCACACCAGGGGCGTGAGATGGGTGAACCACATGATGAGGCCGGTGCCGAGCATCACCAGCGTCGCGCCGGCGATCCAGGCCGCGTAGACCTTCTGCCCGGCGTTGAACTTGCCCGCAGGACGGGACGCGGGCCGCTTGTCACGGCGCAGGGCGGCGCGCAGCCAGACGCGGTCGTGCGGGCCGAAGCGGTTGAGGAAGCCCAGGTCGGCGCGGAACGCGCGGGAGGCGAGGCCGGCCAGGACGGGCACCGGCAGCGCGAGGCCGGACCACTCGTGGACGCGGACCACCAGCTCGCGGCGGCCGACGAGTTCGGCGAGCTGCGGGACGTACAGGCAGGCCGCCGTGACGACGCACACGCCCATCAGCGCGGCCGTCGTACGGTGCACCCAGCGCTCGGCCCGGCTGAAGCGCCGTACGCGCACGGCGCCGGCGGGTGCCTCAACTCGTAGGCTCATCGTCGCGTCCGTTCGAGCGGCCGACCCAGGCGTCGATGTCGTAGCCCCGTTCCTCCCAGTAGCCGGGCCGCACGTCCTTGGTGACGGTGATGCCGGAGAGCCACTTGGCGGACTTGTAGAAGTACATGGGCGCGACGTAGAGGCGGGCGGGACCGCCGTGGGCGTGGCTGAGGTCCTTGTCCCGCATGCGCAGGGCCACGAGGACGTCGGCGCGGCGGGCCTGGTCGAGGGTGAGGCTCTCGGTGTACGCGCCGTCGAAGCAGGTGAAGCGCACCGCGCCGGCCTCCTGGCGCACGCCCGCGGCGTCCAGGAGCCGGGACAGGCGCACCCCTTCGAACGGCGTCTCGGGCACCCGCCAGCCGGTCACGCACTGGACGTCGCGCACCATCCGGGTCTGCGGCAGGGCGCGCAGCTCGGCCAGTGTGTAGGTGCGGGGACGGTCCACCAGGCCGTCGATCGTGAGGCGGTAGGTGGCGGCCGTCCTGCGGGGTACGGAGGAGGTGACCGAGTAGTAGCGGAAGCCGCCGCCGTTGGGCAGCAGGTCCGTCAGGCCGGTGGGGTCCTTGTCGGACGCGCCGGCGAGGAAGGACTCCAGGCCGCGTTGCAGGGTGGGCGCGGTGACCACGCCGAGGGCGCCCAGGCCGAGGGTGCCGAGGAGGACGCGGCGGCCGATCGGCCTGCCCTTCTCCTCGCCCTCGACTCCGCCCTGGTCGACACCCAGTTCTCCGCCCTGTTCCTCGGGCCGTACTCCGCCCTGTTCCTCGGGCCGTACTCCGCCCTGTTCTTCGGGCTGTTCGGGGTTCACCCGTTCATTCGAACACCCGCGACCCCGGCGGGACCAGGGAACGCGGGTGCTCGTCAGGGTTCCGTAACCACGCACGGCGGCACTCGGACGTGGTCCGTCGGTTACGGCGTCTCCGTCGCCGCCTTCTCCAGCTGGAACGCCTCGTTGCCGAGCCCGATCCGAGCGTGCTTCTCGGGGGTGCGCGAGCGCAGCAGCAGGCCCTGGGCCAGGCCGGCGGCCAGGGCGAGGGCGATGACGGCGGGCAGCGCCCAGCTCAGGGACGAGTCCGGGCCCGCCCCGATCAGGACGCCGAAGTCCTTGACGGTGTAGACGACGATGAAGGCCAGCGCGAGGACGGCGAGCCCGGAGGCGGCCAGCCGCCAGAACTGGGCGGCGGCGGCACCCCGGCGCACGAAGAAGACGATCACCGAGGCGGAGGCGGCGGCCATCAGGACGGTGACGCCCAGCGCGCCGAGGCTGCCCATCCAGGTGAACAGGTGCAGGACCGGTGCGGTCGGATCCCCGGTCGGCTTGTCGTCGGTGAGCGCGAAGAGGGCGACCACCACGAGCGCGATCACGGTCTGGAGCAGCGATCCCGTGCCGGGGGCGCCGCTCGCGCCGCTGGTGCGGCCGAAGGCGCCGGGCAGCAGGCCCTCGCGGCCCATGGCGAAGGCGTAGCGGGCGACGACGTTGTGGAAGCTGAGCATCGCGGCGAACATGCCGGTCACGAACAGCACGTGCAGGACGTCGGTGAAGCCGGGGCCGAGCAGGTCCTCGGTGAGGAAGAACAGCAGGCCGGCGCTCTGCTCCTGCGCGGTGCCGACGATGGCCGAGGGGCCGGCGGCGACGGTGTACGCCCAGCAGCTGATCGTGTAGAACACCGCGATGCCGCCGACGGCCAGGAACATCACGCGAGGCACGAGGACATGCGGGCGGCTGGTCTCCTCGGCGTAGACGGGGGCCTGCTCGAACCCGAGGAAGGCGGCGACGCAGAAGCACAGGGCGGTGCCGATGCCCGCGCCGGTGAGGGTGTCGGGGTCGAAGGCGTGCAGCGACAGGCCCTCCTTGGCGGGGTCGGCGATGGCGGCGACGTCGAAGACGACCACGAGGGCGACCTCGATGAGCAGCAGCACGCCGAGCACGCGCGCGTTGAGGTCGATCTTCAGCCAGCCGAGGGCTCCGACGAGGAGCACGGCCAGGAGCGCCGGTATCCACCAGGCGACCTGCACCTCCATGTAGGTGGCGAACAGTCCGGAGACCTCGAAGCCGAAGATGCCGTAGATGCCGACCTGGAGGGCGTTGTAGGCGACGAGCGCGACCATCGCGGCGCCGGCGCCGGCCGTGCCGCCGAGGCCGCGGGAGATGTACGCGTAGAAGGCGCCGGCGTTGTGGACGTGCCGGCTCATCTCGGCGTAACCGACGCTGAAGAGGGCGAGGACGAGGCCGAGGATCACGAACAGCAGCGGCTGGCCGAGGACACCCATCACCCCGAAAGTCGTGGGCATGACACCCGCGACGACCATCAGGGGTGCCGTGGCGGCGAGCACGGACAGCAGCAGGCCCGTCGTGCCCAGCCGGTCGGCGCGCAGGGCGCGGTCCTGCCCCTTGAACGTACTGATGCCGCCACTGCCGGTCGTGGCTCTGCTCGTGCGGGAACTGCCCGTGGTCATCGGGGACCGTCCTTGGGTCGACTGCGGTTGGGGGCGTTACGCCGTGCCGAGCGCGATGCCGCGCGCGGCACGGAAGGCGGAGTACGGATCGCGGTCCGGGTACGACCACGGCGACGGGGTGGCGTGCCGGCCGATGCGGTGGAACAGGGCGGCCGCCTCGGCGCCCCGGCCCTCGCAGACCTTGGCGTGGGCGAGGTAGTTCAGGTCGACCAGGCGGCGCGGGTGGCCTTCCTGCTCCCACTCCAGCCACCAGTCGAAGGCGGCCCGCATCACCTGCCGGGCCCGGCGGCCGGTCCAGTGCGCGGCGGCGGCCGCGTCGGGGGGTTCGTGGCCCGCCGCCGCGAGGACGCGGTAGCGCTCGGCGTGGGCGATGACCGGGAGGATGGCGAGCGGGGAGTCGGCCGGGGCCCGCTCGGCGGCCTCGCCGGCGAAGTCGTAGACCTCGTGGAGCGGGTCGGCGCCGACGCCGGAGCGGTGTTCGGCGAGCCGGGCGACCATCAGGTGGTGGGCGTGGTGGTGGTCGGGGTGGCGGGCGCGGACCTCGCCGAAGTGGCGGCGCACCTCCGCCTCGGCGCCCAGGGCGCTCTCCAGCATGAGCAGACCGAGCCAGGGGGTGGGGTCGGCGGGCGCGAGCGCGGCGGCGGCGTGGCAGGACTCGCGGGCGCGGACGGGTTTCTCCTTGCCGCGCAGTGCCCGCTGGACCTTGGCGAGGGCGAGCAGGACGGCGGCGTCGGCGGAGTCGGGCTCGGCGAGCAGCCAGTCGCGGGTCCAGGGGGCGCAGTACGGCTCCTGGGCGAGGACGGTGACGCGGTGCCCTCTGCGGTCCCAGTCGTCGCCGGTCCTGGCGAGCAGCGAGCGGGCGATCTGCCACCTGCCCTGGGCCAGCGCGGCGCGGGCCGCGGCGAGCTCGGCGTCGTCGAGGGCCGCGTCGAAGGCGTGAGCTGCGCGCTTCCGGCCGCGGCCGAGTGGGGGCGGGGGTGGTGGGGGCACCGTTTTGAGTTCTGTAGGGGGCAGAGTGTGGACTGTCATCAAGCGATCACGCACAGCAAAGCCGCAGCCAACAGTTCACGTCAAGGGCCGCTGACGCGTTACACGCGTCAACTCCTGTTACCAGTGGGACGGTTGCGACATTCAACCTGCCCGCAATGTCGGATTTGTTCAGACTGTGTGGCGTACGTCATGGCGCCGCCGGGGAACCGCGGCGCAGGATTGCGGGACGCGCACGCCGGGCTCGGGGCCGCTACAGTCGGCCCTTACGCACCCCCCGAACGCCCGGCAGGATGATCGAGGTACGCAGCGTGTCGCTCCAGATCCTGATACTCGCCGTCACCGCTGCGTGCTGCCTGGGCTTCGGCTTCGTACTGCAGCAGAACGCGGCCCAGCGGGCCCCGCTGAACGACTTCCTCTCGCCGCGGATCCTGCTCGACCTGATGAAGGTGCCGCGCTGGCTGGGCGGCATCGGGCTCATGGTGGTCGGCATGGCCCTCGGCGCGATGGCGCTGGGCCAGGGCGAGGTCTCGCTGGTGGAGCCGTTGCTGGCGACGAACCTGCTGTTCGCGCTCGCGCTCTCGCGCCGCCAGACCAAGCAGCCGCTGGGCCGCCAGGGCTGGGCGGGCCTCGCGCTGCTCGCGGGCGGCGTGACGACGTTCATCGTCGCCGGAGAACCCCGCGGCGGTACGGCACCCGAGGACCCGTTCCGGCAGTGGCTGATCATCGGCGTCATGGTCGGACTGGCCCTGCTGTTCACGGCGTACGCCAAGCGCTCTCGGCTCAGCTCCGGCCCGGCGCTGCTGGCGGCGGCCGCGGGCCTGCTGTACGGCGTGCAGGACGCGCTGACCCGGGTGACGGGCCAGCGTTTCGCCGAGGGCGGCCTCGCGGAGGTGCTGACGGGCTGGCAGCCGTACGCCGTGGTGGCGCTCGGTCTCACCGGGCTGATCCTGGTGCAGAGCGCGTTCGAGACCGCCTCCCTGCGCATGTCCCTGCCCGCCCTGACCGCGGCCCAGCCGCTGGCCGGCATCGCGTGCGGTGTGGGCTTCCTCGGCGACCGGCTGCGCGCCGACGCGGGCGCGCTGGCATGGGAGGCCGCGGGGCTCGCCGGCATCGTGGTGGGCATCATCCTGCTCGGGTTGCATCCGGCGATGCCGTGCGGGGCGACGCAGGCACGGACGCCGGCACAGACACAGCTCGCGACACGGGCGGCTGCGGCTGCGGCTCTGCCGACGCGGTGACCTGGATTCCGGTGCCCGCCGCCCGCCGCGAGGCAGCCTGCTTGGATGGCCCCATGAGCGCTGCTGACGAGATCCTCGACATCGTCGACGAACAGGACCGGGTCATCGGACGGTCCCCACGCGGCGTGGCCTACGCCAAGGGCCTGCGCCACCGCTGCGTCTTCATCGAGGCCCGGGACGCGCAGGGCCGCCTCTTCGTGCACCGCCGCACCCCGACCAAGCTGGTGTTCCCCTCGCGGTACGACATGTTCGTCGGCGGCGTCGTCGGCGCGGGCGAGTCGTACGACGACGCGGCGCTGCGCGAGGCCGAGGAGGAGCTCGGCGTGAGCGGGCTGCCCCGGCCCTCCTTCCTGTTCAAGTTCCTGTATGACGACGGCGCCGGGCAGACCTGGTGGTCGGCGGTGTACGAGGTGCGCTGCGAGCTGCCCGTGAGCCCGCAGCGGGAGGAGGTCGCCTGGCACGACTTCCTCCCCGAGGCCGAGGTGGAGCGGCGGCTGACGCAGTGGGCCTGGGTGCCGGACGGACTGGCGGCGTACGAGCGGCTCCGGACCCACCGGGCTGCCGACTGATCCACCCGAGGACCGCCGGCCAAGCCCCCCGGACGACCTCCCGGATAGGGTCGTGCATGTGATCGAGTTCGTACGAAACGTCCGTCTGTGGTTCGAACCGCAGCGGGTCCGGCAGGAGGGCGGCACCCCCGACTACCGGTTCTCGCTGGCGAACGAGCGCACCTTCCTGGCCTGGCTGCGCACCGCGCTCGCGCTCATCGGCGGCGGTTTCGCGGTGGACCAGTTCCTGCCGGATCTGCGCTGGGGCTGGCGGGTCGGGCTGGCGCTCGCGCTGCTCGCGGCGGGCGTGCTGTGTTCCCTGCGCGCGGTCAATCACTGGGTGCGCTGCGAGCGGGCGATGCGCCGGGGCGAGGACCTGCCGGTGTCGCGGTTCCCGGCGGTGCTCAGCCTCGCGGTCGCGGTCGTGGCCGTCGCGATGGTCGTCGTCGTGCTCGTCGGGTGGGAGGGGTGAGCGCCGATGGGGGTCCCCCCGGTCGAGCATGGTCGAGACCGGGGGAGGTCGCGGAGCCCGTGCGGGACCCCGGGCTGCAGCCCGAGCGGACCCGCCTCGCGTGGCGCCGTACGACGCTCTCCGGCACCGTGGCCGCCGTACTCGCCATGAAGACCGCGCTGCACGGCGGGGCCTCGGTGGCCGGCATGGCCGTCTGCGCCCTGTGCTTGGCGCTGTGGCTGGGCTTCCTGGCTCTGGCCCACCGCCGTATCCGTGTCCTCGCCGCGTCGTCCGAGCCCGCGGCACTCGCCCCCCGGCACGCAACGGCCACGACCCTGCTCACCGTGGCCCTGGCCGTGTGCGCGGCCGCCCTGATCTTTTGAGGACGCCCGGTCGCCGAGGGCCGTACTGATCGCCCCGGCGACGATCGACTCGCGACCGCTGCTCCGGACGGCGATCGTCGGCCGGTCTCCATGACAGGACCGCACACCGACACGCCCTGGAGACAGCCGGTCCACGCCCTTACTCAGCCCCTTGCCACAACCCCTCCGGCGCCACCCCCTCCTCCGACTCCCACTCCACTGTCACCACGATCTTGCCCCGCGTACGCCCCTCCTGGTTGAGCCGATGCGCGTCCGCCGCCCGCTCCAGCGGGAACGTCTCCGAGACGTGGACGGACACCACTCCCTGCTCCGCCAGCTCGGACAGCCGGAGCAGGTCCTGCGGGTCCGGTCGGACGAAGTAGTAGCGGCCCCCGTAGTCGAAGGCGTCCGGGTCCGCGATCGACACCAGGCGGCCCTCGGGGGCCAGAAGGTTGGCCGAGGCCTTCAGCGAGTCGCCGCCCACCGTGTCGAACGCCGCGCTCACACCCTCGGGCGCCAGCCCCCGCACCCGCTCCACCAGGCCGTCGCCGTACTCGACCGGCTCGCCGCCGAGGGCGCGTACGAAGTCGTGGTTGTGCGCGCTCGCCGTGCCGATGACCCGGGCACCCAGATGGCGGGCGAGCTGCACGGCCATGGAGCCCACCCCGCCGGCCGCGGCGTGCACGAGGACGGTCTCGCCGCGCCGGACCTGGAGCACCTTGATCAGCACCTGATACGCCGTCAGGCCCACCAGGGGCAGACCTGCCGCCTCCTCCCAGGTGAGGTTGCGGGGCTTGCGCGCGAGGGTGCGCACGGGCGCCGCGACGTACTCGGCGAAGGTGCCGTGCGTCAGGAGGTCCTCGCGGACGTAGCCGATGACCTCGTCGCCGACGCCGAACTCCGTGACCGACACCCCCGGTTGGACCACGACCCCCGAGACGTCCCAGCCCGGCACCACCGGGAAGAGCGGCTCGAGCATCCGGTCCATGTAGCCCTCGCGGCACTTCCAGTCGACCGGGTTGACGGCCGCCGCCCGCACCTTGACCAGCACGTGGTCGGGGCCGACCCGCGGGTCCCGCACGTCACCGTATGCGAGCACCTCGGGCCCGCCGTAGCGTGAGTAGCTGATGCCCTTCATGGGTCAGACGCTCTGGGGTGGAAGGACGCCACGCAAGTCGAATGACCCGATAGGCGTCGTTCGCGTGGCAGCCTGTGGGGCGTCGTCACCCCCACCTTTGAACATCACCCCACCTTTGAAGGTGAGCACCATGACCACCCAGCACCTGGAACATCTCTCCCACACGCACGCCCACGGCCCCGACTGCGGCCACACCGCGGTGCCGCACGGCGATCACACCGACTACGCCCACGACGGCCACCTGCACCGCGAGCACAGTGGCCACTGGGACGAGTGCGAGGCGGAAGGGCACGTCGCCCACGAGAGCCACACCCATCAGCACGGCGCCGACTGCGGACACGAGAGCGTTCTGCACGGCGACCATGTCGACTACGTCCACGACGGCCACCGGCACGCCGCCCACGACGGGCACTGGGACGACCACTGAGGCCGAGAAGGCACCACCGACAGCTCCCCGGCGCTGCGCGCGGGGAGCTGTCGGCTTATCGTGGCCCGGATCACGTTCGGCTCCCCCACTGGACGACATACCGACTGGTCGGCATCATGAGTCAGGTCCCGTTCACCTGCCTTCAGGAGCGACGTATGAGCCCCGACCATCCGCCCGGCCTCGACCTCGACCGGCTGCGCGGCCTGTTCGAGCGCGAGCGGCCCGGTCTGGCGCAGGGCCCGCTGACCGGCCGGCTGATCGAGGGCGGACGGTCGAACCTCACCTACGCGGTCACCGACGGCACGTCGAAGTGGGTCGTACGGCGTCCGCCGCTCGGCCACGTCCTCGCCACGGCGCACGACATGAAGCGTGAGCACCGCGTCATCAGCGCGCTGCACCCGACGAACGTGCCCGTGCCGCGGCCGGTGCTGCTGTGCGAGAACCCCGATAACGGGGCGGTGCTCGGGGCGCCGTTCTACGTCATGGAGTTCGTCGAGGGCACCCCGTACCGCACCGCCGACGAGCTGGCCCCGCTCGGCCCCGAGCGCACCCGGGGCGCGGTCCTGGCGCTGGTGGACACGCTCGTCGAACTGCACGCGGTGGACCCGGCGTCGGTGGGCCTGGACGACTTCGGCCGCCCCGAGGGGTTCCTGGACCGCCAGCTCCGCCGCTGGGGCAAGCAGCTGGACGCCTCCCGCAACCGCGAGCTGGCCGGCATCGACGAGCTGCACGCGACGCTCGGACGGCGGCTGCCCGCCTCCCCCGCCCCGGCCGTGGTGCACGGCGACTACCGGCTGGACAACGTCCTGATCGGTGACGACGACCGGATCAGGGCCATCCTCGACTGGGAGATGTCCACGCTCGGCGACCCGCTCACCGACCTGGGCCTGCTGGTGATGTACAGCATGCCGCTGGGCATGCCGGACTCCCCCGTCTCCACCACCGCCGAGGCTCCGGGCCACCCGGACCCGGCCGAGCTGATCGAGCGGTACGCCGCGCGCTCGGGGCGCGACGTCCGCGCCGTCTCCTGGTACACGGCGTTCGCCTGGTTCAAGCTCGCCGTGATCCTGGAGGGCATCCACTACCGCTACACGCTGGGCCAGACGGTCGGCCGCGGCTTCGACCGCATCGGCGACCTGGTCCCCGTCTTCATCCAGCACGGTCTGACCACCCTTCAGGAAGGCTGACGGCACATGGACTTCGCGTTCGACGTACGCACCGAGGAGCTGCGCGCCAAGCTGCTCGCCTTCATGGACGAGTACGTCTACCCGGCGGAGGCGGTGGCGGAGGAGCAGCGGGCCGCGCTGGCGTCCCCGTGGGACACCCCGGCCGTGGTCGAGGAGCTGAAGGCGGAGGCGCGCAGGCAGGGCCTGTGGAACCTCTTCCTCCCTGACGCCGAGTACGGTGCCGGGCTGACCAACCTCCAGTACGCCCCGCTCGCCGAGATCACCGGCCGCTCCCCGCAGCTCGCGCCCACCGCGACGAACTGCGCCGCGCCCGACACCGGGAACATGGAGGTGCTGTCCCAGTTCGGCGACGAGCAGCAGAAGAAGCAGTGGCTGGAGCCGCTGCTGGCCGGTGAGATCCGCTCGGCGTTCGCGATGACCGAGCCGGAGGTGGCCTCCTCCGACGCCACGAACATCACCACGCACATCGAGCGGGACGGTGACGAGTACGTCATCACGGGCCGCAAGTGGTACATCTCCGGGGCGATGAACCCGGACTGCAAGATCTTCATCGTGATGGGCAAAACGGACCCGGACGGCGCGGACATCCGCCGTCAGCAGTCCATGGTCCTGGTCCCCCGCGACACGCCGGGCGTCACGGTCAAGCGCGCCATGCGGGTCTTCGGCTACGAGGACCACTACCACGGCGGCCACGCCGAGGTGATCTTCGACCACGCGCGCGTGCCGGTGTCCAACCTGATCGGCGAGGAGGGCGGCGGCTTCGCCATCGCGCAGGCGCGGCTCGGTCCCGGCCGGATCCACCACTGCATGCGGCTGATCGGCATGGCGGAGCGGGCGATCGAGCTGATGTGCAGGCGGGCCGTGTCCCGTACGGCGTTCGGCAAGGCGCTGGCCCAGCAGGGCGTGGTGCACAACTGGATCGCCGACGCGCGTGTGACGGTCGAGCAGCTGCGGCTGCTGGTGCTGAAGACGGCCTGGCTGATGGACACCGCCGGCAACAGGGGCGCCCACACCGAGATCCAGGCCATCAAGATCGCCACGCCTCGCGCGGTGGTGGACATCATCGACCGGGCGATCCAGTTGCACGGCGCGGGAGGTGTCAGCCAGGACTTCCCGCTGGCCGAGCTGTACGCCGGCGCGCGGACGCTGATGATCGCCGACGGGCCGGACGAGGTGCACCAGCGGTCGCTGGCGCGGCGGGAGCTGAAGCGGCACCTGTGACTGCGTCGCGGCGGGGGTGTCTCGCCCCCGCCGCCCTACCCGTCCCATCCTGAAGGGGCTCGTCCCCTTCGACCCCAGCCAGGGGGCTCTGCCCCTTGGACGAGGCCCGACCTCTCGGGCTCCTACGGTCGCAGCGCCCGCAGCAGCAGGTCCGCCAGATGGTCGGCGACCTCCTGGGGGCTCATCGGACCGTCCGGCCGGTACCAGGTCGACAGATGGTGCACGGACCCGAAGTGGTAGTCGACGACCAGGTCGGCCGGGGTCGCCTTCGAGAAGACACCCGCCTCCTGGCCCTCCTCGATGAGCGCGCGGAAGCGTTCGTGGTAGCGGCGCCGCTCGGCGCGTACCTGCTTGTTCTTCTCCGGGCTCAGATGGTGCATGGACCGGAAGAAGATCATCGCGTCGTCGAGGTTCTCGATCGTCGTGACGACGACGTCGGCGGCGGCGCCTCGGAGCCGCTGCTCGATCGGCTCGTCGGCGTCCGCGAACGCGTCCAGCCGCTCCTGCTGAACGCGCAGCACGCGCGCGTACACCTCGTGCAGGAGGTCGTCCTTGGAGCCGAAGTAGTGGTACAGCGCGCCCTTGGTGACGCCGGCCGCCTCTACGATCTCCTGCACCGAGGTGCGGTCGTAGCCCTGCTCGGCGAAGAGCCGGGTGGCGGCGGCGAGCAGCCGCTGCGGGACGGGCGTGCCGTCTCCGTCCGTCGTCCTGGCCACTGTGCCGCCACCTGCCTTCCGAGATGTCTTCCTGTTGTCCAGCCGTCGTACTGGCGGGAACGAAGTTCCCGACGGAGGATCTTCCCACTCGCCGTCTTGGGCAAGTCGGGCAGGATCTCCACCTGACGCGGATATTTGTAGGCGGCCAGTCTCTCCCCGCAGTACGCGGCGAGTGCGCCGGGGTCCGTTTCCGCACCCGGACGGAGGCTGATGTACGCCTTGACGGTCTCCCCGCGGTACCCGTCGGGCGCCCCGACGACGGCCGCCTGGCGCACCGCCGGATGCGTGTAGAGCACGTCCTCGACCTCGCGGCCACACCTTGAAGCCGGACGCGTTGATCATGTCCTTCTTGCGGTCGACGACGTACAGCCAGCCCTGTTCGTCCATGAAGCCGATGTCGCCGGTGCGCAGCTCACCGTCCGGGAAGGTCTCGGCGGTGGCGTCGGGGCGCCGCCAGTAGCCGGGGACGACCTGCGGACCGCGCACGAGGATCTCGCCCTGCTCGCCGAAGGGGACCTCCTGGCCCTCGTCGTCGACGATCCGTACGACCGTCTCGGGACCCGGCGGGCCCACGGCGAGCGTGCCGGAGACCGGGTCGACGGCATCCGGAAGGAGGCGAAGTGGTCGCGGGTCGCGGCCGGGTGGGCGGCCAGCGCCATGAAGGCGGTCGACGGGCCGACGGTGTGGTGCGGCCCGTGCTCGGCGAACGCGTCCAGGACGACGCCCGCCTCGAAGCGGTGGGCGAGCACGAGCGTGCCCGCGCTGTCGAGGCAGGCGCCGAGCTGGCAGACCACGCCCGTGATGTGGAACAGGGGCGCGAGCGCGAAGTAGGCGGGGGCCTCGGGCAGTTCCAGACCGGTCCGCTGTCGCTCGGCGTTGTACATGATGTCGCCGTGCGTGTTGGTGGCGCCCTTGGGGGTACCGCTGGTGCCGGAGGTGTGGCTGATCAGCGCGATGTCGGAAGGGGCCGGGTCTCGGCCCTCGGGCGCCTTGTGGCCGGCGCGGGCGACGGTCGTGAGGTCGTCGGTGTCGTCGGCCTGCGGGAGCCGCTCGAAGGTCAGCACGCGCGCGTCGTGGCGTATCTGGAAATCCAGCTCGCAGCCGGTGAGCACGATCCGGACCGGCGACTCGGCGGCCGTCTCGCGCAGATACGACTCCCAGACCCGGTCGGAGCAGATCAGCGCGGCCACGTCGCCGTCCGGCAGGACGTGCGTGACCTCACCCGACTTGTACATCGGGTTGACGGGCACGACGGTCGCCCCCGCCTTCCAGGCGCCCAGCAGGGCGAGCACGAAGTGCGGGGAGTTCTGGAGCAGGATCGCCACCCGGTCGCCGCGCTCCAGGCCGCGGGCGGCGAGGTGCCCGGCGACGGAGTCGCTGAGCTCGTCGACCTCGCGGTAGGTCAGGCGGCCGTCGAAGGAGGCGAGGAAGGCGCGCTCCGGGGTCTCGGCGACGGCCCGGCGCAGGGCGTGCACGAGGGAGGCGACGGGGGTGATCGGAGCGCGCTGGGCGTCGCTGAGCAGCGCCAGCCAGGGCTTGGCCGCGTAACGGGAGGCGGGGGCGGCGGTCACCGGCTCGCCTCCCACTTCCGCTGGATGTGGTTCATGCTGGTCAGCCAGCGGTCGGGGGCGGCGGCCCGCGCCTGGTAGTACCCGGCGACCTCGGGGTGCGGCAGGATCAGGAAGCGGTCCTCCGCCATGCCCTTGAACAGGGCGTCCGCCACGTCGTCCGGCGCGATGGCGGTGGGCTTCAGCACCAGGTCCCCCGCGCTGCCGGTGGCGTCCAGCATGTCCGTGCGCACGCCCTGGGGACAGATGGCGTGCACCTTGATCCCGCGGTGGCGGTACGTCAGTGACAGGTACTCGGCGAAGGCGTAGGCGCCGTGCTTGGTGACGGCGTAGGGCGCCGCGCCGATCATGGTGAGCAGCCCGGCGGCGGAGACGGTGGAGACGAACCGGCCGCTGCCCCGCTCCAGCCAGGCCGGGAGGAGTGCGTCGGCGGCACGCGCGTGTGCCATGACGTTGACGTCCCAGGACAGCGACCAGGCCCTCTCGTCGAGCGATCCGGCCTCCCCGCCCTCGAAGGCGACGCCGGCGTTGGCGCAGTAGACGTCGACCGTGCCACCGAGCGCGTCCCGGGCGTCGGCGACGACGGCGGAGGCGTCGCCGGGAACCGCGATGCCTCCGATCTCGCCGGCGACCGCCTCGGCCTTCCCGGCATCCAGGTCGTTGACGACGACGCGGGCTCCCTCGGCGGCGAAGCGCCGGGCAAGGGCCGCGCCGATGCCACCTCCAGCCCCGGTAACGACGACTCCGGCACCCTGAACGGCTTCCACCATCGGTCTCCTTCGACTGCGGCTCTCCCGGCTTCGCCAGACTAACCGGTCGGTATGTATCAAGGAAGGGGTGCGGTCACGCCCCACCTTCCCCCCATCCCGCGCGACCAATACCGTGCCCTCCATGCGCCTATCCAGACGAGCCCTACTCGCGGCGTCAACGGCAGCAGCGGTCACCACGGCCTCCCCCGCCTCCGCGGCCGGGCGGCCCCGGCACCGCGGGCATCCGCGCACAGGCTTCGAGAACCTCGCCGCGACCGGATACCGAGCCCTGCGCGGCCAGCGCACCGGCATCGTCACCAACCCCACCGGCGTCACCCGCGACGTCCGCCACATCGTCGACGTCATGCACGCCGACGACCGCGTGGACCTCATCGCCGTCTTCGGCCCCGAACACGGCTTCCGGGGCACCGCCCAGGCGGGCGGCTCCGAAGGCCGCTACGACGACCCCGCGACCGGCCTGCCGGTCTACGACACGTACCTCAAGAGCGGCCGCCCCCTCGCCGACATCTTCACCGCGTCCGGTGTGGACACCGTCGTCTTCGACATCCAGGACGTGGGCGCGCGCTTCTACACCTACATCTGGACGCTCTACGACTGCATGGAGGCGGCCCGGCTGGCGGGCAAGCGCTTCGTCGTGCTGGACCGGCCGAACCCGGTCACCGGGCGGTCCGCCCTGGGGCCGGTCCTGCACAAGGAGTTCGCGACCTTCGTCGGCAGGCAGCCCATCTCGCAGGCGCACGGCATGACGGTCGCGGAACTGGCACGGCTGTTCAACGGCGAGTTCCTGACCGCGCCGGTGCCGCTGGAGACCGTACGGATGACGGGCTGGCGGCGGTCGGACTTCTACGACGCCTCGGAGCTGCCCTGGGTCCCGCCGAGCCCGAACATGCCGACGCCGCAGACCGCGCTCGTGTACTCGGGGACCTGTCTCTTCGAGGGCACGAACCTGTCGGAGGGGCGCGGGACGACGCGGCCGTTCGAACTGCTCGGCGCGGAGGGCATCGACGGCCGCTGGGCCGCGGCGGCCAACCGACTCGAACTGCCGGGCGTGCACTTCAGGGAGGCGTACTTCGCGCCCACCTTCTCCAAGTTCCAGGGCAAGACCGTCGGCGGCGTGCAGATCCATGTGCACGACCGGGCGGCCTACGACCCCGTCCGCACCGGGATCGCGCTGCTGGTGACGGCCAAGGAGGTCTGGAGCGGCTTCGGTTGGCGCTCGGACAACTGGATCGACAAGCTCACCGGCTCCACCCGGGTGCGCACCATGATCGACGCGGGCGCGAGCGCCGACGAGGTGGCGGCGGACTGGCAGCAGGAGCTGACGGCGTTCCGGCGGATGCGCGGGAAGTACCTGCTGTACAAATGAGCGCCTCTCATGTGCGCCCCGGATGAGTGACGCACGTATGGCCAATCCCGCCCGGTAGCAGGACGATGCGCCCGTATCGCACCACTACCACAGGGGACGAGGGGGCCTGGGATGGCGAAGCCGGCAGTGAGCGTGCGTCCCTACTGGGAGCTGACGTTCGACGCGGACGGGGACCCGGACGCCGGGAGGCGGGACCGGCTGCTCGCCGGGGTGGCACAGCACGATGTCCGTGACCTGATCGTCTTCGCGCACGGCTGGAACAGCGACCGTTCCGGGGCGACCAGACTCTACGACCGTTTCTTCGCACCGATCCCCCGGCTCGCTCCGGCGGCGAGGATCGGGTACGTGGGCGTGGTCTGGCCGTCCATGCGGTTCTCGGACGAGCCGATCCCGGACTTTCCGCGGGCCGTGGCGGCCGAGATGCCGCGCCGGCCGACGCTCGACAAGGACACCCGGCGCGCGCTGCTGGAGACGTTTCCCGGACGGGCGACCGTGATCGAGCAGATCGCGCGGCTGCTGGACCAGCAACCGCGCGAGGAGCCCGAGTTGGCGGAGTTCGGGCGGCTGGTGCGGATACTGGTGGAGGTCGTGCCGCCGGGGCCGCAGGCACTGTTCGCGGCGGACACGCTGGCGGAGGGCGTGCCGCAGAGTCCGCCGGAGATGCTCTCGGGGCCGGTGGTGGCGGTGTGCGAGGAGTTCGCGCGGGCGCTGACGTATCTCGAAACGCCGGACGGACCGCCGGACGGCGCGGCCTCGTTCTCGTTGCCGAACCCGTGGGAGGGCGCCCACGAGTTGCTGCGGCAGGCGACGTACTACGCCATGAAGCGGCGCGCGGGGACGGTCGGTGAGCGTGGGCTCGGCAGGGTGATTGGGCAGTTGGCCACGCGTGCGCCCGACGTGCGGGTGCATCTCGTCGGGCACAGCTTCGGCGCGCGGCTGGTGTCGTTCGCGTTGCGCGGGCTGCCGAAGGGCGTGCGCGCGGTGAAGTCCGTGACGCTGCTCCAAGGCGCCTTCTCGCACTACGCGTTCGCCTCCCGCCTGCCGCACGACGCCCGTGCGGGTGGTGTGCTGGAGGGTCAGCACAACCGCGTCGATGGGCCGCTGGTGTGCTGCCACTCGCGGCACGACACTGCCCTGTCCACGATCTATCCGCTGGCCTCCCGCATGGCGGGGGACGCGCGCGGGGTCGCCGCCCTGGACATCGGGCGGATGCTGGGGGCCAAGTGGGGCGCGATGGGACACGACGGGGTGCAGGCGGTGCCGGGGACGCGGTCGTTCAAGCTGGCCGACGCGCTGCGGGCGACCCTGCCGGCCTCGGGATGTGTGAACGTCGACGCGGCGGCGGTCGTCAGGCGCGGCGGGCCGCCGACGGGTGCGCACAGCGACATCCTGCACCGGGAGCTCGCGCAGTTGGTGCTGGCGGCGGGCCGTATCCACTGACCCGCCGCCGCTGACCGTCACCGATGTGACGGGAACTCCACGACCTGCTGGTACGTCGGCCGGTTCTGCCAGCTGATCTTGCCGTGCTTGATGCCGCCCAGGGTGCGCTGGACGATCGAGTCGGCGCACCACTGGTCGCCCGCCGAGCACTGGTCGTCGCCGGGGTAGACCTGGGCCGCGGTCCGGCCGGCCGCCTCCTTCAGGGTGCTGACCAGGATGTCCCGGCAGGCGCCGAGGCTGCCGCCGCCGCAGTACTTCCGGTCGAGCGGGCCCCGCACCGGCTCACCGAGCACGGCCCGGATGTCCTTGTCGACGTAGCTCCACCAGCCGTACTGGAAGGAGCTGCCGGCGTGCGAGCCGGTCGCGCCGTGGCCGGCCGACGGGGACTCGTCGATGGGCAGGTTGGCGGTCATGGCCCTGTACAGCTCGCTGCCGAGACCTGGTTCGAACTCGGCCTTGACCAGCAGCGGCCACCACGCGTCCAGGATGCGGATCGCGTCGGCGTGGGCGTACTGCTTCGAACCGGCCGACGTCTCGGTGCGCCTGGCGCCCGCGGAGACCCACGCCTGGAGCCTGTCGGCCGCCGCCTTGGCCGTGGGGTCGGTGACCGGCGAGCTGTTGACCACCTTCAGCAGGTCCGGCACCACGTCCTCGGCCCGCAGGTCGGCGAGCCCCGCGTCGGCCATCGCCTTCACCAGCGAGGCCCGGGTCACGCCGCCCGCGGCGACCAGCTTCTTCACCCGGTTCTCCAGCAGGTTGCCGCGGTGGACCGAGCCGTCGCCCCAGGGTGCGGTGGTGTAGTCCTTGGCCTGCTTGTTGTTCCAGGAGATGTAGTAGTCCTGGTCGATGGAGTTGGGGTGCTCGGCGGGCGGGGTGTACCGCGCCGTGTTCGTCGCCGGGTCCCAGCCCCGCCATTCGTACGCCGGCCGGGCCCACACCGGGAACTCCGCGTCCACACCGGCCGCCCGGACCGGATTGTCGCCGCTGTTGTAGTAGGCGGCGTGCTCGGAGTCGACGTAGAACCAGTTGAAGGTGTAGTTGATGTGCTGCACCGCCTTCTGGAAGTCCTCCGGGCCCTGGACGTAGCCCGGGTCGTTCAGCATCTGGAAGCCGATGATCGAGTCGGCCTCGTGCATGAAGGACGAGCGCAGGGTGGTGTAGGCGACCTTCTTGCCGTCGACGGTCGCGCGGTGCGTGACGGGGCCGTACTTCGTGCGCCAGACCCGCATGGTGTACGAGCCCGCCGGGGTGCTGTCGGCGGTCGTCGGCTTCCAGGCGTTCTTCTGCTCGACCTTCTCCATCGCCGTGCAGGTGCCGCGGTACAGGTAGTGGTGGTCGTCCTGGCAGAGCTCGACGGCGTAGGTGTCGATGATGTCCTGGCCGGAGGTGGTGGCGCTCCACGCGTAGTCCTGGCCGCGGCCGAGCTCGACGTACATGCTCAGGCCCGCGAAGGAGGCGCCGCGGGCGCTGATGCCCGGGCCCTGGATCTCCTGGAGCAGCAGCAGTTGGGGCGCGAAGTAGCCGGTCTGTGGTCCGAAGACGGCCACCGGGTGACCGCTGGCGGTGTGCTCGCCGCTGACCACGAGGGCGTTGGACATGCCCCGCTTGGCCGAGGTCATGGCCGCCTTGGCCGCCGTGGTCGAGGCGCCGGCCGCGGCGGAGCCGGCCGCGCTGCCCGTACGGTCGTACACGAGCTGTTCCTCGGTCACCGAGCCGGCGTCGGGCAGGGCCTCTCCCTGGGGGTCGGCGGGCTTGGTGGCGTACGGGAAGCTCTTGTCGTGGACGGTGACGACCGCCTCGGGGTCGTTGCGCTCGCGGAACGACTCCCAGAGCTTGGTGCCCTCGACCACGCCGTGCTTCTCCTGGGCGGCCAGCAGGGAGATCGCGTTGTTGACCTCGCCGCCGCCTCCGGAGCCGAACAGGGCGCCGATGACGGAGCCCAGCGCGACCATGTCGGTGATCTTGAAGTGCTCGATCTTCCCGGCGTTGGTGATGGAGTCCTTGTGGCCGGTCAGGACGTACTCGCCGGGGAAGTAGCGGCCGCTGTCGGAGGCGTCGATGTAGGCGTTGATGCCGTCGAGGTAGGCCTTCGCGTCGGCGAGGGCCAGCTGCCCGCGTTCGCCGTTCGAGGCGACGGCGTTGTCGATCTGGGCCTGGAGATCGGCCTCGGTGTAGGGGGCATGGCGCCAGAACTGCTGTTCAAGGCCCTGGTTGGAGGGCGCGCCGCCGGCGAAGGAGGTCAGCTGTCCGCGCCCGACGTGCCGGAAGACGTCCATCAGCCACAGCCGGTCCTGGGCGGCCGCGTAGCCGGCGCCGAACTCGGTGCCGTACCTGGTGGTACCGGTGATGTGCGGTACGCCCGTCTTCTTGTCCCGGACGATCGTCACGTCGGTGCGGCCGGCCGGCTTCACGGTGGAGGCGACCTGGTCGGGTGGAACGCCGAACGAGGCGTCGTTGAAGAAGGAGTTGATCGTCGCGTTGGTGAGGCCGGAGTAGCCCTTGGCGAGGTTGGCGTAGGGGCCCAGCTGGTCCGAGGCGTGTTCGGGCATGCTGCCGAAGCTTTGGTTGAGCAGGATCTGGGCGAGGGTGGCGTTGCCGTTCTGGCCCGGCGGCAGGATGTCCGAGCACTGGTTCCCGCAGTGGTCGATCGCGGCCGTCGCCTCGGCCGCCGCTGCCTCGGGGGCGACGGCCGCTTGGGAAAGCGGCGACAAAAGACCGGCAATCAGAGTGCATATGGACGCGGTCTTCAGGAACCCGGGGAATCGACCGGGAGTTCTCAGTGTGTCCAGGGCGTTGCGCGTGGTGCGCCGTGGCATGGCAGCTCCTACCGACGAGGCTGGGCCGGGATGTTACCGGCGGTATCCCCGGGATTGAAGATGAACATGCGTCACTTTTTGGAGTCCGCAAGGTCCGCAGGGTCCGCTATCGAGGTCATCGGAAATCGGATGGAGCCGAATCGCCTGTCGATACGTCTATTCGTCAACGTCGTACGAAGTCCGTACGGCAACGCCGAAGTGACCGAAGTACAGGTGCAGGTGTGACGGAGGTGCAGGGCGATGGCCGGTTTCCGGAGTCTGGCGAGACAGGTGCGCGACCCGCGGTGCGATCTGGCGCTGCGGCGCTACTCGCTGCGTAAGTGCCTTGAGCGGTTCGCTCCTTACGGGCACAGGGCGACCTGGGACCACTTGTGCTCCCGGGCGGGATTCGGTCCGGAGGACCGCTCCCCCGATCCGGCGCGGCTCGTGGCCGCGTTGGACGAGCTGGAAGAGGCGCGTTCGGTGTGGCTGGCCTATGAGGTCGGGTTCGCCGAGCGGCGCAAGAAGGAGAAGTACGACGGACTGCGCAGGCCGGGCAGTGTGGACGACTGGCACCGGCTGACCTGGGGCGGCTTCGGAGTCGCCTGGTGCGACGACCCCCGGGTGCACCCGCGTGAACCACTGGCCGAGGTGCTGCGCCGGCTGATCTCCGCGCTGGAGCGGGAACCGGGTGCGGAGTGCCCGGTGTGCGGCGGGGAGCGGCTGATCTGGAAGTACGACCTGGCCCATGAACCGTCGTCGGGCCCGGTCTGCACGGACTGCGGAATCGTGGTGCCGCGTCCGGTTCTCACGCCCGAAGCGCTGGCGGCGTCGCGGCGCGAGCGGCGGTTGCTCATGTCCGCCTAGTACGACGGGGGTGCGCCGGGGATGCCGCACCCCCTCCTGTCACGCATCCCCTCCTGTCAGCGGTTCGCTGTTCTCTCGGTTCTCCCGTCCGCCGTTGTCAGTGGCGTCCGGCACCATCGAGACATGATCCAGGTGTGTCTGAACGGGCCCCGAGGAGCGGGCGACGGTGCCGCGGTGCCGCTCTCGCCGGAGGCGCTGGCCGAGTCCGCGGCCGAGGCCGTCGCGGCCGGGGCCACGGACATCCATGTCCATCCCAAGACCCCCTGCGGACAGGACAGTCTGTCGCCGCGCGTGCTCGCGCCGGTGCTCCGGGCGATACGCGCCCGGGTGTCGGTGCCGGTCGGGGTGACCACGGGCGCCTGGGCCGAACCCGACCCGGTGGCCCGGGTGGCGCGCGTGCGGAGTTGGACGGTGCTGCCGGACCACGCCTCCGTCAACTGGCATGAGCGGGGCGCCGAAGAGGTGGCGGCCGCGCTGCTGGAACGGGGCGTGGGCGTCGAGGCCGGCATCTGGTCCGGCACGGACGGGGCGGCGCGGTTCGCCGCCTCGCCGTCGGGGCCGAGGGTGCTGCGCGTGCTGGCGGAGGTGACGGACACGTCCGCCGAGACGGCCGAGGTGACGGCCGGTGCGCTGCTCGCAGACCTGGGGGCGGCGTTCGGCCGCCCGGTGCTGCTGCATGGGGAGGACGCAGGCGCGTGGCCGGTGCTGCGGCTGGCGGGGCGGCTGGGGCTGGCGACGCGCATCGGCCTGGAGGACACGCTGGTCCTGCCGGACGGGGAACGGGCCGCCTCCAACGCTCAGTTGGTGGCCGAGGGGCTGGTCCAGTACGGGTGGGCCCAGCGGTCGTCGTAGGGCAGGGCGAGGAGTTCGGTGCGTGCGGCCAGGTCGGGCTCGCCTTGGGCGCGAAGGCGGGCGGGGGCGTGCCGGGTGAGCCAGGACTGGAGTTGCGCGATGACGGGGGCGTCGTCGTGGTCCCACCAGGTGAACGGTGAGGCGTCGGAGTCCAGGTCGTACAGCCACGTCGCCGCGCAGGTCGCGAGATGGGCGTCGGCCACGGCGTGACTGTCCCAACGGTCGAGCAGGGGAGTCATGGTTCCGAGGATCATGGCGCAGGTCTCGAACACATCGGCAACGGGGTACGGCGGCTCGGGCGTCGCGAGGACGTCCTGCCACCAGGCGTACACGAACGCCTCGACGGCGGCCGCCTGCTCGGCGGGCCAGGCACGCCAGTCGACCCGGCTCAACCCATGGTGCCCCCAGCCGATGCCGTCCAGCGTGCCCTCGGCCATCGCGTGCGCGGCCTGCGGCAGCAGGCGCCGCATCACTGCGGCGTGGTCCTCGAAGTGGCCAGGGACCTTGAAGACGAACCTGCCGACCAGATCAGGCGGCACGCGGGTGTACGGCGTGCGCAGGTACGCCGTCTCGTCCGGGTGGAAGCACCGCTGACAGCCGATCTCCGTGGGGCTGGCGAACCCGTTGAAGACCGTGTCGATGTCCGCGAGAGCGGCGGCAAGGGCAGGTGAGGGCATGGGAGTGCGTCCCGTCATGACTCCGCGCGCGACTGTGCACCGCAGCCGCCGGCCGAAGATCGCGACGATACCAGCCGCTAATCCGGTCGCTCCAGCCCTTTGCCGTCCGGATAGTCGGGGGCGATGAGACCCACCTGAGGAAGACCGAGGAGTCCCCGATGTCGACGCTGCGCGTCACCGCCGAAGTGCTGACCGTCCACGACCATCCGAACGCCGACGCGCTGGAGCTGGCCCAGGTGGGCCTGTACCGGGCGGTCGTCGCCAAGGGCACGTACCGCACGGGTGACGCGGCCGTGTACATCCCCGAGCAGTCCGTGCTGCCGGCCGCGCTGATCGAGGAGCTGGGGCTGACCGGGCGGCTGGCCGGGAGCAGGGCGGACCGGGTCAAGGCGGTGCGGCTGCGCGGTGAGTTGTCGCAGGGGATCGTGTGCCGGCCGAAGGTGCTGGCCGACGTCGATCTGGCGCGGGCGGCGGCGGAGGGCACCGACTTCGCCGCGGTGCTCGGGATCACCAAATGGGTGCCGCCGATCCCGCCCACGATGAACGGTGAGGTGGAGGCGGCGCCGGATCTGCTGCCCTGGGTGGACATCGAGAACATCCAGCGGTACCCGGACATCTTCACACCGGGCGAGCCGGTGGTGCTGACCGAGAAGTTGCACGGGTCGGCGTGCCTGCTGACGTATGTCGCCGACGAGGACCGGGTGTACGTGTCCTCCAAGGGTTTCGGGGCGAAGTCACTGGCGCTGCGGGAGGACCCGCGCAACCTGTACTGGCGGGCGGTGCGGGGGCACGGCGTCGCCGAGGTCGCGGCTCGGGTGGCCGAGCGGTCGGGGGCGCGGCGGGTCGGGATCTTCGGGGAGGTGTTCGGGGCGGGGGTGCAGGACCTGACGTACGGGGCCGACGGGCGCCGGGAGACGTTGGGGTACGCCGTGTTCGACGTGTCCGCGGAGATCGACGGCCGCGTCCGGTGGCTGGACGCGGCGGAGGTACTGCGCGGGGAACTGCCTTTGGTGCCGCGGCTGTTCGAGGGGCCGTATGACATCGAGCGGGTGCTGGAGGTCGCCACGGGGCGGGAGACGGTCTCGGGGCGGGAGCTGCATCTGCGGGAGGGTGTGGTGATACGGCCGGTTGTCGAGCGGTACAGCGCGGTGACGGGCGGGCGGGCGATCGCCAAGGCTGTCAGTCCGGCGTATCTGACGCGGAAGGGCGGGACGGAGTACGAGTGACGGCCGGGCGGCCGATGGCCCTGCAGCGCCCCAGGGGCGCGGGGAACTGCGCGATCGGCCGCCCACAACCCGCAGCCGCCAACGGTTCCGAGGGCCCGAGCTCATAGGCGACCGACGGCCAAGCCAGCGCAGCGTGTCAGCAGCGGTCCCCGGCCTCCTGCCCCCGCCGCCCGGCCCTGCCCGGTCCCCCCTTCTGCCGACCCCCCGGCTCCGCCATCAGCCGCGACCCCGTGAGCCGCTCGCCGAAGGCGTCGTCCGGGTTGGACAGGACGCAGCTGTCCAGGGAGAGGCAGCCGCAGCCGATGCAGTCGGTCAAGTGGTCCCGCAGACGGTTCAGTTGCTTGATGCGTTCGTCCAGTTCCGAGCGCCACGCCTCCGACAGGCGCGCCCAGTCCTCATGGGTGGGGGTGCGCTCCTCGGGGAGTTCGGCGAGGGCCTCGCGGATCGTGGCCAGGGGGATGCCGACGCGTTGCGCGGCCCGCACGAAGGCGACCCGGCGCAGGGTGTCACGGGTGTAGCGGCGCTGGTTGCCGGAGGTGCGGCGGCTGCTGATCAGGCCCTTGGACTCGTAGAAGTGCAGGGCGGACACGGCGGCGCCGCTGCGGGCGGAGAGCTGTCCGACGGTGAGCTCGTGAATCTTCTCGGGGATCTGGGGCACGCCCTCAAACTTACCCACCGCGTCACGGCCCCGGTCCGTTGACAGGCACTCCACCCGATAGCATGCTAAGCAGTTGCTTAGACATAGCTCATCCGGACAACGCGACGCGAGAGGCCAGGACATGGCAGAGCCGAGGATCTTCACGTCCGCCGACGACCTGAAGGCGGCGGTGGGAGAGCAGTTGGGGTACACGGACTGGCTGGAGGTCGACCAGAAGCGGATCGATCTGTTCGCGGAGGCCACGGGTGATCACCAGTGGATCCACGTCGACCCCGAGAAGGCCGCCGCCGGACCCTTCGGGACCACCATCGCCCACGGGTACCTGACGCTGTCGCTGCTTCCGCTGTTCGGGCCCCGGCTCATCCAGGTCGACGGCGTGAAGATGGGCGTCAACTACGGGACGAACAAGGTCCGTTTCCCGGCCCCGGTACCGGTCGGATCGCGGCTGCGCGCCACCGCCACCATCACCGGCGTCGAGGACGTGACGGGCGGCATCCAGGTCACCGTCGCCTTCACCGTGGAGCGCGAGGGCGGGGACAAGCCGGTGTGCGTCGCCGAGTCCGTCTCGCGGTACTACCTGTAGCCGAGCCGCTGAGCAGCCGGGACGCCGCTGAGCTCGAAGACGCCGGGCGGCCCCCGAGACGCCGGCCGGTCCTACTTCGCTCCCACCATCCGCAGCACGAGGTCGGCGTACAGCGCGCCGACCTCGTCGGGTGTCCAGGGGCCGTCGACGTTGAACCAGCGGGCAACGTCGATGCAGAGCGAGAGGACGGCGAGGGTGGTGCCCTTCACGTCCAGCACGTCGAAGTCGCCGGCCGCCACGCCGTCCTCGATGATCCCGCGCACCTCGGCGTCGCACTGCCGACGCAGCGCGAGGATCTCGGCCCGGGCGTCCGCGCCGAGCGAGTCCAGCTCGTACTGCACGACCCGCGCGGTGGTACGCCCCCCGGCGTGCCAGCGGACGAAGGAGCTCACGGCGTCGGCGAGCCGCTCGGCCGGGGTGCCCTCGCGACGGGCCGCCGTCCGCAGGATCTCCAGCGCCTTCTCGTGGCCGATCCTGCTGATGCGGTGCAGCAGTTCTTCCTTGGTCTTGTAGTGGATGTAGAGCGCGGCCGGGCTCATGCCGGCGCGGCCCGCGATGTCGCGGGTCGTGGTGGCGTGGTAGCCGCGCTCGGCGAAGGCCTCCACGGCGGCGATCAGCAGTCGCCGGGCCGCGTCGGGCGTGACCTCACCCCACGCCGACGTCTCGCCGCCGGCCGTCTCCTCCGCCGTACCCATCGTTCACTCGCCCCTCTCGAAGACAGAGCCACCACCATACCGCCGATACTGAGCGAGCGCTTAGCGAGGCGGTCGGAGGGGGCCCGCACGAGCCGGCCGCGCGATGCTCGTGGCTCAGGCCTCCTGTCGGTCCCGGATGACCTTGGCGAGGGTGAACGCCGAGGTCACCAGGTAGAGGACGGCGATCGCGAGAAAGCCGCGCACCCAGGCGTCGGCGTTCAGCCGGTAGATGCCGATGCCGGTGGCGGCCATGGCGACCGCGAAGGACGCGACGGCCTGGCCGTAGAAGGCCGCCGTACTCTGCTGCTTGACCTGCTTGACCGGTGTGTCACTCATGGGGAACAGGGTCGGCGGTCGCGGTGACGACCACATCCGCCGAAGTACTCATCCGGGTACTCAGAACGCCGAGACCCCCGTCAAGGCCCGCCCGATGAGCAGCTTCTGGATCTGGCTGGTGCCCTCGTAGAGGGTCATCACTCGGGCGTCACGCAGCAGCTTGCCCGCCGGGTACTCGTCGATGTAGCCGTAACCGCCGAAGACCTGGAGGGCGTTGTTGGCGGCGCGGACGGCGGCCTCCGAGGCGAACAGCTTGGCCTTGGAGGACTCGACGGCGAAGGGCAGCCCGCGGTCGATCAGGTCGGCGACCCGCCAGGTCAGCAGCCGTGCCGCGTCCACGTCCACGGCGATGTCACTGATCAGCTCCTGCACGAGCTGGTGCTGGGCGATGGGCCCGCCGAACTGCTCGCGCTCCCCGGCGTAGCGGACGGCCGCGTCCAGGGCGGCCTGCGCTATCCCGACACACCCCGCGGCGACCGACATCCGCCCCTTGGCCAGGGCCGACATCGCGACCGAGAAGCCCTTGCCCTCCTCCCCCAGCATGGCCGCCGCCGGCACCCGTACGTCCCGAAGCGCCAGCTCGGCGGTGGCCTGGCCGCGCAGGCCGAGCTTGCCGTGGATGGTGCGGCGGGTCAGGCCGGGGGTGTCGGCGGGGACCAGGAAGGCGGAGACGCCCTTGTGGCCGGGCGCGTCGGTGGAGCGGGCGAAGATCAGGACGACGTCGGCCCATGTGCCGTTGGTGATGAACATCTTGGTGCCGTCGAGGACGTAGTCGTCGCCGTCCCGGACCGCCCGCGTGGTGAGGTTGCCCGCGTCGGAGCCGGTGCCGGGCTCGGTGAGACCGAAGCAGCCGACGTACTCGCCGGAGGTGAGCCCCGGCAGCCAGCGGTGCTTCTGCTCCTCGCTCCCCCACGCCGCGACGGTCTTGGCGACCAGCCCGAGGGAGACCGACACGATGCCGCGCACCGAGGAGTCACCCCGGCCCAGCTCCTCCGTGACCAGGCAGTACGCGAGGTGGTCGCCGCCCGAGCCGCCGTACTCCTCGTCGATGGTCAGGCCCAGGAAGCCGACCTCGCCGAGCTTCTTGACGATGGCGCGGTCCACTTCCTCGGCACGGTCCCACGCGACGGCGTTCGGGGCGATCTCGCGGTCGACGAAGGCACGGGCGAGCTGCCGGACGGCGGTCTGCTCCTCGCTGAGCTCCAGGTTCATGCCGAGTCACCCCACAGACGGCGGCCACTGAGAGCCGTACATCGAAAGCCGCAGTGCTAAATTAGCACTGCTAGTTTCCGTTCGGCAGCCCTACTATGTGCGCCATGGCCCGACCGCGCAAGCCCCTCCTCAGCTACGACCGGATCGTCGCGACAGCGCGTGAACTCGTCGACGCCGAGGGCCTGTCGGCCGTCTCCACCCGCCGGCTCGCCGCCGAACTGGGCGTGAGCGGGCCGTCCCTCTACAACCACTTCCGTACGAAGGACGAGATCCTGGAGGCGGTCGCCGACTCGGTGAGCGGCCAGGTCGACCTGTCGATGTTCGAGGACGGCCGGAACTGGCGGACCGCGCTGCACGACTGGGCCGTCTCCTACCGGGCGGCCCTGCGCGACCACCCGAACATCGTCCCCGTCCTCGCCCGCGGTCCCGGCCGCCGCCCGGCCGCGCTGCGGCTCGCCGACGCCGTCTACGGCGCGATGGTCGAGGCGGGCTGGCCGCCGGCGCAGGCCACGTCCATCGGCGCGCTGATGCGGTACTTCATCATGGGCTCGGCGCTCGGCTCGTTCGCCGGGGGCTTCGTGGACGACGCGAGCGCGTACGACCCCGCCGACTACCCCCACCTCGGACAGGCGCACCTCCTCGCCGAGCAGCAGGAGAAGATCGACGAACGGGCCTTCGAGACGGGGCTGACGGCACTGCTGGACGGGCTGGCACGGCAGTACGAGCGGCTCGGGCGGGCCACCTAGGACGCCGCGCGGCAGGCGCCGCTTTCGCAACAGGCCCTGGCCACGTTTCGGCGGGCGCCGAAGTGTCCGTGCCCCATGCTGGGACGCATGACCACCAGGGACCCCCAGGTACCGCAGCTGGCCCGGCTCGCCGGACTCATCGCCGACGAGACCCGGGCCGCCTGTCTGCTGGCGCTGCTCGACGGGCGGGCGTGGACCGCCGGTGAGCTGGCTCGGCACGCCGGGGTCGCCGCGTCGACGCTGAGCGAGCACCTGGGCAAGCTCGTCGCGGGCGGACTGCTCACCGAGGAGCGGCAGGGGCGGCACCGGTACGTACGGCTGGCCGACGCGCGGGTCGCCCAGCTGGTGGAGGATCTGGCCGCGCAGGTCGCGCCGGATGCCGTGGTACGGCCGCGGAATCTACGGGAGTCCAGCGCGGGGTCCGCCATGGCGCGGGGGCGCACCTGCTACGACCATCTGGCCGGGCGGCTCGGTATCGCGGTCACCGATGCGCTGACCGTGCGCGGGCTGCTCGTTCAGGACACGGGGTTCGCGCTCACGGACGCGGGCCTCGGCTGGTTCGACTCCGCCGGCATCGCCCTCGACCGTTCCAGTCGCCGCCCCTTGGCCCGCGCCTGCCTCGACTGGACCGAACGCCGACCCCATCTCGCGGGCGTCGCGGGCGCGGCCCTGTGCCGGCACGCCTTCGGCGAGGGCTGGTGCGTACGCATCGGCTCGGAGCGGGCGGTGAAAGTGACTCCGTCGGGGGAGCGGGCGCTGCGGGAGCTGCTCGGTATCGAGGGCGGGGCACTGCGGTGAGCTGGGGGGCTCCGGGGGTGGCTCAGGGGGTGGGGGGCTCTGTGGTGTGCCGGGTGCGGGTGGGTGGGGGCTAGTCGCGCGGTTCCCCGCGCCCCTTGGGGCGTCGCCGGCACCCGGGCCGAAATCCGCGAGCTTCCGAACCCCTGCTTCCCTAGCCTCTGGAGCATGATGAACCCCCGCCGCACCGAACTCCTCGCCGCCGGCGCCGCCACCGTCAGCGTCATCCTCTGGGCCTCCGCCTTCGTCTCCATCCGCAGCGCGGGTGAGGAGTACTCGCCGGGCGCGCTGGCGCTCGGGCGGCTGCTCGTCGGCGCCGTGGTGCTGGGCGGCATCTGCCTCGTCCGCCGGGAGGGGCTGCCTCCCAGGGCGGCCTGGCCCGGGATCGCGATATCGGGCCTGCTGTGGTTCGGCTTCTACAGCGTCGTGCTGAACTGGGGCGAGCAGCAGGTGGACGCCGGTACGGCGGCTCTCGTCGTGAACATCGGGCCCATCCTCATAGCGCTGCTGGGCGCCCGGCTGCTCGGTGACCCGATGCCGCCGCGGCTGCTGGCCGGGATGGCGGTGTCGTTCGCGGGTGCGGTGACCGTGGGTCTGTCGATGTCGGGCGAGGGCGGTTCCTCGGTGCTCGGGGTGGTGCTGTGCCTGCTCGCCGCCGTCGGGTACGCGGGCGGCGTCGTGGCCCAGAAGCCGGCGCTCGGCCATGCGAGCGCCCTGCAGGTGACGACGTACGGGTGTCTGGTCGGCGCGGCCTTGTGCCTGCCGTTCACCGGGCAGTTGATCAGCGAGGCGGCCCACGCCTCCGTCTCCGCGACGCTCAACATGGTCTACCTGGGCGTCTTCTCGCTGGCGCTCGCCTTCACCACCTGGGCGTACGCCCTGGCCCGTACGACCGCCAGCAGCATGGGCGCGACCACGTACGCGGTGCCCGCGCTGGTCGTGCTGATGTCGTGGCTGGCGCTGGGCGAGGTGCCGGGGCCGCTCACCCTGGCGGGCGGCGCGCTATGCCTGGCGGGGGTCGCCGTGTCGCGGTCCCGGACGCGGTCCGCTCGGGTCGTGGCGGCCGCGCCACAACCCGAGCAGGCCCGGGAGTCAGCGTGAACGCGCCCTGTCCGCAAGGACCTTGATGGACAGCAGGGCGATCACCGCGAGGCCGATGATGTAGCCGGACACCGCCATCGAGGTGCCCGTGGCCTCCAGCAGCAGCACCATGACGAACGGGGCGAGGCCGCCGCCGAGCACGGCCGCGATCTGGTAGCCGAGGGAGGCGCCGGTGTAGCGCATCTCGGGCGTGAACAGCTCGGCGAAGAGGGCCGCCTGGGGGCCGTACATGATGCTGAGGAAGCAGCTCGTGACGAACGTGCCGACCGCCAGCCACAGCAGCGAGCCGGTGTCGATCAGCAGGAACATCGGTACGGCCCACAGGGCGATGCCGGCCGCGCCGAGCGCGTAGATCCGGATGCGGCCGATCTTGTCGGAGAGCGCGGCGGCGGCCGGGATCAGCACGAGCTGGGTGAGGCTGATGCACAGCGAGACGGTGAGGACGGCGCTCCGCTTCATACCGAGTTCGCGCGTCGTGTAGTCGAGCACGCCGGTGATGATGATGTAGAAGGTGGCGGTGTTCACGGCGAAGGAGCCGCCGGCCAGGAGCACCGTGCCGAGGTGGTCCTTGAGGATCGCGCGCAGCGGGGAGGACTGCTCGGCCTTCTCCTGCTCGGCCAGCTTCTTCTCCGCCTCCCGGAATTCGGGGGTCTCCTCGACGCGTGTGTGGATGTACCAGGCGAGCACGAGGACGAACAGGCCGACGAGGAACGGCACCCGCCAGCCCCAGGCCGCGAACGCGGCGTCGGTCGTGAACGCTCCGGCCAGCAGGAACACCGTGTTGGCGGTCACCACGCCGATGGGGACGCCGAGTTGGACGAAGCTGCCGTAGATGCCCCGCTTGCCCTCGGGGGCGTACTCGGTGGCCATCAGCATCGCGCCGCCCCACTGGGCGCCGACGGCGATGCCCTGCATCACACGGAAGGCGACCAGCAGGATCGGGGCGGCGACGCCGATCGTGTCGTACGTCGGGAGCAGGCCGATGCCGGTGGTGGCGAGGCCCATGAGGGTGAGCGCGAGGACCAGCATCGGCTTGCGGCCGCGCTTGTCGCCGAGCTGTCCGGCGACGATGCCGCCGAGGGGGCGGGCCAGGAAGCCGACGGCGAAGGTGGCGAAGGAGGCGAGCACTCCCGCGGTGGGGCTGCCGGCCGGGAAGTACAGGTCGCCGAGGACCAGGGCAGCGGCGATGCCGAAGACGAAGTAGTCGTACCACTCGACGGCCGAGGCGAGAGCCGCGGCGGTGGCCACGCGGCGGCGGTTGCCGACGGCGGGAGCGGTAGGGGTGAGCGGCTGGGCGGAAGGCGCCGTGTCCATGCGTGCACACTCCGGGGGGTGCGGGGACCGAACGGGGGGTGGCTCGGGTTCCGGGGAACGTACTGACCGGACGGTATGCTCGTCAACGGTTCGAGCGGCAGGAGTTTGCCTGCACAGAGCACGGAAGGCGGGCCGGGCACGGCGAAGGCCCCGGCCTCGCTCGGCGGCCGGGGCGTGCGGAGCGCGCGGCTAGAACACCACCAGCGCCCTGCCGCCCTTGCCCGCCAGCATGTTCTCGAACGCCGCCGGGATGCCCTCCAGGGCGATCCGCTCCGTCACCAGCGCACCCAGGTCCAGGCGGCCCGCGCGTACGTGCTCGGCCAGCACCGGAAGGTCCCGTGCCGGGTCGGAGTCGCCGTAGACGCAGCCGGAGAGGGTGCGGCCCCAGTGGAAGATCTCCAGGGCGTTGAAGGTGACCTGCTGGTCCTTGCCGCCGATGCCCACGACCGTGGTGCGGCCGCCGCGGCGGGTGGAGTCCCAGGCCGTGCGGATCGTGGTCGCGCGGCCCACGCACTCGACGGCCACGTCCACGCCCTGCTTGTCCGTCAGGCCCCGGATCGCGCGGGCGGTGTTCTCGGAGGCGACCACGTAGTCGGTGGCTCCCGCCGCGCGCGCCAGTTCCTCCTTCTCGGGCGAGACGTCGACGGCCACGATCTGCGCCGCGCCCGCGATCCGGGCCGACTGGAGGGCGGCCAGTCCCACGCCGCCGACCCCGAACACCGCGACCGTCTCCCCCGGCCGGACCCCCGCCGAGTGGTGCACGGCGCCGTAGCCGGTGAGGACGGCGCAGCCCAGCAGGGCGGCGTCGGTGAGCGGGACACCGTCCGGGAGCGGCAGGACGCAGCCGGCCGGCACGACCGTCTCCTCGGCGAACGCGGCGACGTTCAGGCCGGGGTGGAGGTCGGTGCCGTCCACCGTACGGGCGTGGACGTTCGCGGCGCCGTTCAGCGCGTTGGCGCACAGCCAGACCTCGCCGAGCGAGCAGGCGTGGCAACCACCGCAGGACGGCGCCCAGTTGAGGACGACGTCGGCGCCGGGCGAGAGGTGGGTGACGCCCTCACCGACCGCGACGACCGTGCCGGCGCCCTCGTGACCCAGGATCGCGGGGACCGGGACGCGCATGGTGCCGTCGGACAGGGACAGGTCGGAGTGGCAGACACCGGCGGCGGCGAGGCGGACGCGGACCTGGCCGGGCCCGGGGTCGGGCAGGTCGATCTCGGTGACCTCCAGCGGGGCACCGATGGCGGGCAGGACGGCGGCACGGACGGCCATGAGGGGTGGCTCCCTTGCGCTGGCTCAGAACTGGAGGGACTTGGTCTGGAGGTACTCGGCCAGGCCGTGCGCGCCGAGCTCGCGGCCGACGCCCGACTGCTTGTAGCCGCCGAAGGGGGCGAGCGGGTTGAAGCGGCCGCCGTTGATGTCGACCTGGCCGGTGTCCATACGGCGCGCGAAGGCCACCGCCTCCGCCTCGTCGCCCGCCCAGACGGCGCCCGCGAGGCCGTAGACCGTGCCGTTGGCGATGCGCAGCGCGTCCGCCTCGTCCTCGTACCGCAGGATCGACAGGACGGGGCCGAAGATCTCCTCCTGCGCGACGGTCATCTCGGGTGTCACGTCGGCGAAGACGGCCGGCGCGACGAAGTAGCCCTGCCGGCGCGGCGGTTCGGGGCTGCCCGCGACCAGCCGCGCGCCCTCGGCCACGCCCTTCTTGATGTAACCGAGCACCCGCGCCTGCTGCTTGGCGCTGACCACCGGGCCGATGCGCTCGCCGTACTTCGCGGCGGCGGCCGCGGCCAGCTCCACGGCCTCGTCGTACTGGCCCCGGTGCACCAGCATCCGCGTCCAGGCGCTGCACGTCTGCCCGGAGTTGGACATGACGTTGGCGACGCCGACGTTGACCGCCTTGGCCAGGTCGGCGCTGGGCAGGATGACGTTGGCGGACTTGCCGCCCAGCTCCAGGGCGACCTTCTTGATCGCCGAGCCGGCCACCGCGGCGATCTGCCGGCCGACGGCGGTGGAGCCGGTGAAGGAGACCAGGTCGACGTCCGGGTGCTCGGCGAGCGCCTGGCCGGCCACCGGGCCGAGGCCGGTGACCAGGTTGAAGACGCCCGCGGGGACGTCGGCTTCGTGCACCGCGTCGGCGAACAGCTGGGCCACCAGCGGGGTGTCCTCGGCCGGCTTCAGGACCACCGTGCAACCCGCCGCCAGCGCCGGGGCCGCCTTGGCGACGATCTGGTGGAGCGGGTAGTTCCAGGGCGTGATCGCGCCGACGACGCCGATGGGCTCGTGGTACACGGTCGAGTTGCCGACCTTCTCCTCGAAGGAGTACGTCGCCGCCAGCTCGGCGTACGAGCCCGCGACCGCGATCGGCACGGCGGCGTGCACCGCCTGGGAGAACTTCAGGGGCGAGCCGAGTTCGGCGGTGACCGTCTCGGCGATCTCGTCCTCGCGGGCCCGCAGGACGTCCCGCAGGGCGGCCAGCCGCGCGGCCCGTTCGGCGGGCGGGGTCGCGGCCCAGCCCGGGAGGGCTGCGCGGGCGGCGCGCACGGCGGTGTCGACGTCGGCGGCGGTGCCGGCCGGGACCCGGCCGATGACCTGCTCGTCGGCCGGGTTCACCACCTCGATCACGTCCCGGCCGGTGGCGGGGCGCCAGGCGCCGTCGATGTACATGCCGTCGTGTGCCTTCATCGCGCTTCCTCCCGGGCGGGGCGCCTCGTCGTGAGGCTGTCGTCGTCCGACTCATAAACTAGCGGCGATAGTTTTTGAGCGCCAGACGCCCCCGCGAGACAGGAGATGGATCAGCAGGCCGTTCCACAGACGTCCGAAGGCCGTCAGAAGTCGACCTCGACCCTGTCGTCCACCCTCCCCACCGATTCCTGCCCGAAGTCCTTCTCGTAGGCACGGCGGATCTCCTCGATCTTGCGGTCACTCCTCCCGGCCGTGTCCACCGGGTACAGCAGCATCAGCTCGTACGACCGCTCCTTCTCGATCGTCCCGCTCGCGTCCCGCCACTGCCCGCGCCCGGTCTGCACGGTCAGCCCGTCCGGGAAGTCCGGCGTGACCTCCTTGTCGACGAACGCCATGAACTGCTTGTCGGTGACCGCCGGCCCACCGTCCGGGCGCGCGGTGCCGAAGAGGAGCCGCGTCTCGACGTACGGCTCCCCCCGGGACGGTGCCGAGGACGCCGCCGACGTGGAGGTGCCGCCGTCGTCGAGGGTGGCGTACGCCGTCGGTGCCCCGACGGCCAGCAGAAGCCCAACAGTGCTGAGTACGGCCCGGGTTCGGGTGAGGCGCAGATTCATGCGCCATACCTAGCCATACCGCTCCGGCTTCACTCCTCCGAACAGGCGAGCCACACCCGGACCCCTCCCACCCGGGCCACGCAGAGCTCGCGCGAGCCTCACTCCCCCAAGTCCGGAAGCCGAGCCGGTGCCGGGCAGATGCGGTCGCCGTCTTGGTCGAAGACGAACAGGTGGGCCAGGTCGACGAGGAGGGGGACGTGCATGCCGTGTCGGAGTTCGAAGTCGGGGGTCGTGCGGACGATGAGGTCTCCGGGCAGGCGGCCCTCGGGCGGGGCGGAGTCGGTGCCGGTGTCGGTCGGGTGGTCGAGGACCACCACGGGGCCGGCCCGCAGGGCGCCCGCGCGGTCCCTGAGGCGGTCCAGGACCGTGCCGTCCCGGCCACCCGCACGCCGGCGGCGCCTCGTGGACCGTGCGGCGGGGCGCGGCGCCTCGAGGTCGGGTACGAGGGCGGGGCGGGAACCGGTGTTGAAGTGGACGAGGATCTCGTGGCCCTGGAACTCCACATGCTCGACCAGCCCGCTGATCGGCACCTCACCGGGGCGCGCGGCCGCCGGCTCGGCGATGCGCACGGCCTCGGAGCGCAGGCCCACGATGACCTCGCGGCCCTGCTGGACGCGGAGCAACTGGTGGTCCAAGCAGAGGGGTTCGGGCAGGCGGAGGTACTGCTTGCCGAGGCTGATGGTCATCGCGCCGTCGAGCGGGGCGCGTACGACTCCGCGCAGGAGGTTGATGCGCGGGGTGCCGATGAACGCGGCGACGAAGACGTTGCGGGGCAGGGCGTACACCGAGCGCGGGGTGCCGACCTGCTGGAGGACGCCGCCGCGCATGACGGCGACCCGGTCGCCGAGCGACATCGCCTCGGCCTGGTCGTGGGTGACGTACACCGTGGTGACGCCCAACGTCCGGGTGAGGCCGGAGATTTCGGCGCGCAGATGGTTGCGCAGCTTGGCGTCGAGGTTGGACAGCGGTTCGTCCATCAGGAACGCGGTGGGGTGGCGGGCGATGGCCCGGCCCATGGCGACGCGCTGCCGTTCGCCGCCGGAGAGCTGGCCGGGGAAGCGGTCGAGGAGATCCTCGATGCCCAGCATGCGGGCGGTGGCGTCCACCCGAGGGCGGTGGTCCGCGCCGGGCGACTCGATGCGCAGCGGGAAGCCGATGTTGTCGCGGCTGGTCATGTTCGGATAGAGGGCGAAGTTCTGGAAGACCATCGCCATGTGCCGCGCGGCGGGCAGCAGGTCGTTGGCGTACTCGCCGTCCAGCAGCAGTTCGCCCTCGTCGATCTCCTCCAGGCCGGCGATCATTCTGAGCACGGTGGACTTGCCGCACCCGGAGGGCCCGAGGAGGACGAGGAACTCGCCGGGCTCTATGTCCAGCGAGAACCGGTCCACGACGCGGATGCCTCGTGTGTATGACTTGCTCACGTCGTGCAGGGAGATGGCGCGTGTCATGGCTGCTGCCCCCGGGGGCCGTCCGGAGCGCCGCTGCTCCGTGTGTCCGAAGGCCCCGTGCGGGTCGAACGGGGCCTGTGAGTCACGGAAGTTAACGGATTGTGCCCGCCGTGGGGAATACATCGGTCACTTCGTCGCGGTCAGGTGGGCGAAGACCACCACGTTGCTGGTGTAGCCCGACCGCCGGTCGAAGAGTCCACCGCAGGTGATCACGCGGATCTCCGGGCGCCGGGTCGGGCCGTAGACCTCCTTGTCGGGGAAGCTCGCCTTGTCGAAGACCTTCACCCGGTCCACGGTGTAGACGGCGGTACGGCCGTCCGCGCGCCGCGCCTCGATCTGCTTGCCGCGTTTCACGGAGGCGAGCCCGGCGAAGACGGCGGGGCCGGTTCGGGTGTCGCGGTGCCCCACCGCGATGGCGGCGCCCTGCTCGCCGGGCGTGGCGCCGCCCCGGTACCAGCCGACGAGCTTGGGCTTGTCGATCGGCGGTGTCTCCAGTTCCCGTTCCTTGGTGAGCCCGATGCCGATGATCGGTGCGTCGATGCCCAGGGACGGGATGCGCAGGGAGGTCGGCCGGGAGCGCGGCAGCGGGCGGGGCGGGGGTGTGGGGCGGGTGGAGGGGGCGGCGTGGGCCCGGCCGGCCGCCACCGTGTCCGGGCCGTCGGGTCCTCCCGGCGCGGTCACGTCGCCGTCTCCCTCGCACCGGGCCACCACCGTCACCAGGACGACCGCGAGCAGGGCCGTCCTGGTGAGGCGATAGGCGCGGGTCCGGTGCCAGGGCCTGCGTCTGCGCCTACGCGGCACCATCGGTCTGCCGGCGGTTCCTCCGGACGTACACGACGCCGCCGACGGCGACCCCACCCACGACCGCCGCGGCGGTCACCGGCGCGTACGCCGCCGCCGTGTCGACGAGACCGCCGCCGCCCGCGTGCACGCCTCCCTTCGGGCCGTGGTCGCCACGTCCCCATCCCTCGTCGTTGTGCCGGTGGTCCTCGATGCGCCCCTCCGGACCGTGCCTTCCCTCCCGCTTGTCGCCGCACTTGACGCGGAAAAGCTTTCTCTTGGTGTTGGTGACGTCCACGGTCCAGGTGATCATGTACTGCCCGTCCGCCAGCCCCAGCAAGTCGGTGTGACCGGCGCCCCCTGCGAGCTGGATCGTGCCGGTGACGGTAGCGGCGCTGGGCAGCGGGGGCTGCGGCGTGATCGTGTACTCGATCGAGGGGAGAGTGTCGAAGTTGACGGCGTCGAGGTAGAACCTGCAGACCACCGCCTCGTCATCCGGGGTGCCGTAGGGCATGCCCTCGCTGTGGATCCTGATGTCGCCGTTCGCCTGGGCCGACGCGGTCGGCGCCGCCACCCACGACGCCCCCGCCGCGGCTAGGGCGGTGAGGACGACAGTGGCGCCCGCGCGGGCGCGGAACGTACGTGAGGGTGTCAGGGTCGGCATGCGCGCTCCTCTGATTCAGACGATTTTCATACAAATCGCTCCTTCGCCTGACTCTCCTTCACATGCACTGCGACTCGCCGTACCGGGCCCCGGCGCGTCGTCAAAGATCGCTCGTCCGGCGGAATCCGGAGCGCTTCGGCCGCTCTCGCGGGGCGGTTCCGGGCCCTTCGGGCCGCTTCGGCGTCCGCACGGCAATGCCCGCCGACAGCAGCAGCAGCGCCCCCAGCATCAGGAACGGCGCCGCCACCCCCGCGACGCCCGCGACCAGGCCCGCCGACGCGGGCGCCGCGACCTGGCCGAGGCGGTTGCCGGTCAGCCGCAGGGCGAGGGCGGTGGAGCGGGCGCCCTCGGGGGCCGCCTGGACGACCGTGGTCATGGACAGCGGCTGGCCGACGCCGAGGCAGAAGCCGAGCACCGCCAGCATCAGGGCCAGCGCCCACACCGGCACCGGCAGCGCGACGCCCGCGCACAGCATGGCCGCCAGCAGACACGTCACCGTCAGCAGCAGGGTGCGGCCGAGCAGCCGCAGCAGGGGGGTGAGGACCAGGCGGCAGGCGATGGTGGCCGCCGCGCGCAGGCTGAGCAGCAGGCCGATCACCGACGGCGCGATGCCCCGGTGCTCGCCGACCACCGGGAGATAGGCGGTGAGGATGTCGGTCGCGGACAGCACGGCGAGGCTGATGAAGATGCCGGCGGGCACTCCGCGGGCGCGCAGGATGCGCCGTACGGGGACGCGTTCGCCTTGTTCCCCGCCGGACTCGGACGTCGTACGGCTCTCTATGCGCCACAGCGACGTGAGCGCGACCGCGCCGCCCGCACCCGCCACCAGCAGCGCGAGTGCGCTGGTGCCCGCCATGTCCCGGCCGCCGATCAGCGTGCCCGCCGCGATCGGGCCGACCAGCTGGCCGAGGGAGGCGCCGATGGTGAAGTGGCCGAAGTTGCGGTCCTGTTCGTGCGGGGCGGACTGGCGGGCGACGAGCGACTGGGCGCCGATGACGAAGCAGAGGTGGCCGAGGCCCATCACCCCGCTCCAGATCGCCATGGCCCACAGGGAGTTCGCGAGGCCGCTCAGCGCACAGCCGCCGGAGATCAGGACGACTCCGACGGGCAGCAGGGGCGCGCACCGGCCGTGATCGGTGCGGCGGCCCAGCGGGACGGCGACGAACAGCGGGAGCAGGGCGTACACCCCCGCGATGACGCCGATCGCCCGCTCGTCGGCGCCCAGCGCGAGCGCCCGGTAGGAGACGGCGGGCCTGGCCATCGACACCGCCCCCTGCGCGAAGCTGAAGGCGATGACGAGGCGGAGCAGCCAGCCGCGGTTCCCACCGGGCGCCATGGTCGTGTCCTCCCAGAAAGGGGGTCGGGGTCAGATGATTCCGAAGATCATTCCTGCCGCGAGGATGAGGAGGCAGGTGAGCGCCGCCCACTTCACCACGAAGCGGGTGTGGTCGCCGAACTCGACCTTGGCCATGCCGACCAGGACGTAGACGGCCGGGACGAGCGGGCTCGACATGTGCAGCGGCTGGCCGACCAGAGAGGCGCGGGCCATCTCCAGCGGGGAGACGCCGTGTGCCGCGCCGGCCTCCGCGAGGACCGGGAGGACGCCGAAGTAGAAGCCGTCGTTCGACATGAAGTAGGTGAGCGGGAGGCTCAGGACGCCGGTGACGAGCGCCATGTGCGGGCCCATGCCCTCGGGGATGACGTCCACCATCCACCTGGCCATGTGGTCCACCATGCCGGTGCCCTGGAGGACGCCGGTGAAGACGGCGGCGGCGAAGACCATGCCGGAGACGTTGAGGACGTTGTCGGCGTGGGCGGCCAGGCGGGCCTTCTGGTCGGGGATGTGCGGGAAGTTCACGGTGAGCGCGAGCGCGGCGCCGAGCAGGAACAGCACCGGGATCGGCAGCCACTCCATGATCATCGCGGTCAGCAGGGTGACGGTCAGCAGCGCGTTGAACCAGTAGAGCTTGGGGCGCAGGGTGGGCCGGTTCGGGTCGAGGACCTGGAAGCGCTCCGCGTCGCCGTCCTCGGCGTCCTCGGCGTCCTCGGCGTCGGTGCCGGAGCCGGACCCGCCGGTGACCGCGGCGCCCTTGCCCGTGCCGGAGGCACCGGACCCCGCACCGGAACCGGCGCCGACCAGCACCGTCTCGGCCTCCTTCTCCTCGACCTTCTCCTCGACCTTCTGCTCCACCAGGACCTCGTCCAGCGTCAGCACGCCCAGGCGCTTGCGCTCGCGCAGGCCGAGGAAGTACGAGAGGACGAAGACGCCCAGCAGGCCGACGGCCAGGGCCGGGATCATCGGGACGAAGATGTCGCTGGCGTCGAGCTTGAGCGCGGTGGCGGCACGGGCGGTCGGGCCGCCCCAGGGCAGGGTGTTCATCACGCCGTTGGCCATCGCGGCGACACCGGTCATCACGACCAGGCTCATCTTCAGGCGCTTGTACAGCGGGTACATCGCCGAGACGGTGATCATGAAGGTGGTCGAGCCGTCGCCGTCCAGGGAGACGATCGCGGCGAGGATCGCCGTACCGACGACGATCCGCATCGGGTCGGCCTTCGCGAACTTCAGGATGCCGCGCACGATCGGGTCGAAGAGACCGACATCGATCATCACACCGAAGTAGACGATCGCGAACATGAGCATCGCCGCGGTGGGGGCGAGGCTGGTGACGCCGTCGATGACGTAGTCACCGAGCTTGGCGCCCTTCCCGACGAAGACGCAGAACAGTGCCGGGATCAGCACGAGCGCCGCGATCGGCGACATCTTCTTCATCATGATCAGGACCAGGAAGGTCGCGATCATGGCGAAGCCAAGGATGGTCAGCATGAGTGGATACCTAACGTTCGCCCTTGAACGACCCACCAGGGCCGGCGGTGCGATGACGTTAGGTCCCGTCAAGCAGCGTTAACAAGACGTTGACGTGCGAGCAATAAGCGCAAAACTCCAGGTCAGAGCTTTGCTCAGGTCAGCGGCTGATCATTTTCGGTCACAGGGGGAGCTTTTGCGGCTCACGGACGGAGCCTTTTCAGCTCACGGGCGCGACCTCGACGGGCACTCCGTTGAGCACCGCGTTGCCCGACAGCGGGTCGAGCAGGCTGCCGTCGAGGAGCTGGTTGACGTTGACCCCGGGGTCGGCGGCGGCGTGGCCGAGGCGGGTGCCGGGGCGGTCATGACCCCAGCCGTGCGGCAGGCTCACCACACCGGGGCGCACGCCGTCGGTGACCTCGGCGGGGGCGGTCACCTCTCCCCCGGCGCCCTTCAGGCGTACGGCCGCCCCGTCCCGCACGCCGAGGCGCTCGGCGTCCTCGGGGTGGATGTGCAGGGTGCAGCGGTTGGAGCCGCCGGTGAGGGCGGGCACGTTGTGCATCCAGCTGTTGTTGGAGCGCAGATGGCGGCGGCCGACGAGGACGAGCCCGTCGGGTCGCTCGCGCAGGGCCGCCCTGAGCCGGGGCAGATCGTCGGCGATGGGCCGCGGCAGCAGCTCCACCTTGCCGCTGACGGTCTTCAGCGGCTGCGGCAGCCGCGGCGCGAGCGGCCCGAGGTCGATGCCGTGCGGATGGGCCAGCAGCTTCTCCAGGGTCAGGCCGTCCGGGCGTACGCCGAAGCCGTCGCCGTAGGGGCCGAGGCGCAGCATCATGTCGAGCCGCCGCTCGGGGCCGCCGACGCCGGTGAGCCGCGCGGCGAGTTCGCGGGGGTCCCGGCCGTGCACGGGTGAGTGCGGCTCCTTGACCGCCTTGCCGAGGGTCTGGTCGATGACCATCGCGTCCACGGCGGACGGGTCGGCGCCATGCATGCCGGTGGCGGCCAGGATCAGCCGGGCCAGGATCTCCGTCTCGGCCATCCTGCCCGGCTCCAGCGGGACGGCGGGGCGGGTGTAGCGGACCTGGTTGCGCACGGCGAGGGTGTTGAAGGCGAAGTCGTGGTGCGGGCTCTGCGCGGGCGGGGGCGGGGGCAGCACGACGTGGGCGTGGCGCGAGGTCTCGTTGAGGTACGGGTCGACGCTGACCATGAAGTCGAGCGAGCCGAGCGCCTTGTCGAGCCGGTCGCCGTCGGGGGCCGACAGGACGGGATTGGCCGCGACGGCGACGAGGGCCCGGATCGGCTCGCCCTCGTCGGTGACCGTGTCGATCTCCTCGGCGAGCGCGGAGAGCGGCAGCTCGCCCTTGGCCTCGGGGTGCCGGCTCACCCGGGAGTGCCAGCGCCCGAGCGCGAAGCCGTGGCCGGGCCCTGCCGGGCGGGGCGTCCTGTCGGTGGCCGCCTGCGGGAAGAGGGCGCCGCCGGGCCGGTCGAGGTTGCCGGTGAGGACGTTGAGGACGTCGACGAGCCAGCTGGCCAGGGTGCCGTGCGGGACGGTGCAGCTGCCGATGCGGGCGTAGACGGCGGCGGTGGGCGCGGCGGCGAGGTCACGGGCGAGGGCACGGATCGTGCCGGCGTCCACGTCGCAGGCGTCGGCGACCGCTTCGGGGGTGAACTCGCCGATCGCCGCGCGGAGTTCGTCGACTCCGTCCACCAGGGGCGCGAGGTCCTCGAAGTCGACGAGGTCTTCCTCGAACAGCGTGTACGCCATCGCCGCGAGGAGCAGGGCGTCCGTCCCGGGCCGGATGGCGATGTGCCGGTCGGCGAGTCGGGCGGTGCGGGTGCGGCGCGGGTCGATGACGGTGAGGGTGCCGCCGCGCGCCTTGAGCGCCTTGAGCCTGCCGGGGAAGTCGGGTGCGGTGCACAGACTGCCGTTGGACTCCAGCGGGTTGGCGCCGATCAGCAGCAGGTGGTCGGTGTGGTCGAGGTCGGGTACGGGGATCGCGTTGGCGTCGCCGTAGAGCAGTCCGCTGGAGACGTGCTTGGGCATCTGGTCGACCGTGGACGCGGTGAAGAGGCTGCGGGTGCGCAGCCCGGCGATGAGCACCGGCGGGTAGAGGGCGCCGGCCATGGTGTGCACGTTGGGGTTGCCGAGCACGATGCCCACCGAGTTCGGCCCGTACCGCTCGACGACCGGGCGGATCCCCGCGGCCACCGCGTCGAACGCCTCCTCCCAGGTGGCCTCGCGCAGCTCGCCGTCCGTGCGCACGAGGGGGGTGCGCAGCCGGTCGGGGTCGCCGTCGACGGCGCCGAAGGAGGCGCCCTTGGGGCAGATGAACCCCTTGCTGAACACGTCGTCGCGGTCACCGCGGGCGCCCGTGACGCGGGTCCCCTCGATGGTGAGGGTCAGGCCGCAGGTGGCCTCGCACAGGGGGCAGATGCGCAGTGCGGTGCGGGACACGGGCCCTCCAGGGGTGGCGGCGGCGATGACGCGCGGACTCACAGTCGAGCATACCGACCGGTAGGGAGGGTGGGGAGCCCTCGTCCGCGGTGGGCCGCCCGGCGCAGACAGCCGTCCCCAGACGCCCGCACCCCGCACCCCGCACCCCGCACCCCGCCGGACCGAACCCCGCCGGACCGAACCCGTCGCCGTGACGCCGTCAGTCCAGCACCCGAGCCAGATACGCCCGCAGCAGCTCCCGAGCCTCCGCGATGATCCGCTCATCCCCTTCCGGCGCCATCCGGAAGGCGAGGTGGACCAGGGTGTCGGCGGTCTCGACGGCGATGAGGAAGGTGCGGCGCAGATCGCCGTCCGGCTCGCGGCCGAGGTAGCCGGAGAGCAGTTCGGTGAGGCGGTCGGCGACACGGTGGTTGGGTTCGCCGCGGGTGCCGACCGGGATCTGGTTGCCGAAGTCGACGAGCGAGAAGCCGGGCGCGGTGCGCTTCATGGCGAGGTACTCGTCCAGCACCGCGTCCATGGCCGCGCGCCAGCCTCCGTCGCCGGTCCGCTCCAGGCGCTCGGTGACGCGGGCGGTGTAGCGCTCGAGGTTGCGCTGCGCGAGGGCGTCGGCCATCTGACGCTTGTTGCCGAAGAAGCGGTAGACCGAGCCGATGGGGACGCCGGCACGCTGGGCGACGGCCCGGGTGCTCAGGTCGTCGTAGCCGACCTCGTCGAGGAGGTCGGCACAGGCGTCGAGGATCCGGGTGAGCCGTTCGGCACTGCGCCGCTGCACGGGCGCCCGGCGTAGCGATGCGGGGTGGGGCACGCTGTTCATGATGCCTTTCCGGCTCGGTCGGGTGAACCTCGGCCCTCGATACGGGGACGGGCGCCCGGTTCGCTCAGCGCTGCGGCGGAAGTGGTCGACGTCGGCGTCACGGTCGTCTCCGCCCCCGACGCCGTGAGGTCGGCCGTGCTCTCGACGGGCGTGCCGTCCACCGCCCACACCGTGCCGTCGTCGGCGTGCAGCTGGACGGTGACGTGGTGCGTGCCGCGCGGGACGGGCCTGGCCATGGCCCGGGGCTGCGCGCCGGCCGGCGGTTGCACCTCGATGCCCACCTGCCGCGCGTGGCCCTCATCCGCCTCGCGATGGCGCCGCCCGTCGCCGTCCGTGTCGTCGAGGACCCTGCCCACCGGGGACGGCGGCACTCCACTGGCCCCCCGCTCCCGGGCAGCGCCGGAGCCGCAGCCCACGGTTCCGGTCAGCAGCAGGACACAGACCGCGAGCGCGGTGAGAGGCGTCCGCGTCCACGACATGCCCGGGAGACTAGAACACCCCTCCGACAGTCGGATCCCCTGGAGTCGGGTCGAGTCCGGTTCCGGTCGTCCCGCCGGATGAGGTCCGGCCGATCTCTTGCGTCCGCGAAAACGCAATCCTACGGTGATGCATAGGAATCAGATCTCAAGGGAGTGATCATGAGCGGGGACGCGCGGAAGACCGCGGAAGGGCTGACCTACCTCTCCGGTTTCGGCAACGAGCACAGTTCGGAGGCGGTACCGGGCACCCTCCCCCAGGGCCGCAACTCACCACAGCGCGCACCGCTGGGGCTCTACGCCGAGCAGCTGAGCGGAACGGCGTTCACCGAACCGAGGGCACACAACCGCCGCTCGTGGCTGTACCGCATCCGCCCGTCGGCCGCGCATCCGGCGTTCACGCGCATGGACAACGGCGGGATCCGCACGGCCCCCTTCACGGAATCCGTCCCGGACCCCAACCGCCTGCGCTGGAACCCCCTGCCCGAGCCGGCGCCGGGGACCGACTTCCTCGCCGGCCTGTGGACCCTGGGCGGCAACGGCGACGCGACCCAGCGCACCGGCATGGCCGTGCACCTCTACCACGCCAACGCCTCGATGGACCGCGTCTTCAGCGACGCCGACGGCGAGCTGCTGATCGTCCCGGAGCGCGGCGGACTGCTGCTGCGCACGGAGTTCGGACCGCTGCATGGGGAGCCCGGACATGTGGCGCTGATTCCACGTGGGGTGCGCTTCCGTGTGGAGCTGCTGGACGACTCCGCCCGGGGTTATGTGTGCGAGAACTACGGGGCGCCCTTCCACCTCCCCGACCTGGGTCCGATCGGCGCCAACGGCCTCGCGAACGCCCGGGACTTCATGGCGCCGGTCGCCGCGTACGAGGACGTCGAGGGCCCGGTGGAGGTGGTCAACAAGTTCTGCGGCAACCTCTGGACCGCGACCTACGACCACTCCCCGCTCGACGTGGTCGCCTGGCACGGCAACCACGTGCCGTACGTCTACGACCTGCGCCGTTTCAATGTGCTCGGCACCATCTCGTACGACCACCCGGACCCGTCGATCTTCACGGTCCTGACCTCTCCCTCGGACACCCCGGGGCTGGCCGGCGTCGACTTCGTGGTGTTCGCGCCGCGCTGGCTGGTGGGCGAGGACACCTTCCGGCCGCCGTACTTCCACCGGAACGTGATGAGCGAGTACATGGGCCTCATCGAGGGCGCCTACGACGCGAAGGCGGAGGGCTTCGTGCCCGGCGGCGGCTCGCTGCACAACATGATGTCGGCGCACGGTCCGGACCGGGAGACGTTCGACAAGGCGAGCGCCGCCGAGCTGAGGCCGCAGAAGGTCGACGACGGACTCGCCTTCATGTTCGAGACGCGCTGGCCGGTGACGCTCACCCCGCACGCGGCCCGGGCGGAACACCTGCAACAGCGCTACGACGACGTCTGGCAGGGCCTGGAGCGGCACTTCCGCCCCTTGCACTGAGCATTCCCGACCGGTACGGATGGCCCGTGACCTCCTTCGCCCCGGACTCGATCGTCCTGAACCGCAAGCTGCCGCTCTGGTACCAGGTGTCGCAGTCGCTGCGCGCCTCGATCCTCGGCCGCTCACCCCAGGACCCGCTTCGGCTGCCCACCGAGGAGCAGTTGGCCGGGCACTACGGGGTGAGCGTGCTGACCATGCGGCAGGCGCTGAAGGAGCTGGAGGACGAGGGCCTGATCACGCGCCACCGCAGACGCGGCACGTTCATCGAGCCGGACGCCCGCCGGGGCACCCCCGTGCGACTGCTCGGCTCGGTGGACGCGATCGTGGCCCAGCAGTCCGGCATGGCCACCGAACTGCTGGACCACGGCAAGGCGCCGGTGCCGGCCGAACTCGCCGAGTACTTCCCGGACGTCGACGAGCTGGCGACGTACCACCGCCTGCGCAGCGACGAGAAGACGGGCGAGCCCACCAACCACGCCCGCAACTACGTCCGCCCCGAACTCGCCGCCCGCATCGACCTGGACGACCTGGTCCGCTGGCCGATGACCAAGGTGCTGCGGGACGTCGTCGGGGCGGACATCGGCCGCATCACGGACACCGTGGAGGCCCGCCTCGCGGACCCGGAGACGGCGCGGCTGCTCCAAGTCCCGCTGCTGAGCCCGATCCTGCACTACACGGGCGTGACGTACGACATGGCCGGGCAGGTGCTGGACGCGGCGGTCATCCACTACCGCGGTGACCGCTTCTCCTTCACGGTGACCCTGGACGCCACGTGAGCGCTCCGCCGGCGGCGCGGTGCTGAACCCGCGAGTCGGTGGGGGCCGGTCGCACCCACGCGTGGAGCCGCATATCGGCACAGACCCGCGCCCCTCGGGGCGCTCGACACGTCGTACGATGCCCAGCGTGACGCACGACGACGCTCCGCCGCTGGCGGACCTCATGCCGTGGTCCGTCGCACCGCCGCGGCTCGGCCGGGGGTGGCCGACGGGTCCCGACGCCGCGTCCCTGAAGGCCCGCTGGGACGCCTTCGTGAAGGCCGACGGTCCGGGCCGGGAGGCCCTGCTGGAGCCGACGCGCTCGCGCACCCTGCACTCGGCGGTCGGTCAGCTGCCCGGCCAGTCCACCCGCACGGAGAAACTGGTCCGCGCCTCGGGGCCCTGCCCGGAGCCGGTGCGTGTCCTGTGCGCCCCGTTCGACGAGCAGTGGCTGATCCCGGACCACCGCCTGATCGACGCCGCGCGCCCGGAGTTGTGGCGGGTGGCGGACGAGCACCAGGTCTTCGTCCTGGAGGCGCCAGGTTCCGCCCTGCTGGCGACCTCCCTGCTGCCGCTGCTCCGCCCGGGCCGCGTCCGCCCCCTCTACCGCCGCCCGGGCGGCACGGAGCCCAACCTGGCGCCGGGTCTCATGGAGCACCTGCGGGACCGGCTCGGCGGACCGGTCGAGCCGCTGGACGTCCTCGCCTGGACGCTGGTGACCGCACGCCCGGACCTCACCGTCCCCCTCACCGACGACCCCGAACTCTGGGCCCTCGCTGTGGAGTCGGGTCACCGCGCGCTGTGGCTGATGCGCCGCGACGGCGACCGTCCCAAGCTGCCGGGCGGCCGCCGCCCGTACGTCCGGGCGCCACTCCCCTCCCGTCCCCTCACACTCGCGTACGACCGGGACGAGGAAGCCCTGTTGCTGGACGAGGGCCGTATCGCACCGGTCCCACCGGAGGCATGGGACTTCGAGGTGGGCGGCGTCAAGGTGCTGGAGCAGTGGTTCACCGCCCGCGTCACGGAGCCGGAGCCGGGCACCCTGGCCGCGATCCGCCCGGCGACCTGGCCGCAGGCGTGGACATCGGAACTGCTGGAGCTGATCACGGTCCTGGCGCTGCTGGCCGAGCCCCGGCCACTGGACCAGGAGCTGACGTCCACCATCACGGCGACCGACCTCCGTGAGGCCGGAGTCCTGCCGGTCCCGGAGCCGGCCCGCAGGCCGGCGTCGGTGCTGGACGGACCCGAGGAGGGCCCGGAAGGGCAACTCGCGCTGATCTGACGCCGGTCGGGGTCGAAGGCGTCCAGCACCCGTTCCAGCGCCCGTCTGAACACCGCTTCCAGATCGATCGGTGAGCCGGGCGGCGGTGCCGCTCGGGCAGGCGGCCGCCGACCTGGTCGTGACGGCCGCGGGGACGGTGCCGTTCCTGCTGGTGGGGCTCGCGGTGGGCTGGCGGATCGAGGGGTCCGCGCTCGAAGCGGCCGACGCCTTGGGCCTGTTGCCGCTGTTCCGGTTCGCGACGACCTGGGTCGGGATGTGGTGCGCGGTACTGCTCGCGGTGTTCGCGCCGCTCGCCGTACGCCGGTACGCGCGTGGCGAGCGGTGAGCGGCGGGTGAGCGCGTCGCCGTGCGCGGTCGTCGAGTGGTGACGGTCGCCGAGTGGTGACGGTCGTCCGGCGACAGCCGTGCACGGCGAAGGTGTCAGGCGCGGGTCGTGGCCGATGAGCGGGATCGGGACGGGGGGAGCCGGGGGGATGTGCCCGCGCTCGGGCGGTACTCCGGGGCGCCGCTGTCTGCCGTGGGGATGACGGACGGCGACAGCGCGATACGGCGCCGGGGCGGAAGTGACCTACCGAGCGCGGGCCTCGTAGTCGCTCCAGGAGCGCCGGTGCGACTCAGCGCCCGCCGAACAGCGAACGGCGCAGCCGACGCAGGGGGGCGAAGAGCGAGACGCGGCGAACCCGTGCACCGCGGTCGCTGCGAGTCTGCGTGGTGTCACGCGTGGTCAGTTCACGCATCAGCGAGGTCGCCTCGGCCGCCTCCGTCTGCGGCACGGCGGGACCCGCCAGCACCGACAGATGGCGGTCGAGGCGCGAACTGGTCGCGCTGCTCCCGCAGGTGATCGCAGGGACCCTGGCCCTGCTGCGCACTGTTATCTGTTCCATGTCACTCCCCACCCGTACGAGTCCACCCGGCCCGGGCAGGTTAACCCTATCGCCTGGGCCGGGCACTCGTGTATCGCGGTCTCAGGATTCACCTTCCCCGTAAGGGTGTTGACAACTCGTCTGCGATTACTCTCCGAATCCAACCGATTTCAGGGCGAGTTGGACAAGTGGCTGGCTGGTGGGTTGCGGCGAGCCTCCGTCCGGCTCGACGGTCACAGCCAGTGACGTCGCGGATGTGTCGAGACCGGAGGCGATCAAGGGCGTGTCGCCGTCGAGGAGCCCGAGGGAGCGCGGTTGTGCGTCGGGGCGCATGAGCCAGAGCTGGTGCACTCGACCGTTCGGCAACTCGCCGTATCCGCTCAGAGTGACGATCGCCCGCCCCTTGGACGCGGAGGCGACCACTCCGATCGTGCGGCCCTGCGCGTCCTCACCGGCGGTCGCGCGGGCGTCGGGGGCGGCGAGAACGTTAGCGATCTCACTTGCCCGGGCCCGTTGGGCGTCCAGTTGATCCTGCGTCCGGTCGGCCTGGACGGCGAACAGGGAGGCGACGACGAGGGCCGCGGCGGCCGTGACCGTGGCGAACGGCACGAGCAAGGGGCGTGCCCCGCGCGCACGGGTGCGCGGCGGCGGCTGGGTGCCCCACACGTGCGGCGGCAACTGAGTGGCACGCGCGCGTGCCTGCTCCCGCCCGGCGGGCTCCTGCGGGGTGGTGCGTACGGCGGCCAGGACCCGGTCGCGCATCGCGGCCGGCGCCGGGGCGGCCGTCGACCAGGCGAGGCGGACGGCGTCCTCGGCCAGGACCCGCACCTCGGCCGCACAGCCGGCGCAGGTCTTCAGATGCTTCTCGAAGCGCAGCCGCTCGACGGGTTCCAGGGCGTCGAGGGCGTAGGGGGCGGCGAGGGAGTGCAGATCCTCGCGCCGCAGAAGGCGGCCGACGAAGCTCACGCGACACCTCCCAGGCATTTGCGCAGCTGGGTGAGTCCGTCGCGCATACGGGTCTTGACCGTGCCCAGCGGCAGGGAGAGCCGCTCGGCCACTTCACGGTAGGTGTAGCCCTCGTAGTAGGCGAGGGTGACCGACTGGCGCTGTAACGCGGTGAGCCGGTCCAGGCAGCGGCGCACCCACTCGCGTTCGAGACCTGCCTCGACCTCCTCGGCGACATGGTCGAAGGCCGGGTGGTTCGCACGGAGCGCCTCGCGCTGTTCCCGCTCGCCGGCCGCGCGGGCGCTGCGCACCCGGTCGACTGCGCGGCGATGGGCGAGGGTGAGGACCCAGGACAGGGCGCTGCCCCGTCCGGGGTCGAACTTCGGGGCGGACCGCCACAGTTCGAGCAGCACTTCCTGGGCCACCTCCTCCGACTGGGCGGGGTCGCGCAGCACGCGCCGCACGAGCCCGTACACCGGCCCGGACACCAGCCCGTACAGCCGCTCGAACGCGTTCTGGTCGCCGCCCGCCACGAGCACCAGCAGCTCGTCCGCCTCCAACTCGTCTCCCCCTCCAGCAAGACCGCATCCCGGCCGTCCCGTCCCACGAGGTATTCGCACGGCACACACCTCCGGATGGGGTTACGGATCAGGGGCCCGAAAACGCGGGTGTCCCGCCGATGAAACAACTTCGCGGTTCCGCCGTAAGAACGCTTGGGATTCGACCAATCCACCCTGGCGACGGCTCCGAATCGGGTGCGTCAGGCAAGTTGGCACTGAGGACGGACGGCATGACACCTAATTCCAGGAGCGGTGCGGGACGCAGGGGACTCGTGACCCTCGTATGTGGTGCGCTGGCCGCCGGAGGGCTCGCAGCCGCCGGCGTGACCGCGCTGGAACCGGGGGCGGCCGCCGCCTCCAGCCACCGGGAGGCCCCGCTGATCTCGGGGACCCCGCAGTACGACAACACGGACGTGTACGCGTTCGTCAGCCCGGACAAGCCGGACACGACGACGATCATCGCGAACTGGATCCCGTTCGAGGAGCCGGCCGGCGGACCGAACTTCTTCACGTTCGCCGAGGACGCCCAGTACGACCTCCACATCGACAACAACGGTGACGCGCAGGGCGACCTGCTCTACCGCTTCACCTTCGACACGCACGTCAAGAACAAGAAGACGTTCCTGTACAACACGGGTCCGGTCGAGAGCCTGGACGACGCCGACCTCAACATCACGCAGACCTACGACATCGAGCTGCTCAAGCTCAAGGACCAGCAGCTGCTGTCGAAGACGAAGATCGCCAACGACGTCCCGGTGGCGCCGTCGAACGTCGGCAAGGCGTCGATGCCGGACTACGCCAAGCTGCGCGAACAGGCCGTCCACAAGCTCGCGGGCGACGCCACGGCGTTCGCCGGGCAGGCCGACGACCCGTTCTTCCTGGACCTGCGGGTCTTCGACCTGCTGTACGGCGGGAACCTCTCCGAGGTCGGCAACGACACGCTCAAGGGCTACAACGTCAATTCCATAGCCCTCCAGGTCCCGAACCACATGATCGCCGAGTCGGCGGAGCAGCCGATCGTCGGCATCTGGTCGACGACCCAGCGCAAGAACGCCCAGGGCCACTTCCAGCAGGTCTCGCGTCTGGGCAGCCCGCTGGTGAACGAGGTCGTGAACCCCCTCAAGGACAAGGACACGTTCAACGCGTCCGCGCCCGGGGACGACGCCCAGTTCCTGAAGAACGTCACCAACCCCGAGCTGCCGAAGCTCATCGAGGCGATCTACAAGATCCCGGCGCCCGCCGAGCCGCGCGACGACCTGGTCGACGTCTTCCTCAAGGGCGTGAAGGACCTCAACCAGCCGCCGCACGTCACGCCGTCCGAGATGCTCCGCCTGAACACCTCGATCAAGCCGGCCGCGGAACCCAAGCGGCTCGGCGTCCTCGACGGCGACAACGCGGGCTTCCCGAACGGCCGTCGCCTCACCGACGACGTGATCGACGCCTCGCTCCAGGTCGTCGAGGGTGAACTGCTGGGAGCGAAGAACGACTTGGGCGACGCGGTCGACAAGAACGACAAGGAGTTCGAGAAGGCATTCCCGTACCTCGCCCTGCCGACGGAGGGTTCGCGCGGCCCGCTCGCCAAGGGCACGGACGGCACGACGGACGTCCGCAGCCAGATCGGCGACGCGCTGCAGCCGGCCGGTGCCTCCGGCGGCACCGACGACATGACCCTGATCGCCGGATCGGCGGGCGCCGGCGCGCTGGGCATCCTGCTGATCGGCGGGGCCCTGATGTGGTGGCGCCGGATGCGGGACCGGGCGTACTAGGGCCTGTTGCGTCGCGCGGCAGGCGCCACTTTCGCAACCGGCCCTAGGGCCTTCGGCCCCCACAGAGCTGGCGCGGCCCGCGTAGAACTCATCCCCCACGGCGCGGGCCGCGCCGTCGGACGCGACAACTTCCGTCAACAGCAAGGCGATCGAGGAGAGGGAATGGCCCCGCGCACGAGCGACAGCGAGCCGGAGAAAGGGGAGTCCGCTGCCGATGAGCGCATCGCCGCCGTGCGGCGGGTGAGTGCCGCGAGGGGGCAGGAACGGCGGGGCGAGCTCTCGACGCCGGGCGGCCTCCTTCAGCCCGTCCGGACGCGTTGGAGGAGGAGGCCGTTCAGGCCGATCGGGGTCCAGGGGGCGGAGCCGCCCGGCGGGGTCGAAGAGGCGGAGCCCCTGGAGGAGGGGACGGGCATGGGCGGCGGGGGCGAGAAACCCGCTGAACAGCGCATCGCCGCCGTACGACGGGCCGCCGCGGCCGGACGCCGCCGACGCGCCCTCCACCTCGCCGGGTGCGCCGCCCTGCTGGCCGTCGCTCTCACCGCCGGTTCCCTCGCCCTCGGCGCCGTCCGCGACAACGGCACCCAGCACGTCATCCCCGCATCGGCCGCCGTGGCCCCGGGACTGCTCGCGAGCGGCGACCTCGACGCGGGCATCACCGCCCTCCAGGCCCATCTCCGCGACCAGCCGAGGGACTTCGGCAGCTGGTCCACCCTCGGTCTCGCCTACGTGGAACAGGCCCGCACCAAGGGCGACCCCTCCCGCTACCCCCAAGCTGAGCGGGCCTTCAAGCGCTCGCTGGAGCTGGCCGGCGGCAACGACCAGGCCCTGGCCGGCCGCGCCGCCCTGGCCGCCGCCCGGCACGACTTCGGGGACGCCCTGAAGTACGCCGACCAGGCCCTGAAGGTGAACCCCTACAGCGAACGCGCCCTGTGCACCCGTATCGACGCCCTCGTCGAACTCGGCCGCTACGCCGACGCCGCCGAGGCCGCCGACACCGCGGACGACCGCCGCCCGGGCATCCCGGTCTTCACGCGCTACGCGTACGTGCGCGAGCTGCGCGGCGACGTCGACACGGCCCGGCGGGTGCTGGAACAGGCACTCTCCTCCGCCGCCTCCCCCGGCGACATCGCCTACGTCGCCACCCAGCTCGGCCAACTCGCCTGGAACCAGGGCGACTACGAGACCGCCCTCACCCACTACGCCCGCGCCCTCGCCGCCGACGAGAACCACGTCCCCGCCCTCGAAGGCCGCGCCCGCGCGCAAGCCGCGAGCGGCGACAGGGCCGGCGCGATCGAGGGCCTGAAGGACGTCGTCTCCCGCCACCCCCTGCCCGGCCCGCTCGTCGCACTCGGCGAGCTGTACGAGGCGGCCGGCGACCAGGGCGAGGCCGACGACCAGTACGCCCTCGTCGACGCCTGGACGGCCCTCGCCCGCGCGGGCGGTGTCAACGCCGACCTCGACACCGCCCTCGCGGCCGCCGACCACGGCGACAGGGCCGCCGCCCTGCGCGCCGCCCGCGCCGAGTGGAACCGCCGCCACACCGTGCACACCGCGGACGCCCTGGCCTGGGCGCTGCACGTCAACGGCAAGGACGAGGAAGCCCTGGAGTACGCCCGCGAGGCCACGGCCACCGGCTACCGCAACGCCGCGTTCCTCCACCACCGCGGGATGATCGAGCGTGCCAACGGCAACGCCGAGGAGGCCCGCGAGCACCTCCGAGCCGCCCTGAAGCTGAACCCCGGCTTCTCACCGCTGGGCGCCCGGGAAGCCCGTGCGGCCCTGAAGGACCTGGAGGCGGCCAAGTGACGCCCCGTCGACTGCTCGCCTCAGCCGCGGCCGTCCTCACGACGACCTGCGCGCTCGCGCTGTTCGCCGCCCCCGCCGCGAGCGCACACCCGCTCGGCAACTTCACCGTCAACCGCTACGACGGCCTCGTCGCCGCCCCCGGCGAACTGCGCGTCCACCATGTCGAGGACCTCGCCGAGATCCCGGCGACCCAGGCCCGGCCCGACATCGAGAAGGCGGGCATGGTGGCGTGGGCCCGGCAACGGTGCGAGGACGCCGCGCGGGACAGCGAGGTCACCGTGGACGGCCGTACGGTCGCACTGACGCTGAACAGCAGCCACGCGCGCGTGCGGCCCGGTCAGGCCGGGCTCGACACACTCCGCGTGGAGTGCGGGCTGACGGCGCCGCTGCCCGAGGACGCCACGGTCGCCCTCGGCTTCCGGGGCGCGGGGGCGGAAGCGGGCCCCGGATGGCGGGAGATCACGGCGCGCGGCGACCGGACGACCCTCGCCGCCTCGGATGTGCCGAAGGAGTCGATCTCCCACGAACTGACCGAGTACCCCGAGGAGTTGCTCTCCTCCCCCGCCGACACCAGGAACGCGTCCCTGCGTGTGCGCCCCGGCGGACCGGCCCTCGCCGAGGCGGAGCAGGACGCCCCCGCCGCCTCCGTCCTGCCGCGCGGCGCCGACCGCTGGACCCGTGCCCTGGACGGCCTGGTCTCCCGCCAGGACCTCACCGTCGGTTTCGCCGCCCTCGCCCTGGTCATCGCGGTCTTCCTCGGCGCGATGCACGCGCTCGCCCCCGGCCACGGAAAGACGATCATGGCCGCGGTCGCGACGGCCCGCGGCGGTCAGGCCCGCATGAAGGACGTCCTGCCTCTGGCCGCCTCGGTGACGGTCACCCACACCCTGGGCGTGGTCGCCCTCGGCGTCCTGGTCACGGCCGGATCGGCGGCGGCACCGTCGGTCATCACCTGGCTGGGCATCGCGAGCGGCGTGCTGGTGACGCTGGCGGGGGTGACGCTGGTCCGCAGGGCGTGGCACATCCGCGGGCACGGTCACTCACACCGGCACGAGCACACCCACGACCACGAGCACATCCACACCCACACCCACACCCCCGAACGCGATCGGGAACCGGTTCTGGCCGCCGCGCACACGCACACCACGACGGCGCCCCACGCGCCCGCGCCCAGCCACGCTTCCCAGCACCACCACACCCCCACCCACCAGCACTCCCACTCCCACTCCCCCTCCCACTCCCACTCCCACGGCCTGCTGACCCACACCCACGGCGGCATCACCCACACCCACCCCACCGCCCCCACCCTCCGCGGCACGATCCTCCTCGGTTTCGCCGGCGGCATGGTGCCCAGCCCCTCCGCGGTCGTCGTGCTCGTCGGCGCCGCGGCGCTCGGCAAGGCGTGGTTCGGGCTGCTGCTGGTCGTGGCATACGGCGTCGGGCTCGCCCTGACCCTCACCGCGGCCGGGTACGCCGTCGTCAAGCTGGGTACGGGCGCGGCCCGGCTGCTGGACAAGCGCCCCCGCTGGACCGCGCACCCGATCACGACGTTCCTGCGCAGGGCCGCACCACTGGGATCCGCGTTCCTCGTCGTACTCCTCGGGATCGGATTGGTGTTCAAGGGGGCGGCATCCGCACTCGGCTGAGCTACTTTTGGGGAGAAATAAGACGGAGTGGAGAATTCGCACGGATGGCGAATGGGGGACGCCCGTGTCCGAAGAACCGGGCAGTGAACGTCTGATCGCGGGCCGCTACCGCCTCCTGTCCCCGCTCGGCGAGGGCGGCATGGGGACCGTGTGGCGGGCCCGTGACGAGCTGCTGCACCGCGAGGTCGCGGTCAAGGAGGTGCGTGCGCCGCACGGGCTGCCGGCTGCGGAGGTCGAGCGGATGTACGCCCGGCTGGAGCGCGAGGCGTGGGCGGCGGCGCGGGTCGCCAACCGCAACGTCGTCACGGTGTACGACGTGGCGACACAGGACGGCCGGCCCTGGATCGTCATGGAGCTGGTCCGCGGCATCTCGCTGGCCGAGCTCCTGGACGCCGAGGGCCCGCTGAGCCCCCAGCGCGCCGCGCACATCGGCGCCGAGGTGCTGTCCGCGCTGCGGGCCGCGCACGAGGCCGGGGTGCTGCACCGGGACGTGAAACCGGCCAACGTGCTGATGTCGAACGACGGCCGAGTGGTCCTGACCGACTTCGGGATCGCCATGGTCGAGGGCAGCTCCGCGCTGACCATGACCGGCGAGGTCATCGGCTCGCCCGAGTTCCTCGCCCCGGAGCGGGCCCTGGGCCGCACTCCCGGCCCGGAGTCCGACCTGTGGTCCCTCGGCGTCCTGCTCTACGCGGCCGTGGAGGGGAACTCCCCCTTCCGCCAGGACACCCCGCTCAGCACCCTGCGCGCGATCGTCGACGAGGAGTTGCCCCCACCGCGCCGGGCCGGTCCGCTCACCCCCGTCATCGAGGGGCTGCTGCGCAAGGACCCGGCCGAGCGGCTGCCGGCCGACCGGGCCGAGCAGGACCTGCGGACCGTCGGCGCGGGAGGGACGCCGCGCGCGGGCGGCGTCCGGGCCGCGCCCTACCCGCCGACGATCGCGGCCCACCCGACGCCGACCGCCCCGACGGCCCCCGTCCCGCCGCCCGGACCGACCAGGCCCGCACCGACCGCCGGACCCGCCCGGGACACCGCCCCCGACCGGCCCCGCCGCGACCGCCGCGCCGCCGCCGTCCTGGTCGCGGGCGCCCTCGCTCTCGCACTGGCGGTGGCGGGACTGACGTACGCCCTCCTCGACCGCGAGGGCGGCGGCGGGAACGAGGGAGGCGGGAGCGCCACCGGCCCGACGCAGGCCAGGACTTCGCCGGCCGGGACCGAGGACGAGAACACCACCGGCGGGGACCCGACCCCGACGCCGAGCCCGACCCCGAGCAGCAGTCGTACGACCGCTCCCCCGCCGCAGTCCGTGCGGGTGTCGCTGGTGGGCGCGAACACGGAGTACTCCGGCTCCTGTCCGCCGCCGAGCGGCGAGGCGCCGGCCTTCACGGCGACGTTCACGGTGGGGCGGCTGCCGGCCGAGGTCAGCTACCGCTGGGTGTCCGAGGACGGCGAGGTCATGGACCAGGGGTGGAAGACCCTGTCGTTCCCGGAAGGGGGCGGGCTGACCAAGCAGGACAAGGCGTTCGTGACCACGTACGACGAGAGCGGGACGTTCGAGAACGAGATCAGCGTCGAGGTGCGCGACCCGGTGGAGACGAAGTCCGACTCGGTGCCGTTCTCGGTGACCTGTGTGACGGAGACCCCGACGGACGGGGACGGGGTCTCGCCATCGCCCGCCGAGGAGCCGACCTCGTAGGAGAATCCGAGTGGTCTGACGGTGGATCAGGCCACGCTGTTCAGGACCGGCAGATAACCACCCGACTGGCCCGCGGCCGTCGGGTGGTACGACTCCGGGATGTTGAGCCAGTTGACGGCCTGCATCCATGAGTCGCCGGAGCAGATCTCGTGCCCGGTGAAGGTGGGCCGTACGTCACCGAAGGTGAACCCGTGGTCCAGGGCGCGCTTCTCGGTGGCGGCGTCGATGTAGTCGGCCGCGTCGTTGAGCGCCCGCCGCTTGGTCTCGGACAGGCCGAGGCACGTGGACACGCCCAGCTTGTAGAAGCGGGGGTAGCCGAGCACGACCACATGGGCGGAGGGGGCCCTGGTCCGGATGGCGGAGTAGACGGAGTCGAGCCTGCCGGGCAGCGTCGAGTCGACGAACGCCTTCGCGGTGTTGATCCGTGAGACGCAGGCGCTGTCGGACTGGAGCACACAGGTCGTCATGATGTCGGCGAAGCCCGCGTCGTTGCCGCCGATCGTGATGGACACGAGTGAGGTGGAGGAGTTGAGCGGGCCGAGCTGACTGGCGGTCACATCACTCGTTCGAGCGCCCGAGCACGCCGTGAAGTCGAATGACGAGGGTGAGTTCGCGGCGGCCCACAGGTACGGGTACGCCCTCGTGCTGCGCTTGCAGTCGCCGCTGGAAGTGAGGTAGCTGCCCGCTCCCAGGCCGGAGGAGTACGAGTCGCCGAGGGCCACATAGCCGCCGGTGGCGGCGGTGTCGGCGGCCTGCGCCGCGGCGGTCCCGGTCAGGACGGTGCCGACGGCGAGGAGGAGCGAGGCGACGTATGCGGTAAATCGGGAACGTCTCATGGAACCTCCCTATAGCAGGATCTCTGCCATAACCGTCGTACCAACTACGCGTGTTGACGGGAAGTGTCCATGCCAAGACTTTCCGGGCGATCAGGGGCGCATCCTGTGGATCGACTGTCGATTTTGTTTCATGTTCATGACATCATTGTTGATGACTCGTCAACTACCTTGTTCTTCACGGCGGGACCACAGATCCTTTACCTCGACCCGGAGCGGGAACGCGACGTTCCGGGCCGTGCGCGCGAGCACGCGCGCACCCCCCACATCGCGCGCGTCCCACCCGGATGCGCGCCGCCTGGAGGAGGACCCCCTCGTCATGGCACAACTGCGTAACCGCAAGCTCAGGTTCGCCGCGATATCCAGCCTGGCGGCCGCCGCCCTCGTGGGCGGACTCACCGCCCTTCCCGCCCAGGCCGCCCCGGCCGAGGGCACGGTCCTGGCCGCCGGCTCCCCCACGGCGATCAAGGACAGCTACATCGTCACACTGAAGAAGAGCGCTCGCCTGAAGGCCGCTTCGAGCGCCGGCAAGAGCCTGATCAAGGAGTACGGCGGCTCGGTGACCAGGACGTTCAGCACCGCGCTGAACGGCTACACCGCCACCCTCTCCGCCGCCGAGGCCAGGAGACTCGCCGCCGACCCGGCGGTGGCCTCGGTCGAGCAGAACCAGCGCGTCCACGTGGACGCCACGCAGTCCAACGCCCCCTGGGGCCTGGACCGCATCGACCAGACCTCCCGTCCGCTCTCGGGCACCTACACCTACCCGGACAGCGCCGGCGGCGGCGTGACGGTGTACGTCATCGACACCGGCGTCCGGATCACGCACCGCGACTTCGGCGGCCGTGCCTCGTACGGCTACGACGCGGTGGACGGCGACACCACCGCCCAGGACGGCAACGGCCACGGCACCCATGTGGCCTCCACCGTCGCGGGCGCCACCTACGGCGTCGCCAAGAAGGCGAAGGTCGTGGCGGTGCGGGTGCTGAACAACAGCGGTGGCGGCACCACGGCGGGCGTGGTCGCGGGCATCGACTGGGTGACCGCGAACCACTCGGGTCCCTCGGTCGCCAACATGTCGCTCGGCGGCGGCGCCTCGGCCGCCCTGGACACGGCCGTGCGCAACTCCATCGCCAGTGGCGTGACCTACGCCGTCGCGGCCGGCAACAACGGCGTCAACGCCTCCGCGTACTCCCCGGCCCGGGTGACCGAGGCGATCACCGTCGGCGCCAGCACCAGCACCGACGCCCGCTCCAGCTTCTCCAACTACGGCTCGGTCCTGGACGTCTTCGCGCCGGGCTCCTCGATCACGGCGGGCTGGTACACCGGGGACACGGCGACCAACACCATCTCCGGTACGTCCATGGCGTCGCCGCACGTCGCGGGCGCGGCCGCGGTGTACCTGGCGGGCCACACCTCCGCCACCCCGGCCCAGGTCGCCTCGGCGCTCACGGCCGGCGCCACCGCGGGCGTGGTCACCGGCGCCGGCGCCGGCTCGCCGAACCGGCTGCTGAAGCTCGTGCCGTGACCTGCCCCCGCACCACCTGAACCACCGTTCCCCGGAGGCCCCGCCGCCTCCGGGGAACGCCTGCGTCGAACGCGGACACGAACAGCGTCAAGAGGTCGTTCGCATCTTGACGGCCGACACGGCGCTGAGCGACATTGAAGCCCGGCATCCGGCGCTTCGGGGGGCAAAGTCGCCAATGCAGACCTTACGTATCAAGACAGCTTCGTCTCAGGACACCGAGCGGGCGCGACCAGGGCCGCGACCAGGACCGGGGAGGGACCTGACGCCGCTGCTCGCGGGCGCCGCGACGGCTGCGGGGGGATTCGGCGCGGTGCTCGCGCTGGTCGACTCGGGCTCGCCGCTGCGCGGCCCGTTCACGTTGTTCTTCCTGCTCGCGGCGCCGGCCGCGGCGATCGCCGCGGCGCTGCGCGGGCTGGAACCCTTCGGCCGCACCGTCGCCGCCGTCGCGGGCGCGGTCGTCGTCAACATGCTGGTGGCCCAGGGCATGCTGGCCGTGCACCGGTGGTCGGTACGCGGCGGGATCGTGGCGGTGACCGCGATCAGTGCTCTCCTTCTCCTGCTGGTCCTGGTACGGCGGCTGCGCGGCCGTACGACGCGAAGGCGGACTGACTGACGTGGACATCAGCGTGTACCGCCCCGGCGAGCTCGGCTCCGCCGACCGGGCGGCGTGGACCTCTTTGCAGTCCAAGGCCCATCTCCAGGGTTCGCCCGAGCTGGGCAACCCCTTCCTCTCCCCCGAGTTCGCGCTCGCGGTCGGCCGCTGCCGGCGCGGCGTGCGGATCGCGGTCGTACGGGAGGGCGGCGAGCCGGCCGCGTTCTTCCCGTTCCAGAGAACGGCGGCCGGGGTCGGACGGGCCGTCGGCCTCGGCCTCTCGGACGCCCAGGGGCTGGTGCACCGGCCCGGGTTCACCTGGGACGCCCGCGAGCTGCTGAAGGCGTGCGGACTGGCCGTGTGGGAGTTCGACCACCTGGTGGAGGGCCAGGGGCCGTTCGAGGCGGAGGCCACCGGCACGTTCCCGTCCCCGGTCATGGACGTCGACCAGGGGTACGAGGCGTATCTCGGCCGACTCCGCGAGAAATCACCGAAGTTCACGAAGAAGACCCTTGGCAGGGAACGCAAGCTCGGCCGGGAGCACGACGACGTGCGGTATGTGCACGACGAGCGCGACCCGGCCGCCCTGCTCACGCTGATGGCCTGGAAGTCCGCGCAGTACCGCAGGACCGGGCGCAGCGACCGCTTCGCGCACGAGTGGATCACCCGGCTCGTGCAGCAGCTGTTCCACACCCGCTCCGAGCCGTTCGCGGGGATCCTGTCGGTGCTGTACGCCGGCGGCAAGCCGATCGCCGCCCACTTCGGGCTGCGCACCGAGCGGGTGCTGGCCTGCTGGTTCCCGGCCTACGACCCGGAGTTCTCGAAGTACTCCCCGGGGCTGGTGCTGCATCTGCGCATGGCCGAGGCGGCCGCCGCCGACGGCATCGCCTATCTCGATCTCGGCCGGGGCCAGAAGGAGTACAAGGACTCCCTGAAGACACGCGAGCTGAGCGTGTCCGAGGGATGGGTGACCCGGCGTCACCCGGTCGCGTTCGGACACCGGGCACGCCGTGCCCCGGTCCGGGCGCTGCGCAACACCGTGCAGGCACGGCCGGAGCTGTTCGAACCGGCGGACCGGCTCCTCAAGCAGATGGGGAGGATCCGCTCGGGACGCCGGTAACGGCCGGTCCAACCCGACCGGTTACGGTCAAACCAACAAAAACGTGAGAGCTCGTTCCAGCTCTTGCCATACAGTCGCAATCATCAATACCGTCGTACATCTCACCCGCATCGGACTGTCAGCACGCGGCTCTAGGGGAGGGCTCAAGACCGCGACAGTCCCGGCGCGGGGCGCGGTAGGGGGGTGCTCGGTGACGGTGTCCGCACGTGTCGCCGAGTCGTGCCGCGCGACCGGCTGCCGGTTTTACCGGTGGTCGGCCACACATGCCAGCTCACGGTGCGCGCACGGAGATCCGTTCATCCGTGCCGTGAAGTGAGAACCCCCCTTTCGAACCGGACACAATGCCGGGCCGCCCAGGGGCGGGCGGTCCACCGGACGAGAGGGACCAGACTCATGAGCTCTGTTCTGCGCCCGGCGGTCGCGGACCAAGGTCCGTCCACAGCCGGCAAGTACCGGCCCGTCTCCTCGCACCTGGCCATCGCGCCGCCGGTGAGCGTGGTGATCCCGGCCATGAACGAGGCGGAGAACCTGCCGTACGTCTTCAAGACACTGCCGGACTGGATACACGAAGTGGTCCTGGTGGACGGCAACTCCACCGACGACACCGTCGAAGTGGCCCGTGAGCTGTGGCCGGACGTCAAGGTCGTGCGGCAGCTCGGCAAGGGCAAGGGGGATGCCCTGATCACCGGGTTCGAGGCGGCCACCGGCGACATCATCGTGATGGTCGACGCGGACGGCTCGGCCGACGGCAACGAGATCCTGTCGTACGTCTCCGCCCTCGTCTCGGGCGCCGACTTCGCCAAGGGATCCCGCTTCGCCAACGGCGGGGGCACGGACGACATGACGCCGATCCGCAAGCTCGGCAACTGGGCGCTGTGCACGGCCGTCAACCGCAAGTTCGGCGCCCGCTACACCGACCTCTGCTACGGCTACAACGCGTTCTGGCGGCACTGCCTGGACAAGATCGACCTCGACTGCACCGGCTTCGAGGTGGAGACCCTGATGAACATCCGGGTCGTCAAGGCGGGACTGAAGGTGCAGGAGATACCCAGCCACGAGTACCTCCGCATCCACGGCACGAGCAATCTGCGGGCCGTGCGGGACGGGCTGCGGGTGCTCAAGGTGATTCTGAAGGAGCGCTCCAACCGGCGTGCCCTGCGCAGCCGGACCCACCGCTCGCCGATGCTCGACTCGGTCCGGGGAGAGGCGTCTTGAGCGGTCCCGACATCTCCGTCGTGATCTGCGTGTACACCGAGGACCGCTGGGAGGACATCCTCGCGGCGGTCTCCTCGGTGCGGGCGCAGGCGTATCCGGCCCTGGAGACGCTGCTGGTCGTCGACCACAACGAGGCGCTCTCGGACCGGCTGGCCAAGGAGTACAAGGAAGCGACGGACGTGCGGGTGCTCGCCAACGCGGGCCCTCGCGGTCTGTCCGCCGGCCGCAACACCGGCATCGCCGCCTCCTACGGCGAGGTCGTCGCGTTCCTCGACGACGACGCCGTGGCCGAGCGCGACTGGCTGCGGCACTTCGCGGCCGGGTACGCCGACCCGCGCGTGATGGCCGTCGGCGGGCGCACGGAGCCGATCTGGGCGTCGGGGCGCCGACCGGACTGGTTCCCGGAGGAGTTCGACTGGGTGGTCGGCTGCACCTACCGCGGCCTGCCACACGGCCGGGTGAGGGTGCGCAACGTCCTCGGGGGCAACGCCTCCTTCCGGCGTACGGCGTTCGACTTCGCGGGCGGTTTCGCCAGCGGCATCGGGCGGGACGGCGACCGGCTGCCGCTGGGCTGCGAGGAGACGGAGCTGTGCATCCGGCTCACCCGGGCCCGGCCGGACGCGGTCCTGCTGATCGACGACCGTGCGGTGATCCACCACCGGGTGCCCGAGGCGCGTGAGCGCTTCCGGTACTTCCGCACGCGGACGTACGCCGAGGGTCTGTCGAAGGCGCTGGTGGCCCGAAGTGTGGGCGCGGACAAGGGACTTGAGTCCGAGCGCCGGTACACCACCCGGGTCCTGCCGGCCGGGGTGGCGCGTGGGCTGCGGGACGCCCTGCTGGCCCGGCCGGGCGGTGCGGGGCGGGCGGGCGCGATCGTCGCCGGGGTGCTCACGGCGGCCGGCGGGTACGTGGTGGGCAGTGTCCGGGCGCGCCGGGGCGGCGTCACGTACGCGGTGGCGGCGACGGAGGGGGAAGCGGACAACGAGGGGGGATCGAGATGAGCGAGCCGCGCGTACCGATCCTGATGTACCACGCCGTGTCCAGCGCGCCGAACGACGCCACCCGCGATCTGTCGGTGACGCCGGAGGCGTTCGCGGAGCAGATGGCGCTGATCGGCGACCTGGGTCTGACCCCGGTCACCACCGCCGATCTCGCCGCACGCTGGCGCTCGGGCGGGCCGCTGCCCGAGCGGCCGGTGCTGATCACCTTCGACGACGGCTACGAGGGCGTGCACCGGCACGCCCTGCCCGTGCTCGCCAAGCACCGCTTCGCGGCCACGGTGTTCGTCTCGACGGGCTGGCTGAAGGGCCCGCACGACACGGGCGGCGGACTGGACACCATGCTCGACTGGGACCAGGTCCGTGAACTCGCCGAGGCGGACGTCGAGATCGGCGGCCACAGCCACACGCATCCGCAGCTGGACCAGCTCCCGGACGGCAGGCTGCGCTCCGAGCTGATCCTCTGCAAGGAGATCATCTCGGACCAGCTCGGCACCGCCCCGGCGTCGTTCGCGTACCCCTACGGCTACTCCAGCCGCCGGGTGCGCGAGGCGGTGCGCGAGACGGGGTACGCCCAGGCGCTCGCCGTCAACAACGGTCTCGCGCGGCGGCGGCAGGGGCCGTACGCCCTCACCCGTCTGACCGTGCGCCGCACCACCGGTGTCGAGGAGTTCCGGCGGATGGTCGAGGGGCGTGCGATCGCCCGCGCCTTCGCCGGGGACCGTGCCCTCACCAAGGGGTACGCCCTGGTCCGCAGAGCACGACAGGTCCGCCGGAAGGCCATGCGTTCCCGTGTCTGACACGACGACCACGACCGAGCCCGCGTCGACCGACGCGGCGGCGCCCGAGCAGTCGGGGCGCCGGCTTCGCCTGCCCGGCATGGGCGGGTCCCCCGGGGGCGGTCAGCTGTTCCGCAACGCCTACGCCCTGATGATCAACACCGGCATCTCCGCCGTGCTGGGGCTCGGATTCTGGTTGGCCGCGGCCCGCTACTACTCCGAGTCCGCGGTCGGCCAGGGTTCCGCCGCCATCGCCGCGATGAAGTTCCTCGCGGGGCTGACGGCGGTGGCGCTGACGGGGGCGCTGGCGCGGTTCATCCCGGTGGCGGGACGCGGGAGCGGCCGGCTCGTCTTCCGGACGTACGCGGGCAGTTGCGTGGTGGTGGCGCTGGCCGCGGTCGTCTTCCTGCTGACGCTGGACCTGTGGGGGCCGTCGTACCGGTTCCTGCACGGGGCGGCGGGCGGGATCTTCTTCGTCGTGGCCGTCATCGCCTGGAACCTGCTCACGCTCCAGGACGGTGTGCTGACCGGGCTGCGCAGCGCGGTGTGGGTGCCGGTCGGCAACACGGTGTTCTCGGCGGTCAAGCTGGGTCTGCTGGTGGCCTTCGCGGTGGCGATCCCCACCGCCGGTGTCTTCGTGTCGTGGGTGGCCGCGATCGCGGTGTCGGTGCTGCCGCTGGGCTGGCTGGTGTTCCGGCGCCTGGTGCCACGCCATGTGGCGGCGACCGAGGAGCACGCCCGCCCGCCGTCCCTGAGGGAGATCGGGAGGTTCCTGGCGGGCGACTACACCGGGTCGCTGTTCTCGCTGGCCGTGGTCTATCTCATCCCCGTGATCGTGGCCGCGCAGGTCTCCGCCGAGGACAACGCCTACTTCTACATCACGGCCACCATCGGCGGCACGGTCAACCTGCTCGCCATCAACATGGGCGCCTCCCTCACGGTCGAGGGCTCGCACGACCCGAGGCGGCTGGCGGCCAACACCCGGGCGGCGCTGCGGCGCATGGCGCGGATCATGGTGCCGGTCTGCACGGTCCTGTTCTTCGGGGCTCCCTGGATCCTGGGCGTCTTCGGCCAGGGTTACGCCGACGCCGCCACCCCGTTGCTGCGCTGGTTCGCCGTCGGCGCGCTGCTGCGAGTCGTGATGGAGACGTACTTCGCGGTCCTGCGCGCCCAGAGCCGCACCGCCGGACTGGCCTGGCTGCAGGGCCTGTTGTGCGCCCTGGTGCTCGGACTGACGCTGCTGCTGCTCCCCCGCATGGGGCTGACCGGTGCCGGGGTCGCCGAGATCGTCTCCCTCGCGGTGATCGTCGCGATCGCCGCGCCCAAGCTGTACCGGACCGCTCGGGCCACCGCGTCCGAAGTGCCCGAGGACGCGGCCCCGGACGGTGATCTCGCCGACCTGGGGGCACGCGAGGTGCCCGAGGGGGCGCGCAAGCGGGGGTCCGCCTGGGCTCTCGACAGCGACACCCTCGCCCTCGGCGTCCACGTCGACTTCGACCATCTGGAACGCCGGCCCGACGTCCGTCCGGGACCGGGCACGCCCCCCACGGGCACGCCGCTCGTCCGCCCGGAGCACCGGCCGACCTGGGCGCGCAAGCCCGAGGTGGGGCTGCCGGTCGAAGAACGGGAGCCGGGCTCGGAGGCGTCGCTGGGGCCGGCGGAGGTGGACGCGCCGTTCGACGGGGCCGTGGCGGAGGAACGCGAGGAGGCCGTCGTACGGGAAGAAACGCCGATGCACGAAGAGGCCGTACGACAGCCCGTCGCGCCCTCGCCCACCTGGCGTGAGCGCCTGCTGCCCACCCGGCTCGGGGTCGTCCTCGGCTGTCTGCTGGTCGCGGCGCTGCTGCTGTACTGGGTGCCCGCGCTGCGGCTCGGCGAGGCCGACCTGGACGGCATGGGCGGGCTCGGGCTGATCTCGGTGCTGCCGATGCCGACGCTGGTCGGGGCCGCGCTGCTGGCGGTGGTGTTCGCCTCGCTGCTGTGGCTGGGCCGGGAGCACAAGGCGTTGCTGCTGGTCACACTGCTCGCGACGGTCGTGTCGCTGCACTCCCTGCCCGCGCTGATCGAGACCGAGCCGCGGTTCGCGACGGCCTGGCAGCACCTCGGCTTCCTCGACTACATCGACCGCACCGGGTCGGCCGTGCCCGACCTGGACGCGCGCTGGAGCTGGCCGGGCTTCTTCGCGGTGGCCGCGTTCGCCGCGAAGGCGTGCGGGGTCGGCGACCTCACCGAGGTCATCCGCTGGTGGCCACTGGCCATGCAACTGCTGTACCTGGTTCCGATGTTCCTGCTGGTGCGCTCGATGCGGGCGAGCTGGCGGGCCAAGTGGACCGGCATCTGGGTGTTCGTGCTCAGCGGCTGGGTGGGCCAGGACTACTTCTCGCCGCAGGGCTTCACCTATCTGCTGTACCTGGTGTTCGCGGCGATCCTGCTGGTCTGGTTCCGGGCGCCGCGCGTGATCTGGACGAAGCGACGGCCCGGCGAGGTCGAGGTCGAGCCGGCCGACCGACGGCAGCGGGCCGTCCTGCTCGTGATCGTGATCGGGCTGTTCGCGGCGAGCGTCCCGGCCCACCAGCTCACGCCGTTCGTGATGCTGGGCGTGCTGACGGGTCTCGTCCTGATCGGCAAGTCCGAACTGCGGGGCCTGCCGATCCTGTTCGGCGTCATGGTGACGGTCTGGATCGGTTTCCTGGCCGAGCCGTACTGGTCGGGGCACTTCGACGAACTCTTCGGCGGGGTCGGCGGCGTCGGCTCCAATGTGTCGTCCTCCGTCTCCGGCCGGATCGAGGGCGGCAGTTCGACGCACAAGCTCGTGCTGTACACCCGCGTGCTGCTGGCCGGCGGTGTGATGGCCATGGCCTGCTGGGGCTGGTGGCGCCGGCGCTTCCACCACTACCGGGAGCGCTCGCTGCTCGTCCTCACCTTCGTGCCGTTCCTGGGCTTCGGCATGCAGTCGTACGGCGGTGAGATGGCACTCCGGGTCTTCATGTTCGCCCTCCCGGGCGCGGCCCTGCTCGCCGGACTCGCCCTCTTCCCGCGCACGGGCGTCACCGCGAAGGAGCGCGACAAGGACCGGGTGAGCCTCGCCCCGCTGGCCGCGCTGATGGCGGGCCTGGTCCTCATGGGCGGCTTCCTGGTGGCCCGGTGGGGCAACGAGCCGTTCGAGCGGGTCCGGCCCGGCGAGGTCGCCGCCATGGAGTACGTGTACGCCCATGACGATCCGAGCCTGCGGCTGCTGTGGCTGAGCGACGACCCGGTCAACGTCGTGACGCCGTCGATGCCGTGGGGCTCACGGGACATGGAGAAGGTGGAGTACCTGCCGACTCTGGCGCCGGCCGACCCGGTGCTGGTGTCGGGGCTGGTGAAGGCGCTGAAGGACGCCGGCCCGAACTCCTACCTGATGATCAACCGCGGTCAGGTCACCTATCTCCGGATGGACGTGGGCTATTCGGCGACCTGGGAGTCGCGGCTGATCCAGAACCTGGACAGGCGGCAGGAGCTGAGGAAGGTCTTCGTCAACGCCGACGTGACGATGTACGCGCTCAGGAAGCAGCCGGCGGGCGAGGTCCCGAAGGCCGATCCCGGTCCGATCGGGCCGCAGGTGACCTGGACGCCGTGGTCGGTGGTCGGGGGGCTCGCGGCGGTCGCGCTGATCCTGCTGCTGATGGTCCGCGAGATCGTCCGGGTCGCGGTGGCGCCCGGTGTGCGGCAACTGCGGTGGCTGCAGAGCAGCTTCTGGTTCTCGCTGCCGCTGCTGGCGGTGCTGCTGGCTTCGCTGGTGCAGCGGTTCCTGACGATCAAGTAGGGGTCAAGTGGCTCGGCGTTCGAGCCACTTGACCTCGTACGCCTGAAGGTCGAACTTCTTGCCGTCGACCTTCGTGCTGGTCTTCCGGTCGAGCGTGTTGACCACCAGGACCACCCTGTCCGTGGCCAGGACCCGGACGTCGGGCCGGTCGGCGGCGGCGACGGACACCGTCTCGTGGTCGGTCCCCGGCGCGAACTCCTTGCCGAACCGTGAGACCAGGTCGTACATCGGCAGCTTCGCGCCGCCGGCCGCGGTGTCCGTCGGCGTCCACAGACAGCCCGGGCAGTCGGTGCCCTTCTCTTCCTGCGGATTCCAGTAGAAGCCGGAGGAGGCGCCGCCCTTGGCCATGGCGATCATTCCGGCGGCCTGGACGGCGACGCGGCGGGCCTCGGACCAGCCGTGGCGGTCGTCGTTGCCGTCGGCGGGCTCGACGTAGTACTCGGCCCACCACAGCGGCAGGTCACCGGTCTGACGCCGCACCCACCGACTGACGGCGGTGAACTTGTCGGTGGCCGCGAACTCGTCGGGCAGCAGTTCGTCGTCACGGGTGTAGCTGGAGCCGTCGACCACGACGAAGTCGGCGCCGGCCTTGTGCCTGTTCCAGTACCCGAAGGCGTCGACGATGCGCTGGTCCAGGGCGCCCCAGGGGCCCTTCAGGGCTGTGGACGCCTCCTGGGCGCGCGGGTCGACGCTGTCCATCACGAGGTACGGCCCGCCGACCATGATGTCCGGGTCGACCTTCTTCAACGCCCTGTACACGAGGTTGTACAGCCGGGTGTAGCCCTCGTGGTCCCAGCGGGCCTCGGCGTCGTTCCAGAAGCCCTTGAACTCGTTCCAGACGATGAAGTGCCGTACGTCCGGGTAGCGTTTGGCGACGGTCACGGCGAGCGCGGCGAAGTCCTCGAAGTGCTCGGGCTCGGGCGCCGTCTCCAGGGCGGCCTGGCTCCAGTCCGTGTCGTCGACGCCGGGTTTGCCGCCCTTCATCCAGTCGGGGGCGCAGCACAGGGTGACGACCGGGGTGCTGCCGGAGGCGCGGACGAAGTCGATACGGCGGTCCATCGCCTCGAAGTCGTAACGCCCCTCGACCGGCTCGGGGTTGTCGGCGCCCCAGCCCATGATGTGCTGGATCTGCGGCAGTCCCCCGGCGTCCGCGAGCCGGCTCTCGACCCGCTCGACGGCGGCGGCGTCGCCCTCGTCCGCGCTGTACTGGGTGTGGGTGAACCCCCAGCCCACGTCGGGTTTCGTGGCGTCCGGCGGGGCGGTCGGGGTGCCGTGCGCCTTGTCGCCGTCGCGTGTGGTGCCCTCGGTGCTCGCGCCGTTGCCGGGAAGCGTGTTGAGCAGGGTCACCACCAGGGCCAGAGCGGCCACGCCCACACCGAGCAGCGCGGTGAGCCGCCACCGCCGTGCCCCCGAATTCCACCCATGACGTCCCATCAAGGACAACGGTAACGGGGGTGGCGTGGGCTCGGGCAGGTTTCGGCGGTACACAGTCCTGTAACAGGACGCAGGGGGCGCGGAGGACGGGGGGACATGGACCGTTGGCGGGACGTGCCGGGGAAACCGGGTGCACGGGACCGCCGCGTGCCGGATCATGGCCGCATGTCTGCGAACCCACACGACGCTCTGCCGATCCGGCTCAACGTCGACGACAGCGACTCGCCGTCCGACGTCGTCGACGCGCTGTTCCTCGGCCGCTTCGCGACGGGCGAGCAGCCGTACTCGCACGCGGTGAACATCGACCGCGTCCGGTCCGGTGCGACCCTCCTGCCGCCGGGAGCCCGGGTGTTGCGCGCCGCCCGCGACGACGACCGCAGCGCGACGCTGGCCGAGGGCGACGGCTGGACCCTGCTGATCTCCCGCTGGAACCGGGGCGCCGACGTCACGGTGACGGCGACCAGCGAGGAGCTGGCGGAGCGCGTGCTCGGCGAGGCGACGGACGGCGCGGCGGACGAGCCCGAGCCGCAGCCGGAGAACGTGACCATGGGCTTCTGGTACGTCTCCCCCAGGCGCGGCCCGCACCGCACGACCCGGCAGATCTCCGCGGGCACCTGGGACGAGGTGCGGGCCAACTACACCGCGCCGGTGGCGGACGCCATGGGCCGCCTGATGAAGACGACCCCGGAGGACATCGCGGGCCGGCTGCTCCTGCTGCACGGCCCGCCGGGCACCGGCAAGACGTCGGCGCTGCGGACACTGGCCCGCTCCTGGCGGGACTGGTGCCAGGTGGACTGCGTGCTGGACCCGGAGCGGCTGTTCAGTGATGTCGGCTATCTGATGGACATCGCGATCGGCGAGGAGGACGCGGCGGGGAAGGGCCGCTGGCGGCTGCTGCTCCTGGAGGACTGCGACGAGCTGATCCGCGGGGAGGCGAAGCACACGGCGGGCCAGGCGCTGTCGCGGCTGCTGAACCTGACGGACGGCCTGCTCGGCCAGGGCCGCAACGTCCTGGTCGGCGTCACCACCAACGAGGACCTGGAGCGCCTCCACCCCGCCGTCGTCCGCCCCGGCCGCTGTCTGGCGCGCATCGAGGTGGGACCGCTGACGCGCGCGGAGGCGGTGAGCTGGCTGGGCACCGAGGAGGGTGTCGGCCGTGAGGGCGCCACCCTCGCGGAGCTGTACGCGCTGAAGCGGGGCACGTCCCCGACGTCGCTGCCGGAGCCGCGGGAAGGGGCGGACTCCGGGCTGTACCTGTAGCGCCTCGACCTGTGGCGCCTCGCTGGCCTCGCCGTTCGGGCGGCCGGGTGCCCGCGGTGCTTTCATGGACGTATGACGCTGTACGTCGGCACCTCGGGGTGGCAGTACCGGGACTGGCGGGACGTCCTGTACCCGGCCGACGTGCCCATGCGGCGGTGGCTGGAGGAGTACACGAGGCACTTCGCCACGGTCGAGATCAACAACGCCTTCTACCGCCTGCCGACCCGGGAGAACTTCGAGGCGTGGCGGGAGCGGGTGCCGGGGGACTTCGTGGTGGCGGTGAAGGCGAGCCGCTACCTGACCCACATCAAGCGGCTACGGGATCCCGAGGAGCCGGTGAGCCGGCTGATGAGCCACGCGCAGGGCCTGGGCGCCCGCCTGGGCCCGGTCCTGCTGCAGCTCCCCCCGACCCTGAAGGCGGACGCCGAGTTGCTGGACGTCTGCCTGGCGTGCTTCCCGTCCCGTACGCGGGTCGCGGTCGAGCCCCGGCACGACAGCTGGTGGACGCCGGAGATCCGTGAGGTGATTCAGGCGCGCGGTGCGGCCCTGTGCTGGGCCGACGTCGAGTCCCGCCCCGTGACCCCGCTGTGGCGGACCACCGACTGGGGCTACGTCCGCTTCCACCAGGGCCGCGCCCGGCGCTGGCCTCACTACGGCCGCCAGGCCCTGGACACCTGGTCCCACCGCATCGCGGACACGTGGTCCGAGGCCGAGGACGTGTACGCGTACTTCAACAACGACCCGACGGGGGCGGCAGTGGAGGACGCGATGACCTTCGCGCGGGCAGCGCAGCGAGCGGGCCTGGGCCCGACCCGCACCCCGAGACACCTGGCGCCTGCCTGAACAGCCCTGCCGGCAGCGCCCCTTCAGGGGCGCGGGGAACCGCGTGACCAGCCACAACGGCGCCGCAGCCGAACGACACGGCACATCGCCCCGACGCCCTACCCCCCGTAAGCCGCCCGCAGGGCATCCCGCACGGCCGCCAACGCGTCAGCCTCCGTGAGTCCGAGGCGCCGCGCCCGCTCCACGTACTCCTGTGCGGCCGACGCCAACTGACGCTCCGCGGCCGAGCCGGCGGCGGCCACGAACGTGCCGTTGCGCCCCCGCGTCTCGATCACCCCGTCGCTCTCCAGCGCCCGGTACGCCTTGGCGACCGTGTTGGCCGCCAGCCCCAGCGACTCCGCCAGCCCCCGCACGGTCGGCAGCCGGTACCCCACCGGCAGCACCCCCGACCGCGCCTGCTCGGAGATCTGCGCCCGTACCTGTTCGTACGGGGCCGCACTGTCGTCGATGTGGATCTGCAAGGTCACCGGCTGATTGTCCCGTACCCGCCGGAAAATGAGAGGCACCCCGGCCACGTCCGCCCGTAGCGTGCGCCTACATGACCATCATCGTGCGCGACCTGCGCCCCGACGTGCGCGCCGACGCCGAGGGCTTCTCCCGCGTCCGCCGCCTCGCCCTGCCGTTCATGCTGTCCACCCCGGAATCGGTGCTCCACGACCTCACCCACACCCATCCGGACGCCCACTTCAGGCAGCTGATCGCCGAAGAGGACGGCGACGTGATCGGCACGGCACAGGTCGGTGTCGCCCACGACAGCCCGGAGCCCGGCCAGGGCTTCGCGAACGTCTATGTACGCCCGGACCGCACACGGCGCGGCGCCGGTTCGCTGCTGCTGCGCACCGCTGAGGAACGCCTGGCGGCGCTGGACGTCGGGAAGGTCTTCGCCTGGGTCCTCGACGAGCCGGACAACCGCGCCTTCGCCGAACGCCACGGCTACCGGAGCCGCCGCTCCGCCTACTTCCTGCGCCTGGACCTGGCGAACCGCACCCTGCCTCCCCGCCAGGAGCTGCCGCCCGGCGTCGAACTGCGCACGGCCGCCGGCTTCGCGGACGATCCTCGCCCCATGTTCGAGCTGGACGCGGAGACGACGTCGGACGAACCGAGCGACATCGAAGCCGAGTTCACGGACTACGAAGCCTGGCTGGAAGCGACCTGGAGGCACCCCCTGCTCAACCACGACCTGACCTCGGTCGCCGTCGTCGACGGCCGTCCCGCCGCCTTCAGCGTGGCCTACACCGACGGCACCCGCTACGCCACCGCCATGACCGGCACCGCCCGCGCCTACCGCGGCCGGGGCCTGGCCAAGCTCGCCAAGAACGACTCCCTGCACCGCGCCCGCGCCGCCGGGTACACGGAGGCGTTCACCGGCAACGACACCGGCAACGAGCCCATGATCGCGATCAACAAGTGGTTCGGGTACGAGATCTGCGCGACGGAGGTGCGCCATGTCCGCGAACTCGGCTGACCGGGTACGCCCTCTGGAGGTCGTCCTCGTCAAGGCCGGCCGTACGAAGATCCGTTACGGGGCCGAGCTGCTCTCCGACGACGGCACCCGCATCACCGTCCGCGCTCCCTGGTCCGGCGCCGGAGTCCGCGACTTCGGCTTCGTCCGCTTCGAGCCGGGCGACGTCTTCACCGAGTACTACTGGCGCGACCGCTGGTACGCGGTGAAGGAGGTCCGCGACGCCGGCGGCGCCCTCAAGGGCTGGTACTGCGACGTCACCCGCCCGGCCACCCTCTCCGGGGCCGAGCTGGTCGTGGAGGACCTGGACCTGGACCTGTGGCGCTCGGCCGACGGCTCGGACGTGCGGCGCCTGGACGAGGACGAGTTCGCGCAGAGCGGTCTCGCCGCACGGGACCCACGAGCGGCGGCCGCCGCGGTGACCGCCCTCGACGAACTGGAGGCGCTCGCCACCGCGGACAAGGGCCTGGAGTCGCTGCTGGCCTAGGGCGTGCCGGGCGTTGCGCGGCACGCGCCACGCAACAGGCCCCAGCGGCGGCACTGCCTCAGACCGTCGCCACCACCGCGTACCGCTCGTCGGCCACGTCCTTCCCCCACAGCCGCGCGTCGCCGGACAGCCGCTCCAGGCGCGCGTGCGCGACGAGCGGGGCGATCAGGTCGGTGAGCCGGTCCGCCGGTATGCCGGCCGGGGTGCCCCGCCCCCACACGCCCTCGACCAGCACGAACCGCCCTCCGGGGCGCAGCAGCCCGCGCCAGTGCCGCAGGACGCGGCCGGGGTCGGGCAGCGCCCACAGGACATGCCGTACGAGCACCACGTCGAACCGCTCCTCCTCCACCGGTGGCGCCGCCGCGTCACCGACGAGGAACGCCGCGTCACGCCCGGCGAGCTTGGCGCGGGCGAGGTCCACCATCGCCGGGGACCGGTCCACGCCCGTGACCCGGTGTCCCTGTTCGGCCGCGAGGAGCGACAGGCTGCCGGTGCCGCAGCCGAGATCGAGCACGTCGGACGGGCGCTCGGGCAGCCAGGACCGCAGTCGGGAGGCCCAGGCATGGCGTACCTCGGGGTCGCGCAGGCCGTGGTCGGGTTCGTCGTCGAAGGAGGCGGCAGCCGTGTCCCAGTCCTCATGGTCCGTCATGCGCCAAGAGTGACACCCGCCACTGACAGTCGAATCGTGACAACGGCCACTGACAGGACCTGCGGCGATGAGGAACTCTCCCCGGACGGGTCTACCTCCGTGAGAACGCGGAACTCGGCAGGCCCTGAAGGAGGCAGCCATGCGCCGTGTGACCGTGCAGAAGAAGCCCCTGAAGACGAAGTCGGACGCCCGCCTTGTCCGGGAGGAGGCCGACGAGCGCCCCTCGGGACGACCGGAGGTCCGCAAGGACATCGCCCGCACCTGGTGGCCGGACGGCTGAGACGCCGGGCCGGGCCGCACGAGACACGTCAGCCGAGCCGCTTGCGGTAGTGGACACGGTCGTACGGCCCGTCCAAGCGCCGCTCCAGGAACTCGTAGCCGTACTTCGGGTAGATCTTCTGGTTCTCCCACATCAGGGCGTTCGTGTAGAGCCTGATCTCGGGCAGACCCAGCGCACGCGCGCGTGCGTCCACGAAGTGCAGCAGCCGTCGCCCCACCCCCTTGCCGTGTGCGTCGGGGTGGACGGCGATGCTGTCGAGGAACAGGTGGTCCTCGTGCGTCTCGAGCACGACGAGCCCGATGACGGGATCGCCCGTCACGAACACCTTGCCCTCGGCCACGTCCGCCGCGTGGTCCGCCTCCATGGGCACGGGCGCCCTGCCGATGCGCTCGATGTAGCGGTGGTAGGCGGCATCGGTCACGTCCTTCACCGCTGATACGTCGGCTGCGACCGCCGGCCTGATCTCGTCGTCCGTCATACCGCGACGGTACCTACCTGATCGGAGTCTGAGCACTCCCTTAAGGCGACCCTAAAGATCGCCATCAGCCGCCTCCAGCAGGCGGTTTCGCGGTTTTCTCGGGCTAGCTTCTGATCGCCCCCCACGGGATTCACCCCACGCGTCAGAACCCCTTCGAGGAGATCTTCCATGCCCGCACGCCGCAAGGCCGCCGCCGTCGCCGTCCTCGGCCTGACCCCGCTCACCCTGACCGCCCTCGCCACGGCGCCCGCGTCGGCGCACGGTTCGCTGGGGGATCCGGTCAGCCGGGTCTCGCAGTGTTACGCGGAGGGCCCGGAGAGCCCGGGGTCCGACGCGTGCGAGGCGGCGGTCGCGGCGGGCGGAACCCAGGCCCTCTACGACTGGAACGGCATACGCATCGGCGACGCGGCCGGGCGCCATCAGGAGCTGATCCCGGACGGCAGGCTGTGCAGCGCGAACAGCGAGGCGTTCAAGGGCCTCGACCTGGCCCGCGCCGACTGGCCGGCGACGCGCGTGAGCAGCGGGTCGTACACCTTCAAGTACCGCGTGACCGCCCCGCACAGGGGCACCTTCAAGGTCTACATCACCAAGGCCGGTTACGACCCGGCGAAGCCGCTGGCCTGGGACGACCTGGATCTGGCCGACCCGGTGGCGTCGGCCACCGACCCGGCGGCCGCGGGCGGCTACTACACGTTCTCCGGCACGCTGCCCGAGCGCTCCGGCAAGCAGTTGCTGTACGCGGTCTGGCAGCGCTCGGACAGCCCGGAGGCGTTCTACTCCTGCTCGGACGTCACCTTCGGCGGCAACAGCACTGGCGGCGACAGCTCCGACGGCGGGGCAGAGCCGGCTCCGAGCGCCTCCGCGCCCACCGAGGAGCAGATCGAGGACGGGGCCGACCAGTCGACGATCGAGCACCACGGCCATGGGGACCAGGACGCCCGTACGTCGGCGGAGCCGACCGCGGCGGACAAGGAGGCGCAGTCCTCCCCGGCCAACCGGCCGAAGGCGGCCGGCGCCACCGAGAACCTCGCCGAGACCGGCGGGGACAGCAGCACGGCGTATCTCGCGATGGGCGGTGCGGCGGCCCTGGCGCTTGGTTCGGCGGTGCTGTTCGCGTCCGCGCGCCGACGGGCGGCCGGCGGCGGTCGCCACGGTCACTGACCGGGACTCCGCTGCCCAGTGCGCCGGGGTCTGACCGGCGGCTCAGGCCGGTCAGACCCCGGCGCGTGTGCCGCGCCCATGTACCCGGGCACGCAGGTGCTCAGGTGCTCAGGTGCTCAACCGACCGCGGACGCGCAGGTGGTGGGGGTGGCCCGGGCCGGATCGAGCGCGTTGGCCACCTCGTGGAAGGCGATCCGGTCGGTCAGGCCCAGGAGCGCGTGCTCGGACAGGTCGATCGCGCACAGGTCCTGGATGAGGACGTTCTTGACACCGGGCCCGTTCAGGAACTGGCTCCGGTACGGCGTGACCACCTCGTCGTACCTGGTGGCGATGACCGTGTAGCGGACCCCGGGAACGGTGTCGCCGCCCTCGTTGAGCCTGGTCATGAACTCGGAGCCGACGACCTGCTGGGCGAGGGCGGGGGTGGCGGTGGTGAGGAGGTCCTCGGCGCCGGGGAAGTACGGCAGCAGGCGGGTGAGCCCGCCCAGGGTGGTGCCGTGGTTGTTGGGCGCGATGCCGACGAGGGCGTTCACCTTGGTGGCGCCACCGAGGAACTTGAGGTAGTAGCGGGGCATCATGCCGCCCTGCGAGTGCCCGACGAGGTCGGCTTCCGCGGCGCCGGTCGCGGCGAGCACCTTGTCGACGTAGGCGGACAGTTCCTCGGCCGACTTGTCGATGGGGCCGAGGGCGTGGAAGAACGGCACGCCGGGCAGCCGGCCGTAGTCGAGGGAGAAGACGCAGTAGCCGCGGTTCACCAAGTAGGGCGCGAGGCCGAGCCAGTTGTCGACGGAGTTGGCGAAGGTGCCGTGCACGAGGACGACGGGGCGGGGATGGGCGGCGGACGGCTTGCAGGAGTAGTCGTTCCAGCCGCTGTGCGAGGTCGCCGCGGCTTCGGCCGCCCGGGCGGTGGTTGCGGTGGTGGCGGTGGGGACGACGGCGACCGCGGTGGTCAGCAGGAGCGCGGCCAGGGGTCTGAGCACTCGTTTCCAGGGCAGCATCGTGTGATCTCCTTGCGCTCAAGGGAGGTGCGATGGCCTTACGCCCTGTGATCCGGATCACGAGGATGCTGTTCACTCGTCAAGTTACGGGCGAGTAGTAGACGTGTGAAGTTACGCGTCAGTAAAAACTTCCAGCGATAGTAAGGGGCGGTTTGTTTCACAGCCCCTGATGAACCGTCACCAGGCGGGTTTGACGGGCCCATGAGGAGCGATGCGCACCAACTGCCCGAACAGCGCCCGCACTTCCTCCTCACCAAGTACCTCGCCCCACACCCGAACGGCATCCGCGGCAGCCTCCTCGGCCGCACGCGTGCAGGCCCACCCCCGCCCGGTCAGCACGACCAGCCGGGCCCGCGCGTCCTCGGGATGCGGCCGGCGCTCGGCGTAGCCCTTGCGCACGACCTCGTCGACGAGCTGGCTCGCCGCCTGCTTGGTCACGCCGAGATGAGCGGCGAGGTCGGTGACCGTCGCACCGTCCGGGGCGAGTCGGGCGAACGCGAAACCGTGCGCGGGCCGCAGCCCCTCGAAGCCCCGGGCGGCCACGCCGTCATGGATGCGCTGGGTGAGCTCACCTGCGACGGCGAGCAGGGCGGCGGACAAGGCCATGGCTTCGGAGTTCTGCACAGAGGCATTGAAACACCCTTGACGGATTGGTCAAGTGGCTTGACCATAGCCGCATATGGTCAAGCCACTTGACCATCTACCCCAGGAGGCCTCCATGCCCGTGATCCGCGCTTCCGACGCCGCGACGCATGAAATCCACGGCGCCCGCTTCATCTCGTACGCCACTCCCCGTACCGGGTCCAAGGAACTGTGCGCCTGGCGCGGCGAGATCCCCGCAGGGACCAAGGCCCCCGCCCACACCGTCACCCGGGAGGAGATCCTCCACCTCCTCGACGGCGAGCTGCTGATCACGCTCGACGACCGCACGGACCGGATCACGGCGGGCGACACCCTGATCATCAACCCCGGCGCGACTCTGGCCGTCGAGAACCCGACCGACCGGACCGCGATCACCTGGGTCACCACAACCATCGGCCTGGAGGCGGAGTTGGCCGACGGCACGCGCATCACGCCCCCGTGGGCCAACTGACAACCACCTGAAAGGAATTACGCGGCCAACGCCCCCGGCATCACCGCATGCGGCCCGAACTTCGCTCGCGCGCGGTCCGCGACCTCCTCGATACGGCGGGCCTTCTCGTCGAGCGGATCGAAGGTGAGCTGGTAGGAGGCGCGCTCGGCGGAGTCGAGGCCCTCGGCGCGCAGGGCGAGGGCGCGGACGCGGGCGCGCTGGAGGCCGAGGGCGTCGTACATGCCGTAGGCCGCCCTGGTCAGCGCCGCCGAGTGGGCCGTCGGCTCCCGCAAGGTACGGCTGCGGGTCGTCGAGGAGCGGTCGGCGTACCGGGCGGTGAGGGTCAGGGTGCGGCAGACCTTGTCCAGGGCGCGCAGCCGGGCGCCCAGCTCCTCGGCGGCCGAGAGCAGGGCGCGGCGATGCCGGTCGGGGTCCAGCTCGTCCCGGTCGAAGGGGCGTTCGGTGGCCAGCGCGCGCGATACGGCGTTCGGCACCACCCGGCCCCGGTCGATTCCGCTCGCCTTCTCGTGCAGCTCGCGGCCGGCCTTCGCGCCGACCAGGCGCTGGAGCGTGGACAGGGGCGCGGCGGCGACCAGGCCGAGGGTGTCGAGGCCGTACTCGCACAGGGTGCGGGCGGTCGCGGCGCCGACGCCGGGCAGCGCGGCGACGGGCTTGTCGGCGAGGAACTCCGCGACGCCACCCGGCCCCTCGGGGACGGCACACGTCACCCCGGGCCGGGCGTCCCGCAGGGCGACGCGGGCCAGCATCGGCCCCGGCCCGGCGCCGATCGCGCAGTCGACCCCGTGGTGGGCGAGGGCGCGCACCCGGATCACCGACGCCAGCTCGACCGCGCCGCGCCCGAAGTACCGCTCGGCGCCCCGCAGATCGGCCAGCGCCCCGTCCGGTGGCAGCGCCTGGACGACCGGCGTGAAGTCCTCCAGCAGTCCGAGCAGCCCCGGCAGGGCCGCCTCGTCCGTCGGCGGCAGCTGGAAACGTACGCAGAGGATGGTCATCCCGCACTCCCCGGACTCTGGTGCCACAACTTCCGTACCTGTGAAGGCTCTTGACCCGCCGGCCGCAGATCGGCCCACGGGTTGAGTTCGTATCCGGTGGGCAGGTGGATGCGCCGGCCCCGCGCCGGATCTCCGCCGTCCCCCGCCGGCACCGCCGTCGGCTCCGCCAGCCGCGCCGCCACCTCGTCCAGGCCGCCCTCGGCGCGCAGCTCGATCAGCTCGGCGAGGTTCCAGGCGGCGGCTCCCACCACGCTGAGGCTGCGCGGGCCGCGCCGCTGCACGACCCCGCGCACCAGCAGCAGCCAGGAGTGGAAGACGGTGTGGGCGCAGGCGTCGTGCGAGTCGTCGAAGAAGGCGAGGTCGACCAGGCCCGTGCCGTCGTCCAGCGTGCTGAAGATGACCCGCTTGCCGGACCGGATCGGCGGCGTCTGGGTGGCCGCCTTGGCGCCGGCGACCAGCACGGTCTCCCCGTGCCGGGCATCGCGCAGCCGCCGTGCCGAGACGACGCCCAACTCGTCGAGGAAGGCCCGATGGTCGTCCATCAGATTGCGCGAGGCGTCCATCGACAGCACCCCCAGCTCGGCGCTGAGCCGCTCCGCCGAGGTGAGGTCGGGCAGCCCGGCCGCGGCCGTCTTGCGCCCGCCGGCCAGAGGGAGCTGCCCGCCGCCACCGCCCCGGGCGCCCCGGTGCAGTTCGGTCAGGTGCAGTTGCAGATCACGCCGGTTGGCCCCGAAGGCGTCCAGCCCGCCGACCTGCGCGAGCCTTTGGGCGAGCGGACGGCTGGGCCGGGCCCGCTCCCAGAAGTCGAGCAGTGAGGCGTACGGCTGCCCGTCCGCGATCCGCGCCGCCTCGGCCTCGCTGATGCCGTGCACGTCGGAGAGGGCGAGCCGCAGTCCCCAAGTGCCCCCGGCCTTCCCAGATTCAGACACCAGTTCGATACGGTGGGCGACCCCCGACGCGTTCACGTCCAACGGCAGGATCGGCACCCCGCGCCGCCGCGCGTCCGCCAGCAGCAGCCGCTTCGGGTACATCCCGGGGTCATGGGTGAGCAACCCGGCGTAGAAGGCGGCCGGATGATGGGCCTTCAGCCAGGCCGACTGATAGGTCGGCACGGCGAAGGCGACCGCGTGCGCCTTGCAGAAGCCGTACGACCCGAAGGCCTCGACGATCTCCCAGGTCCGCCGAATGGTCTCCGCGTCGTACCCCTTGGCCGCCGCGTGCTGCGCGAACCACACCCGGATCCGCCCCTGCGACTCCGGATCGGAGAGCCCGCGCCGCACCCGGTCCGCCTCGTCCCGCCCGCAGCCGGTCATGATGTGCACGATGTCGATGATCTGCTCGTGGAAGACGACGACCCCGTACGTCTCCCGCAGCGGCCCCTGAAGGTCCTTGTGCGGATAGCGGACGGGTGCCCGCCCGTGCCGCGCCTCGATGAACGGCCGCACCATGTCGGCGGCGACCGGTCCGGGCCTGAAGAGGGAGATGTCGACGACGAGGTCATGGAAGGTCGCCGGCTGAAGCCGCCCGACCAGGTCCCGCTGCCCCGGCGACTCGATCTGGAAGCAGCCCAGCGTCTCGGTGGAACGGATGAGCCGATACGTCGCCGGATCGCCGTCCCCTCGCTCGAAGTCGAGCGCGTCCAGGTCGATCCGCTCCCCCGTGACCCGCTCCACCTCCGCGACCGCGTGCGCCATCGCCGACTGCATCCGCACACCCAGCACGTCGAGCTTGAGCAGCCCGAGGTCCTCGACGTCGTCCTTGTCGAACTGCGACATGGGCAGGCCCTCGCCGCTGGTCGGCATGACGGGCGTACGGGCGAGCAGGGAGGCATCGGAGAGGAGCACCCCGCACGGATGCATGGCCACGCCGCGCGGAAGGGCGTCAAGAGCCTCCACCAGCTCCCACAACCTGCCGTACCTCTCCCGCTCCCCGGCCAGTCGACGCAGCTCGGGCAGCTCGTCCAGAGCCGCCCGGGCGTCCCGCGCCCGGATGTGCGGGAAGGACTTGGCGACACGGTCGATGTCGGCCGGATCCATGGACAGGGCGGCACCCACGTCCCGGATCGCGTGCCGCACCCGATAGGTCTCCGGCATCGAGACGGTCGCGACCCGCTCGGTCCCGAACCGCTCGATGATCGCGCGGTACACCTCCAGCCGGCGCGCGGACTCCACGTCGATGTCGATGTCGGGCAGCACCAGCCGGCGCTTGGACAGGAAGCGCTCCATCAGCAGCCCGTGCTCCACGGGATCGGCGTGCGCGATGCCGAGCAGATGATTGACGAGCGACCCCGCCCCGGAGCCACGCGCGGCGACCCGGATCCCCATCTCCCTCACGTCGTCGACGACTTGGGCGACCGTCAGGAAGTACGAGGCGAATCCGTGGTGGGCGATGATGTCCAGCTCCTGATGCATCCGCTCCCAGTACGCCCGCCGTCCGTCGTAGCCGCGCAGCACCATGCCCGCCACCGCCCGCGAGGCGAGGGCCCGCTGGGCGGTGCGGCGCCCGGCCCCGACGAGATGCGGCTCGGGGAAGTGGACGGTGCCGATCCCGAGGTCGTCCTCGGGGTCGACGAGGCACTCGGCGGCCGTCGCCCGGGTCTGCTCCAGCAGACGATGAGCGGTGTCCCGCCGGAACCCCGCGGCCTCGACGACCCGCTCGGCGACGCGCGCCATCTCGTCCGCGCCCTTGAGCCAGGCCTCACCGGAGTCCAGTTCCTTGGTGGTGTCGATGGGCACGAGCCGACGCGCGGCGTCCAGGACGTCGGCGACCGGTCCCAGCCCGGGGTCGGCGTACCGGACGGCATTGCTCAGCACCGGCCGTACGCGCTGCTCGGCGGCGAAGCCGACGGTACGGGCGGCCAGCCGGAGTGAGCCGGGTCCGGTGCCCTGACGGCCGTGCCAGACGGCCTCCAGCCGCAGGGAGTCGCCGTACACCTCCCGCCAGGGCACCAGCAGCCTGGCCGCCCGATCGGGGCGACCGGCGGCAAGCGCGCGGCCGACCTCGGAGTCGGGCCCGAGCAGGACGATCAGGCCGTCTCCCCGGTTGTCGCCCCGGGGCAGCAGCGGCGGTCCCTCCCCGGCATGCGCGGCCGAAACGATTCGGCACAGATCGGCCCAGCCTCGGGCCCCGTCTCGGGCCAGAAAGGTGACGCGAGGCATCGACTCGTCGACAAAGGCGCCACCGCGCACCGGAGTGCGCCGCCGCCCCGGCCGCCCGTCCCGGCCCTCTTTCGGGAGGTCGAGCTCCTCCACGCCCAGCTCCACCCCGAACAAAGGACGCACCCCCGCCTCCGCACATGCCTTCGCGAAACGCACCGCACCCGCGAGCGTGTCCCGGTCGGTGAGGGCGAGGGCGTCCATGCCCCGCTCGGAGGCGCGCTCCGCCAGCCGTTCCGGATGCGAGGCGCCGTACCGCAGGGAGAACCCGGAGACGGTGTGCAGATGCGCGAAACCCGGCACACGCACCTCCCGCACTCATGAGCCCGGGACCCGGTCTTCGAACACCGGCTCTCGAACATCAGTTCCCAACTCTCCCACCCCCACCATAGACCATGTCCGGACCGTTTCTCGAACACTCGTACGACATCCGTTCGGCCGCCTCCCACCTGCGCAAACGCCCCGAGCCCCGGACCGTGGGGGCATGACGCAGACCACCGGCGCCGGCACTCCCCGCAGCTCCTTCCTCGCCGAGGTGAGGGACGCCGTCACTCCACGAGCCACCCTGCTCGTGATCGGCACGGTGGCCCTCGCCCTGCTCTTCATCGCCTCCTATGTGGGCGCGCTCCACGATCCGAAACCCAAGGACGTTCCCTTCGGTGTCGTGGCACCCCCGGCCGCCGCCCAGCAGACGGTGACCCGCCTGGACAACCTGCCCGGCGACCCCTTGGACCCGCGCGCCGTGGCCGACGCGGCGACAGCCCGCGAGCAGATCCTGAAGCGGGAGATCGACGGCGCCCTCCTCGTCGATCCCTCCGGCACCACCGACACCCTCCTGGTCGCCACCGGCGGCGGACGGGTGCTGGCCACCACCCTGGAGACGCTCGTCACCACCCTGGAGAGATCCGAGGCCCGCACCCTGCGCACCGTCGACGTGGCCGCGGCCGACCGGCACGACGCCAACGGGCTGTCGTCCTTCTACGTCACCGTGGGCTGGTGCGTGGGCGGCTACCTGTGCGCGTCGATCATGACCCTCAGCTCGGGCGCCGGCCGCGCCACCCCCAGACGCTCGGTGATCCGTCTCATCGCCATGGCCCTCGTGGCCGTCGTCGGCGGTCTGGGCGGCGCCCTGATCGTCGGCCCCGTCCTGGGCGCCCTGCCGGGCAGCATCGCCGCCCTCTGGGGTGTGGGCGCCCTGACCGTCTTCGCGGTGGGCGCGGCCACGCTCGCCTGCCAGGCCGTCTTCGGACTGGCCGGCATCGGCCTGATCATCCTGATCGTGGTGATCCTGGGCAACCCGAGCGCGGGCGGCGCCCTCCCGCCCCCACTGCTGCCCCCGTTCTGGAGGGACATCGGCCCGGCCCTCCCGCCGGGCGCCGCCACCTGGGCAACCCGCTCGATCGCCTACTTCAAGGGCAACGACACGACCGCCGCGCTCCTGGTCCTCTCGGCATGGGCGGCCGCGGGGATCGCGATCACGCTCCTGGCGGCGTCGCTGCGGGACCGGACGACCAAGCGAACGTAGGACCACGCGCGATCGGGTACGACGGGACGGCCCACCCGTCGACCGACAGCGGACCCGGACAAGGGAAAGCCCCGCCCCTCGCGCACGAGGGACGGGACTTCGCCGAGGCCAGGACCGGGATCAGCCGATCTGGGTACCCGTGGCCGACAGTGCCTCGGTCACCGGCTGGAAGAACGTCTCCCCACCGGAGGTGCAGTCGCCACTGCCGCCGGAGGTCAGCCCGACCGCCTTGTCACCGGAGAACAGCGAGCCACCGCTGTCACCGGGCTCGGCGCACACGTCGGTCTGGATCAGACCGTTGACGATGTCGCCGTTGCCGTAGTTCACGGTGGCGTCGAGGCCGGTGACCTTGCCCTCGTGCACCTGGGTGGTCGAACCGCTACGGGTGACCGCCATGCCGACGGTGGCGTCCGCGGCACCGCTGATGGCCTGCGTGGAGCCGTTGTAGAGGTTGACCTCGCTCGGGTGCTCGACCTCGGCGGTGTACTTGACGAGGCCGTAGTCGTTGTCCGGGAAGCTGGACACCTCGTTGGTGCCGATCTCCTTGCCGCTGGAGTCGGACCAGGTCGTGATGCCCTCGGTGCAGTGCCCGGCGGTCAGGAAGAACGGCTGACCGCCCTTGACGACGTTGAAGCCGAGCGAGCAGCGCCCACTGCCACCGGTGATGGCGTCACCGCCCGCGATGAAGGGCTTGAACTCCCCCTTCGTGCGCTGGAGTTCGACCGTGGCGCCCAGTCCGTCGGCGACCTTGCTGAGCTTGGCCCACTCGGCCTTGGAGACCGTACGGTCGGCGGTGACGACCACCTTGTTGGTCGTCGGGTCCGTCACCCAGGAGGTGCCGGGGATGGTGGCGTCCTGCTTGAGCGTCGTACGGGCGCTCCTCAGCTCGGCGAGCGAGTTCTCCACGACCCGGGCCTGGGCGCCGGCCGCCTCGACGGCGTCGGCGGCGGCCTGGTCGAGGACGTTCACGACAAGCTTCTTGGTCTGCGCGTCGTAGTAGGTACCCGCGGCATCGGCGCCGAGGTCCTTGGCGAGCGTCGAGGCGAGCTTTCCGGCCGCGCCGACCGACAGGGTCTTCGGCGCGGACGCCTCCGGCGTCTCACTCGCGTTCGCAGTCTGGAAGGTCACTCCCGCGGCGACCAGTGCGGTGATTCCCGCACCTACCACGGCTGCACGCCGCTTGGGTATGCGTCGGTGCTTCAACTTACGTCCTCCTGTGGGGGGTCGGCCCGAGAGGTTGTGGGGACCTCGCCGGACCGGAAGGCGTACGGCTAGGGGGGCGGCACACAACAAAAGTCGCACCCCTGCCGGTTGAACAACGCTCACTATTCCTAGAGACACAGGGAGCGCACAAGGTCGACTTCCGGACGCGCGTAGAACACGGTTGCACGCCCTCCCCTCCTTGACCGTGCACAGTCACACCAGGCTTTTCGCTCAGCAAACGCCAAGAGCGAGCCATCCATAAGCAGCGGGTGAGGTCTACTCCTGTCTTGAAATCGACCCTCGGCGGTCCGAATTCAAGCGGGGACCACAGCAGCCGAGACAACAGGCCGAGACGACAGGCCGAGACGACAGAACGAGCCCCCGCACGACAGGTGCGTGCGGGGGCTCGGATGCCGCCGGGCAGTCAGGTGGTGAACGTCATCAGTAGACGCTGACACCGTAGGCGCTGAGGGCCTCCGTGACCGGCTGGAAGAAGGTCGTGCCACCGGAGCGGCAGTTGCCGCTGCCGCCGGAGGTCAGACCGTACGCGGTGCCGTTGCTGCCGTAGAGCGAGCCGCCGGAGTCGCCGGGCTCGGCGCAGACGTTGGTCTGGATCAGACCGGAGACCACGTCACCGCCGCCGTAGTTGACGGTCGCGTTGAGGGCGGTGACCCGGCCGCTGTGCGTACCGGTGGTGGAGCCGTCACGGATGACGGTGGTGCCCACGCTCGGCGTGGCCGCACGGGTGATGTCCACGCCGTTCGCGGTGCCGGGCCGGCTGACGGACCCGGAGTAGCGCACGATGCCGTAGTCGTTGCCGGGGAAGCTGGAACCGGCGGTCGAGCCGATGACCTGGGTGCGTCCGGAGTTGGAGTACCAGGTGCCCGCGCCGTCGGTGCAGTGACCGGCCGTCAGGAAGTACTGGTTGCCGCTGCGGTCCTGGACGTTGAAGCCGAGCGAACAGCGCCAGCTGCTCGCATAGATGGCGTCGCCGCCCTGGATGAACTTGCTGAACTTGCCGGGGGTGCGCTTGATGGTGAGCGCGTCGGCGTTGGTCCCGGCCTGCTGCTTGATCTTCGCGATCTCCGCCTGGGAGACCGTGCTGTCGACGGTCACCATGACGCGGTTGGTCTTGCTGTCGACGGCCCAGGCGGTGCCCGGGATGTCGGCCTTCAGCACCGAGCCGCTGGCGCTCTTGAGCTGGGCCGAGCTGAAGGTGGTGGGAGTCTCCGCGGCGCTCGCGTGGGGGATCGCGATCGCGGCTGCGGCCACGAGGCCGGTGGATACGGCGATCAGCCGGGTCCGTCTCGTGATGCCGCTGCGGGGGGTGGTGCGCTTGATCCTCACTTTTCGTTCCCTCCAAGGGAAGTCGGGGGCCCGCGTGGGGTCGGGGCCCGTGAGGCGCAGTCAGAGGCCGCGTTCTCCGGATTCCGAACACGCCGTGCCCCTGACAAGCGCTGAGGGGGAGTATTCGGCCGAACGACCGGTAGGCGCAAGGGCGCCTTTCGGCCGTCAACCATTGAATGATCTACGAAAGTTGACTCGCCACCCTGTCACCGTCCGCCACCCACGTCCCGGGGAAGTCCGGAAGCCGCCTGTGCCGTGCTCGTGATCGATACAGCTAGCAGCCGTCGCAGGGACAGCAGCAGTCGCAGCCGTCGCAGTCCCGGCAGCAGCCCTCGCGCTTCTTGCGGGACCACGGGCCCTCGTACTCCTTCGCGCAGCACAGCTTGCAGGTGCAGCACAGCAGCCAGAACATCCCGCAGCCGGCCCAGAACCCACGCCGCCCCTTCGGCGGCTGGGCGGCCGGCCCGCCACCGAACCCACCGAAGTCACCGTCGCCGCCACCGCCACCGCCACCGGGCGCTCCCCCACCGCCGCCGGGCGCTCCCCCGTCACCGGCGTACGGGTTCCCGCCCGCGTAGGGGTTCCCCCCGGCATACGGGTTCTGCGGCGGCTGCCCGTACGGCCCGTGCTGGTGGGACGCGCACACGGGCACGGTGCCGAACGCCCGGTCCACCGAGCGCCCCAACTCGTGCACGAGCAGCAGGTGCGCGAGCTTGGCATCCGTGAACTCCACCTCACGCAGCGCCAGCCGCACCCCGTGCACGGCGTCGTCGGCGAGGCGCCGCGCCTCGGCGAGCGAGGTCCCCGTGGCCGTCAGCGGGTTCCACGCACCCGATTCGGCGTCGGCTCCTCTGTCCTCCACGGCGTCCAGGAGGTGCGCCAGCCGCCCGAAGAGGCGACCGGCCTCGGCGAGCGGCTCCACGTTCCGCGGCCGTCCGGCCAGGATCGCGGTGTGCGCGAAGGCGGCGGCGGTCGCCGTCTCGGTCGGCTCGGTGACGGCGAGGACCGGCGTCCCGGGTCCGGCCAGCGCCTCGATGCCGACCTGCCGGTCCACGGCGTCGACGAGTACCGCGGTGTCGAACCCGACGGCCGAGCCGGTACGGGCGCCCGCGGCACCCCAGCCGGCGGCCACCCGGCGCGCGGCGAGCGCCACCGGTCGGCGGGCCAGCAGTCCGTCCCCGTCGGCCACATGGTCACGCACCTTGGCCGAGGCGAGCACCAGCGAAACGGCGGCGGCGAGCCGCGCGCCCTCACCCTGCGCGACGGACGCCGTACGCATTCCGCGCAACGGGCACGGTCCCGCCGTACGCCGCAGTCCACTGTTCTTCTCGGCCTGAGCCTCTGTCAGAACGGAGATGAGAAGCCCGTCGTAGTTCGTCACGATCCGCGCGAACTGACCATGGTCACCGCGCAACGCGAGACACAGCCCGCACAGATGCGCCAGCCACTGGCCGGTGAGCTTCTCTCCGAGCCGATGACGGCATGGCCTGACCATTCCGAACATGACGTCCCCCCGTGGTTCTTACGCCGTACTCGATGACGCTGAGCTGCCGCATCGTACCGACCGGAGTACCGAACACGGCGTCCGACTCGTTCACCCGTACGCACCCCGTCTCACCCGTACGCCGCGAAGAATCATATTTCACTCACAGTCAGCAGCCGTACGTGGCATGCCCCTTGCGGGACACGGGCTCTCGACGTATTCGCTGTGCACCAGTACCGTCACAAACCCCCCGCGCGGCGTCTATCCACTTGGCGCGACGTCCGCATCATGGATGACCATAGGGATGCGGAAGGTAAAGAAAGACCGCTGTGAGAGGAGGCGTCCATGGGATCGGTGCGCAAGGCGAGTGCCTGGCTGGGCCTCGTTGACGACAACGATGACGAGCGTTACTACGACGACGACTACTCCGAAGGGACCGAGCCCGGGGACGCCTGGGTCACCGACCCGCGGGTCAAGGTGGCCACGGATGTGGCCGAGGAGAAGGGCCGCCGCATCGGCACGGTCACCCCGGACAGCTTCCGGGACGCCCGCGCCATCGGCGAGCTGTTCCGGGACGGCGTTCCGGTCATCATGAACCTCACGGCCATGGAGCCCGCCGACGCCAAGCGCGTCGTCGACTTCGCGGCGGGGCTCATCTTCGGTCTGCGCGGCTCGATCGACCGCGTGTCCAACCGCGTGTTCCTGCTGACCCCGGCCGACACGGAGATCATCAACGGGGAGTCGGCGGCCCACCGTTCGGACGGCTTCTACAACCAGAGCTGAGGCAGGGCCGCTCGCCGGCCCTGCCCCCTCCTGACGGCGTTCAGCGGAAGGCGTCGAGTCCGGTGAGCGCCTTGCCCAGCACGAGCTGGTGCATCTCGACGGTGCCCTCGTAGGTGAGCACCGATTCGAGGTTGGTCGCGTGCCGCATCACGGGGTATTCGAGCGAGATCCCGTTGGCACCGAGGATCGTCCGGGCCGTACGGCAGATGTCGATGGCCTCGCGGACGTTGTTGAGCTTGCCGAAGCTGACCTGCTCGGGACGCAGGCGGCCGGCGTCCATCCGTCGCCCCAGGTGGTGGGCGAGCAGAATCCCCTTGTGCAGTTCGAGCGCCATGTCGGCGAGCTTGGCCTGGGTGAGCTGGAAGCCCCCGATCGGCCGGCCGAACTGCTCCCGCGACTTCGCGTAGTCCACGGCGGCCTCGAAGCAGGAGCGCGCCGCGCCCATGGCGCCCCACACGATGCCGTAACGCGCGTGCGAGAGACAGCTGAGCGGCCCCTTCAGCCCGACGACCTCGGGCAGCACGGCATCGGCTGGCAGCCGTACGTCGTCGAGGACGAGCTCGCTGGTGACGGAGGCCCGCAGCGACAGCTTGTGCTTGATCTCCGGGGCGGAGAACCCGGCGCTGTCGGTCGGCACGACGAATCCGCGGATCCCCTCCTCCGTCTGCGCCCACACGACGGCGACCCCGGCCACGGAGCCGTTCGTGATCCACATCTTCCGCCCGCTCAGCACCCAGTCGGAGCCGTCCTTCTTGGCATACGTCCGCATGGAGGCCGGATCGGACCCGTGGTCGGGCTCGGTCAGCCCGAAGCACCCGATGACCTCGCCGGAGGCCATACGGGGCAGCCACTGCCCCTTCTGCTCCTCGCTCCCGAACCGGTGAACGGCGTACATGGCGAGGGAGCCCTGCACGGAGACCAGGGAACGGATCCCGGAGTCGGCGGCTTCCAGCTCCAGACAGGCGAGCCCGTACTGCACGGCGGAGGCACCGGCGCACCCGTATCCACTCAGCGACATCCCGAGGGCGCCGATCTCCCCCAGTTCCCGGGCGAGTTCCCGAATCACCGGCAGCTCGCCCCGCTCGTACCACTCGGCGACATACGGCACGACCCGATCCGCCGCCCAGTCCCGCACCGTGCCCCGGATGGCGAGATCCTCGGGCTCCAGGAGGTCGTCGATGCCGAGCGGGTCGACGGGGTCGAACGGGGGCAACTTCGCGGACGCGGACATGAGACACCCTCCCGCAACGACTAAAACTAGCGCCGCTAGTCACGGCTCGGGGCCGACGCTACGACGCGGTGCCCGGCACGTCCAGTACCGGCTGCAGGGCCGGACGGGAAAGCCGAGCCCACCCGTGGGGAAGGCCGGTCAGGCGGAGACGCGGGACTCCGCGACTTCCCTCGGCTTGGGCAACTCCACCGCGGGCGACTCACCGCACTGCATGGCCCGCGGCAACCGCAACGCCATCGCCGCTCCCAGCAGCAGCAACGCCGCACTCACCAGCAGCGTCACATGCAGCCCGTGCACGAACGAGTCCCGAGCCGCGTGCCGCAGGGCCACCCCGGCCGGGCCGCCCAGTTGCGCGGCGACCTCGTACGCCTCCCCCAACGAGTGCGAGGCCGCCGTGGAAGCCGACGCCGGCACCCCCGAGACGCCCGCCAGCCCGGGGGCATACGCCGCGTTCATCACGCTGCCCAGCAGCGCGATCCCGATCCCGGCGCCCAGTTGGTACGACGTCTCGCCGATCGCCGCCGCCCCGCCGGCCTGCTCCTGCGGAGCCTCGCTCAGCATCGACTCGTACGCGCCGAAGAGGGTCGTCTCCAGTCCAAAGCCGAGCAGCACGAACCCGGACACCATCAGGGCGCAGTTGTCCGCGCGTCCCATCGCCGTCAGCAGCACCACCGCGCCGGCCGTCAGGCAGAACCCGAAGCACACCATGCTCCGCGGCCCGAACCGCCGCAGCATCCGCGCCCCCGCCAGCCCGGCCGCCATCGCGGCGAAGGTCAGCGGCAGCAGCCGCAGCCCCGTCTCCAGCGGCGACAGCCCCAGCACGAGCTGGAGGTACTGCGCCGCGATGAGTTCCAGCCCCACCAGCGCGAGCATCGCCAGCACGATGCACCCGACGGACGTACTGAACGCCGGTCGCCCGAACATCTTGAGGTCCACCAGCGGGTACGCCCGACGCCGCTGCCGTCGCACGAAGAGGACCAGCAGCGTCGCCCCGACCACCAGCGGAGCCAGGGTGAACACGCTGACCACCGGTTCCCCGCCGCCGAGCCGCTTCACGCCCAGCACCAGACCGAACAGTCCGGCCGCCGCCAGCAGCGCGCCGACCACGTCCCAGGGGCCCCGGCCGTCGCCCTTGGACTCGGGCAGCAGCAGCCGTCCCACCGGAAGGCTGACCAGCATCAGCGGGATGTTGACGAGGAAGACCGAGCCCCACCAGAAGTGCTCGAGGAGGAAGCCGCCGATCAGTGGTCCGACGGCCGCGCCCACCGCGGCGACCGCGCTCCAGATGCCGATCGCGAGGGCACGCTCGCGTCGGTCGGGGAAGACCTGGCGCAGGATCGACAGGGTCGCGGGCATGATCATCGCGCCGCCGACGCCGAGCAGGGCGCGGGCCAGGATGAGCACCTGCGGGTCGTGCGCGAGGGCCGCGAGACCGGAGGCGAGGCCGAAGAGGCCGTATCCGAGGAGCAGGACCCGTCTGCGGCCCACGCGGTCGCCGAGCGTGCCGAAGAGGATCAGCAGCGAGGCGCAGACGAGCGGGTAGATGTCGACGATCCAGAGCAGTTCTATCGCGCCGGGCCTGAGGTCCTCGGTGACGGCGGGCACCGCCACGTGCAGCACGGTCGCGTCGACCGCGACGAGCAGCAGGCTGACGCAGAGGACGACGAGCACGACCCAGCGGTTGGCACCGGCCCCGGCCGCCCTACGGCGCAGCGCAGCGGCAGCCGTGGTCGTCCCGGACATGTACGTACCTCCCAGATGTTCCCTCGCCCTCGGCGGTCACACGGGGCGGGGACTCCCCGTGACTCGGCCGGAGAGGAGCGGTGGTCTCCGGCCCGCGCAACGAAGGGCGAGTGACTCGTCAGGGTACGCGAGTCCGCGTCGGTGCCGAGTGGCGGACCTCTCACACGTCCGGCACAAGGAGTGTGGCGTACGCCACTCCCGCCCGTCCGGTCACGCCCCCGGCCGACCACGCGGCCGCGCTCCGGGCCGATAATCGGGCCCGTGACCGATCTTGTGACGCGCGTGGCACCGGCTCGTTCCGGGGCGCTGCGCCGGGCCGCCCCGGCGCTCCTCGGGTACGCGGCCGTACGCGCCCTGGGCCTTCTCGCCCTGGCCCTGTGGAGCGAGGCGCGCGACAAGGACGCGTACACCCTGCTGACCGCCCGCTGGGACGCGCTCTGGTACACGAGGGTCGCGGAGCTGGGCTACGGCTATGAGGTGCACATGCCCAACGGGGACGTGCACTCGAACCTCGCGTTCTTTCCGCTGCTGCCCTGGCTGGAGCGGCTGGTCGCGGCCGTCTCCCCGCTGTCGTACGCGGACGGGGGCTTCACCGTCAGCCTGCTCGCCTCGTTCGCGGCGGCCTGGGGGATCTTCGCGGTGGCGGAGCACGTGTACGGCCGCCGCGTCGGTGTCTGCGCGGTCCTGCTGTGGGCCGTCCTGCCCGTGGGGATCGTGCAGTCGATGGCGTACAGCGAGTCGCTGTTCACGGCGCTCGCCGCATGGTCGTTGTACGCGGTCCTGACCGGCCGCTGGGTGACGGCGGGCGGCCTGGCCCTGCTGGCCGGACTGACCCGCCCCGTCGGTCTCGCCGTGGTCGCGGCGGTGTGGGCGGCCGGCATTGCCTCGTTCGTGCGGAATCGGGGTGCGAGTGAGGCACAGGGCGCGGACGACGCGACACGCGCCCCGGGCGTTCCCGTCCGCCGCGTCCTCGGCATGCTGCTCGCCCCGCTCGGCGCCGCCGGGTACGTCCTGTGGGTCGGTCACCGCACCGGCAAGGGCCCGCTCGGCTATCTCGACGTCCAGGCGGGCTGGCGCAACGGCTTCGACGGCGGGTACGCCTTCGCCCGGTTCGTCGCCGAGAAGTTCACGTCGTTCCCGGCGGTCCTGGCAGGGGTCGGGCTGCTGGTCGGCGTCGGCCTGGTGGTCTGGCTGTACGTGGTCTGCGTACGGCAGCGCCAGCCGCTGCCGCTGCTGGTGTACGCGGGGGTCGTCACCGCGCTCGCCCTGTGCGCGTCGAGCTACTTCGGCTCGAAACCGCGCCTGCTGCTGCCTGCCTTCCCGCTGCTCCTGCCGCTCGCCCAGTCCCTCGCCGGCCTGCGTACGCGCAGGTCGGCGCTGCTGGTGGGGGCGGTGGCCGTGGCCTCGGCGACGTACGGGGCGTTCTGGCTGAACGGCAGCGGTCCGCCCTGACCGCCGGTGACCGTCGGTGTGCTCCCGGAGAATTCCGGATTAGGAACCGGTGAACGAACTCGAAAAGCAGGAAAAACGTCAGCCCGGAATGATCAAAAGAATTGAAGGCCACCGTCGTCGGCGATTGCGGATTCGCTGGAAATAAACCTCCTCCTGAGAGGAATCCCACATCACATCGTCATCACAAAGCCGGTGAATCGACCGGGATCTGAGCTCACTCGCTGTAACGTCGATTGGGTGCGTACCGAACCGAAGCCCACCCGTCTGGACCGGGTGTTCGCGAGGCTGGACCGTGAGCCGGAACGACCGGCCCACATCAGTGTGCCGAAGATGAGCCGACACCGGATCGTGCTCCTCGGCGCGACCCTGGCCTTCTACGGGGCGATCGTGTGGGCCGTCGTCATCACCTCGTGGCTGGTCCGACTCGACTGGCAGGTCATGTTCTTCCGGCCGTACCAGCAGTGGGCCGAGATCCACGCGTTCGTCGACTACTACGTGGTGCTCGGCCAGCGCGGCCCGACCGCCGTGATGGTCGCGGCCTGGCTGGGCTGGCGTTCCTGGCGGCAGCACACGCTGCGGCCGCTGCTCGCGCTCGGCGTCTCGCTGCTGCTGCTGAACGTCACGGTCGGCGCCGCCAAGATCGGCATGGGCCGCCTCGGACCGCACTACGCGACGAACGTCGGCTCCAACGAGATGTGGATGGGCGGCGATATATTCCCCAGCGGCCACACCGCCAACGCCGTGGTGACCTGGGGAATCCTGGCCTATATGGCCTCGACACCGAGAGCGCGCCGCTGGCTGTCGGCCCTGTCGGCGGTGACTTCGCTGGGCGTCGGCCTGTCCACCGTGTACCTCGGTACGCACTGGCTGAGCGACGTCCTGCTCGGCTGGGCCGCCGGGCTGCTGATCCTGCTCGCCCTGCCGTGGTTCGAGCCGCTGATCGCCCGCTCCGAGACCTTGATCTTCGACCTGCGCGACCGTTGGCGCGAGCGCCGGGCCGGCATGGTTCCCGCACCCACCGCCCTCCCGGTCGAGACCCCGGTGCTGCTCAAGCCGCGCCACACGCCCGCCGACGACGAGGTCGCGGCCCGCGAGTCGGCCCACGCCACCCGCTCGCCCCTGCCCCCCGTCCATCTGGGCCCCTGCCCGCACACGGCCCGCAGCGAGCGCGCACCGGCCACCCCGGTCGGCAGCCGCCGCCCGCCGCACGCGGAGCGCGTCACGCGCGGCACGGCCCCGACGGCCGGCCCCGTCACGGGCGGCTGAACCGCCTTCGGACAGCGGGGTCCGGTACGCACACCCCACCCGCACGGTGACGGCCCCGGCTCCTCGACAGGAGCCGGGGCCGTCACCGCGTGTCAGCCTTTCCAGGCCCGCGCCACGTGGCCGTCCTCGACCTCGAAGTTGAGGCGGCCGCTCCGGTATTCCATGGTGATGATCGCCCCCGGCGGCAGCGAACGCACGGTCGACCACCCTCGGTCACGGGCGAGCCGCTCGGCCCGGTCGGCGTCGAGTCCGACATATGCGTCCGGGCTGTCCTGGGGTTCGGCAGGGGGATTCGGAATGGATGCCATGCCGCCACGCTAGGCCCTGCGGGAAGGAACGGGCCAGAGCGGACCGGGAACCCTTGTAGCGGCCATCCGGGTCACACATCCCTCTCCGGTCACGCTTTTGTCACAGGATCACGACATGCGTTTCGGCTGCGCTCCGTCACACGGACGAGCGGTTCCGTAGGCCTTCCGCAGGCATTCGATCGTAATTTCCGCGTGTCGCCACCATCCCGCCAATAGCCCGGCGGAAAAGTTCCGGGGGAATCACCCTGGAGTCCTTTTCCCTCTCATTCCGCGCGGGCCGCGGAAGCCGGTGCCGCACAGGAAGTACATGGTTCTGGCACACAACCTCCGCACGCCCCCTGTCGGAGCACTGCCGACGCGAGCATCATGGCCTGTGCTCGCGTCGGCGCGTGCGGCGCGGGTTTCAGCGGGCCCGGGGCGCGACGAGCGAAGGGGCGAGCGAGCGATGGGGACGCAGACCGTACAGGCGACGGCACGGCCCATGCGGAGCAAACTGCCCGGCGGCCGAGTGGTCGTCGACTGGCTGACCACCACCGACCACAAGAAGATCGGCCACCTCTACCTGATCACGTCGTTCGCGTTCTTCCTGGCCGGCGGTGTGATGGCGCTGCTGATGCGGGCCGAACTCGCCCGGCCGGGGTCGCAGCTGCTGAGCAACGAGCAGTTCAACCAGTTGTTCACCATGCACGGCACGATCATGCTGCTGCTGTTCGCGACGCCCACCTTCGCGGGCTTCGCCAACGAGCTGATGCCGCTCCAGATCGGCGCCCCGGACGTCGCCTTCCCACGGCTGAACATGTTCTCGTACTGGCTGTTCCTGTTCGGCGGCCTGATCGTGATGAGCTCGCTGATCGTGCCCGCCGGTCCCGCCTCCTTCGGCTGGTTCGCGTACGCGCCGCTCAACAGCCTGGAGCGCTCCCCCGGCGTGGGCCCCGACCTGTGGATCATGGGCCTCGCGCTGGCCGGCTTCGGCACGATCCTCGGCGCGGTCAACTTCATCACCACGATCATCGGGATGCGCGCCCCCGGCATGACGATGTTCCGGATGCCGCTGTTCACCTGGAACACGCTGTTCACGTCGATCCTGATCCTGATGGCGTTCCCGGTGCTCGCGGCGGCGCTGCTGGTGCTGGAGGCGGACCGGCGGTTCGGCTCGCAGGTCTTCGACGCGGCCAACGGCGGGGCGATCCTGTGGCAGCACCTGTTCTGGTTCTTCGGCCATCCCGAGGTGTACATCATCGCGCTGCCGTTCTTCGGCATCATCACCGAGATCATCCCGGTCTTCTCGCGCAAGCCGCTGTTCGGCTACCTGACGCTGGTCGCGGCGACGATGGCGATCACCGGTCTGTCGGTCGTGGTGTGGGCGCACCACATGTTCGCCACGGGCGCGGTGCTGCTGCCGTTCTTCTCGTTCATGAGCTTCCTGATCGCGGTGCCGACGGGCGTGAAGTTCTTCAACTGGACCGGCACCATGATCAAGGGCTCGCTGTCCTTCGAGACGCCCATGCTGTGGTCGGTGGGGTTCCTGGTGACGTTCCTGTTCGGCGGGCTGACCGGGGTGATCCTGGCGTCGCCGCCCTTGGACTTCCACGTCACCGACACGTACTTCGTGGTCGCGCACTTCCACTACGTCGTCTTCGGCACGGTCGTCTTCGCGATCTTCGCCGGCTTCTACTTCTGGTGGCCGAAGTTCACCGGCAAGATGCTCGACGAGCGGCTCGGCAAGATCCAGTTCTGGACGCTGTTCATCGGCTTCCACACCACGTTCCTGGTGCAGCACTGGCTGGGCGCGGAGGGCATGCCGCGCCGGTACGCCGACTACCTGGCCGCCGACGGCTTCACGGCGCTGAACACGGTCTCGACGATCGGCGCGTTCCTGCTGGGGCTGTCGACGCTGCCGTTCCTCTACAACGTCTGGAAGACCGCCAAGTACGGCCGGAAGGTCGAGGTCGACGACCCGTGGGGGTTCGGCCGCTCCCTGGAGTGGGCGACCTCCTGCCCGCCCCCGCGGCACAACTTCACGGTGCTGCCGAAGATCCGCTCCGAGTCCCCGGCGTTCGACCTGCACCATCCGCGGTACGCGGCGCTGACGTCGCAGCCCGAGCCAGAGAGCGAGCAAGCAGGTCGTGAGCCGTCCTGATCTCCTCGATGAGCTCGGGCGGCTCCAGCACCTCGAACTCGAAGCCCATGAGCGTCACGTGAATCACCATCACCGCGAGACTGCCGGCCCCGGTGCGCAGGATGCAGGCGTCGTCGCCGTCGGCCTCCAGCACCCCGGCCGAGGGCGAGATCCGCTCGGCGGCCTCGTGCAGGGGCACCAGCAGCCGGACAACGGCCTGCGAGGCGTACGCGCGTGTGGAGACGCCTCGGGAGACGTACGCGGCGAGGTCCTCGGCGGGCGGGGTGCGCGGGGTGAAACGCGGGCCGTGCGGGGGCCTGGGGGTGATGCGGTCGACGCGGAACGTCCGCCAGTCGGCGCGGTCGAGGTCCCAGGCGACCAGGTACCAGCGGCGCTCGCTGCACACCAGGCGGTGCGGTTCGACCGTCCGGCGGGTGGGGGCGCCCTCGTGGTCGCGGTACTCGAGGCGCAGGCGTTCGGCGTCCCGGCAGAGGTTGGCCAGCTCGGTCAGGACCGCCGGGTCGACGGCGGACGGCTGGGGGTCGCGCAGCATCGGGACGGTGAAGGCGTTGAGGGCACCGACGCGGCGGCGCAGCCGGTTCGGCAGGACCTGCTCCAGCTTGGCGAGGGCCCGCACGGAGGTCTCGCCGATGCCCTCGATGCCGTGGCCCGCGGCGGTGCGCAGGCCTACGGCGACTGCGACGGCCTCGTCGTCGTCCAGGAGCAGGGGCGGCAGCTCGGCACCCGCCCCCAGCTGGTAGCCGCCGCCTGTTCCTGGGCTCGCGTTGACCGGGTAGCCCAGCTCGCGCAGGCGGTCTACGTCGCGGCGGACTGTGCGTGGAGTGACGCCGAGGCGTTCGGCGAGTGCGGCGCCGGACCATTCTCGGTGGGCCTGGAGCAGGGAGAGCAGCCGCAGGAGTCTGGCGGAGGTGTCCAGCATGATGCGAGTTTGCCAGTCGCCTAATAGCTCGGGGGTGCGGGTATGGCAGGCGGGTGCGGGTTCGTTGTGGTTGATCGCGCAGTTCCCCGCGCCCCTAAGGGGGTTGCTGGTACCCGGCATTCCACGCTCAGGTTGCCTTGGCGGGTCTTGTACGGGACTCGAGATGCAAGGGAGTGCACCTTCATGGCGCCCGGTGCCAAGCGGTGTGGTTCCTCGTCCGTCACGCGCGCGTACGCGTCCCAGTGGCCCTCCGGAAGGGCGACGCTGCTGGGGAGTGCGGCGCGCAGGTGGCCCTTCGTGGCCGGGGTCAGGGGCAGGGTGACCTCCTCGTGGCCCTCGCGGTGGCGCAGGACGAGGTGGGCGGGCTCGGTCGCCCCGGTCGCGCTGACGTCGAAGGTCAGCCCGCCGGCCGAATCGGCGATGCAGTCGGCGCGCAGTGGTGCGGCGTGCGACACGGGCCTCGTCATGCGGTGCGGTTCCTCCCTCGGCTTGTGCTTCGTCGGTTGGACCGGCGAAGGGGCCTTTTGGTTGCCCCTCACGGCTGGTAGGACAGCTGCGGGACCTCGAAGCACGTGGTGTTCATGTCCCCTTGGGAGACCCAGCCCCGTCCGTCCTCCCAGCGGGCCACCGACAGACAGGTCCGGCGGCTTGTCGGCGGCTCGGCCAGCCGCTCGAACCTGACCGGGATCAGCAGGCCGTCGGCGGTGTAGCCCTGGCTGCGGTCCATGAAGTCGTCGACGCACGCGCGCGTGACGCCCTCGGCGGCGCACGACGTCGCCGCGTCCGTGAACCACATCGCCGCCGCCCAGCCCTCCAGCTGCCACTGGGAGTGCGTCTTGAGGCCCTTCGTGGCGTCCCGGAACTCCCGTACGGCGTCCTGGTCCGTGTCCTCGTGGTTGCGGGAGGATCCGGTCGCCCACAGGGCGTTGCGGCAGCGCGGGGAGTCCTTGTACTCCTCGGCCACGGTGGAGGCCCAGTTCTGGACGTTCGTGACCTTGGCGGTGACCTCGGCTCCGACGTCGTCCATCGCCTTGCAGAGCCGGGCGTTGCCGTGGCTGTCGATGGCGTCGAAGACGAGGTCGGCGCCCTGCTCCTTCAGATCGGCCGCGACCGCGCGGAAGTTGGGCAGCGCGAAGTCCACCTGCTCGGCGACCACCTTGTAGCCCTCGGCCTTCAGCCCCCGCTCGACGAGCCGGGCGTAGGCGGCGGACGCGGGCTGGTTGTAGGAGACGACGGCGGCCGTGCGGGCGCCGTGCTCGCGTTTGAAGTAGCGGTAGACCTCCGTGCCGCCGTACTGCTCGCCGTCCCAGCCGGTCGTGCCGTCGCGGGGCGCGAGGCTGCCGTAGATGCCGTACAGGTGCGGGTAGGTGTCGTAGGCGGCGCCGATGGGCTGGCCGCCGATGTCGGGCACGCGCGCGCGTGAGACGCGTGAGGCGCCCGCGTACTCCAGGGCGGTGGTGGCGACCAGGGCGACGACCCGGTCCTCGTCGATCAGTTGGTGCACGCACTCGTTGTTGCCGACGCCGCTGCCGCCGTCGTCGCATGCGCGCACCTCGACCGGGCGGCCGTCGATGCCTCCGCGCGCGTTGAGACGGTCGAAGAATGCCTTGGCGCCGTCGCGCGGGCCGGTGAAGGCGTCGCCGCCGACGGGACTGGTGGCGCTGGTGATGATGCCGACGCGGATCGGCGTGCGGTCAGCGGCGGGCGCCGAGGGAGTGCCGCGGTCGCGGTGCTCGAAGTCGCTCTCCGGCAGCCGGCTTCCGCACGCCGTACTCAGAGCCAGCACCAGCACGGCGATCGCCGCCTCAGCACCCCGGGATCGGCGACGCATTGCCGCTCATCTGGACCAGCGCGCACAGGGACTTGGCGGACACCTTCCAGGTGCCGTCCTGTTCGACCGCGGTCCCGGAGGCGTTCGGCAGCGCCGTCGCGCCCTTCAGCGTCAGGTCGTAGGTCACGTTCGCCTCGGTCGGCGAGGTGAACTCGACCTTGGAGACCTTCGCCTGGACCTGCCCGCCGCGCTCGTCTCCGCTGAACGCCTGCAGGACCGGCCTCATCCGGTCGCCGTTCTCCAGGACGGTCTGCTTGTCCTCCAGGGACGTCTTCGGATCGAAGAACTTCGCCCAGTTCTGCTTGATCTCCGTCTCGGCCGCCCCGACGTCGGCGGGCGCCGTCGCGGCCGGCGACCGCTCGGTCCGCTCGACGGTCGGGGTCGGTGGTGTCGCGTTGCCACCGCCGCCCTCGTCGTCGGTGCAGGCCGCGAGGGCCGGCGCGAGGAAGAGGAGCAGGGCGGCGGCGAGCGCCGTCCCCCGTCCCGCAGCCCTGGGCCCACGCCCCCTGTGTGCGTTGCTCCGCCTGAGGTCGCTCCCGAGAACCATCTGGCTCACCACCGGGTGTCGGTCCGGGCCGTGTGCGCCCGGTGCTTTCAGGGTCAGCTTGCAGGAGGCATAGTGCAAGTCCGTTGGCAGACTTGGAATACCGCCAGGCACACGCACCGAAAAGCCGCCGTGCACGCACCAGAACCCGACTCATGGGAGCCAGCGATGCGGACAGCCCGACTGCGGACCGCGCACCCCGTCCTCTGGGCCGGCTGGGCCGCGCTCGCGGTCGGCGCGGTGCTGTGCGTCATCGGCTGGTACGGCGTCTCCGGCGAGCGGTTCGCCGAGCGGCAGCTGCCGTATCTCGCCTCCTGCACGGTGCCCGGGGCGGCGCTGATCATCGCCGGGTCGGTGCTGCTGACCCACGGCCGGGGCGCGCTCGCCGACGCGCGCGTGGAGGAGTTGTACGGCCTTCTGGTGGACGCGGAGTCGGCGAACGCCGCGGAGTCCGGGCAGTCGGCCGGGGCGCCCCTCGCGGTCAGCGGGGACCTGCTGATGGTGCCGGGTGGGACCCTCTGGCACCGCGCGGACTGCCCGCTGGTGACCGGCAAGGCGGAGGCCGTACCGGTCGATGCGAAGCTGGTGAGGAGCGGCGCACTGGGCCCCTGCCCGATCTGTGAGCCCGCCGAAGCGGATGACTGAAGCGGCTGACTGATGTCCTCCCTGACGTACGACCTCACCCTGGCCGGTCTGTCGGTCGGCGGCGCCGCCGCGCTCACCGGGATCGGCCTGATCGTGACGTACCGCGCGACCGGCGTGCTGAACTTCGCGCACGGGGCGATCGCGATGGTGTGCGCGTATGCGCTGCGGCAGTGCGTGGTCGACTGGGGCTGGCCGCTGTGGGCGGGCGCGACGGTGACGCTGCTGGTCCTCGCGCCCGGGATCGGGATGGTGCTGGAACGGTTCGTCTTCCGGCCGCTGTCGGTCCTGGGCAGCGACCCGGCGCAGACCTTGGTCGCGTCCATCGGGGTGTTCGTGCTGCTGGTGGGCGGGGCGGCGCTGCTGTGGGGCCAGGGCGCGCGGGACGATGCGCCGGAGCTGGTGTCGGCGGATCCGTGGGGGCAGCTGGCGGTGGCCCTGCTGCTGGCGGCGGGCGTCGGGGCGGTGATCCGCTGGACGCGCTTCGGCCGGGAGCTGCGGGCGGTGGTGGACGACCGTGAGCTGGCCGTCCTGGGCGGCATCGACGCGGACCGGGTGGCGGCGGCGGGCTGGGCGTTCGGCTCGTTCACGGCGGGCCTGACGGGCGTGCTGCTGGCGCCGTACCTCCGCCTGGACCCGTACGGTATGCCGCTGCTGGTGATGGAGGTGGTCGCGGTCGCGGTGGCCGCGCGGATGCGGAGTCTGCCGGTCGCCGTGGTGGCGGCGCTGGGCATCGGGGTGGCGCAGAGCCAGTTGACGCGCCTGCACCCGTCGGGCTGGGGCGCACCCCTCCTTCAAGCGGTCGGCACGAACCTCTTCGTGGTGGCGCTGCTGATCGCGGCCCTGGCCCTCCCCCGCGTCGGCACGCGCGACGCTCTTTCCCGCACGGCCACCGCGCGCGTACCGACCCCGCCGGGCGCCTGGATCGTGGCGGCGGTGCTGTTCCTGCTGCCCCTGGGCTTCGCGGGCTCGGACCTGCATACGTCGGTGCAGGTGCCGGCGCTGGCCGTGGTGCTGCTGTCGCTGGTCGTCGTCACGGGCCGCGGCGGCCAGATCTCCCTCGGGCAGGCGGCGTACGCGGGCCTGGGCGCCCTGTTCACGGCCCTGCTGGCGGCGGGCCGTTTCCCGGGCCTGCCGCGCCTGCCGGAGCTCGCGGCCCTCGCGCTGGCGGTCGTCCTGGTGGCTCCCCTGGGTCTCCTCACCGGCTGGCCGGCGATCAGCCGCCGCGGTCTGGCCCTGGCGCTGGTGACCTTCGCGGTGGGCGTCGGCGTGAGCCGCTTCGTCTTCGCCCAGCCGTACGCGATCTCGGGCCTGTCCCTCGGCCGCCCCGCGGGCTTCGAGGGCGACCGCGCCTACTACGTCCTGGAGCTGACCCTGCTGGCGGCCGCCCTGCTGACGACCTGGCTGCTGCGCCGGGGCCGCACGGGCCGGGCCCTGGCGGCGATGCGGGACCACGAGCCGGGGGCGTCGGCGGCGGGCGTGCGGGTGCCCTCCCTCAAGCTCCTGGCCTTCGTCGCGGGCGCCGCCCTGGCGGCCCTGGGCGGCGGAATGCTCGGCATGGGGCTGCGCGCCTTCGACCCGGCCGCGTACGACCCCGTCCGCGGCCTCCTGTGGTTCGCCGCGGTGGTGGTCCTGGGCGCCGACAGCACCCTGGGCGCCCTGGCCGCGGCGGCCCTCCTGGTGGGCCTCGACGCGGGCACCCGCGGCGGAGTGGCGGCGGCGCTGATCGGGGTGCTGGCGGTCCTGGTGGGCCGGTTCCCCGGGGGTCCGTACGAGGCGGTACGGGCGGCGACGGGGAGGCTGCGCCTGCGGCGGGGGGCGAGGCTCACGGCGCTGGGGACGCAGGTGCGGCGGCTGCGGCCGGTGGGACGACAATCCGCGCCCCGGCCCGCCCTGGCGGGGGCGACCGCGTCGGGACGCGCGAAGGCCGCCCTTCCCGCCACGCCCTCCCACGGCGCTGAGCCCGCACAGGCACCACCGGCACCGGATGACACGAGCCGCACGGGCGGTGCCGACGGGGCCGGCGGGGAACAAAACGCGGCCGAGGGCCGCGTGCACCCTCGCCCACCGGCCCTTTCCACGCACCACCTGCAAGCCCGCTACGACGGCTTCACAGCCCTGGCCGACGTCACCCTCACCGTCCCCGCAGGCCACATCACAGCGATCATCGGCCCCAACGGCGCAGGAAAGAGCACGCTGTTCCACTGCCTGGCCGGCACCCACCGCCCCACCCACGGCCACGTCCTCCTGGGGCACCAGAACATCACCCGCCTGCCCGCCCACACCCGCACCCGCCTCGGCATCGCCCGCACCTTCCAGCAACTGTCCGTCTTCCCTTCACTGACCGTGGCGGAAAACGTCCGCGTGGGCGCCGAACAGGGCCTGTTCCGAGACCCGTCGGCCGTGGAACGGGCCCTCAGGCTCCTCGGCCTCGACGGCCCCGTACGGGCCCTGCCCGCCGCCGGCCTGCCCACCGGGACCCTGCGCCGCGTCGAACTGGCCCGGGCCCTGGCCGGCGGCCCGCGCGTACTGCTGCTCGACGAGCCCGCCGCCGGCCTCGACACCGCGGAAGTCACCGCACTCACCCGGATCCTGAAGGCCCTCGCCGCCGACGGCATGGCCCTGCTCGTCGTCGAGCACGACCTCGACCTGGTGGCCGACCTCGCCGACACGGTGCACGTCATGACGGCCGGCCGCATCGTCGCCTCCGGCCCACCCGACCGCGTACTCGACGCCGCGGGCTCACAGGAGACCCCCGCATGAGCACGATCTCCCTGCGCCACGCGCGCGTGCGCTACGGCCCCCTGGAGGCCCTCCACGGTGTCACCGTCGCCGCCCCCGGCCCCGCCCTCACCGTTGTGCTGGGACGGAACGGGTCCGGCCGTACGACCGTGTTGCGCGCCCTGGCCGGAACGGTGCCCCTGTCCGGCGGCGCGGTGGTGTGGGACGGCACCGACGTGACCCGCGTGCCCGCACACGAAAGGGCCCGCCGCGGACTGTGCCTGGTCCCGGAGCGGCAGGCCGTGTTCGGCTCCCTCACCGTGCGCGAGAACCTCGAACTCGCGGCTTCCTCCTACGACAGCGCGCTCGACGCCTATCCCGGGCTGGAGCCCCTCCTCGCGCGCCGTGCCGGCACCCTCTCCGGCGGCGAGCAGCGCATGCTCGCGCTCTCCCGTGCCCTGTTGGCACGTGCGCGCGTGGTGCTCGTCGACGAGCCCGCGCAGGGCCTGTCACCCACGGTCGCCGCCCGCACCTACCAACTGCTGAGCGAACTGGACGCCTGCGTGGTCGTCGCGGAGCAACGGCTGCCGCCCGTGCTGCGCGCACGGGCGGCGCTCGTCTACGAACTGCGCCGTGGTGGGGTCGTGTTCAGCGGAGAGACCGGCGAATGGGAGCGCCGTGCAGCGCGCCGAGCCGGGTCGAGCCCTTCCGGATGAGCCGCGACGTGCGCGAGGTGAGCCGATCCGTGACGCTGGGCTTCCCCAACTGCACACGGCCCTTGAGCCCGTACCGTCGGGAGCAGTGCGGCCAGGCCCCCCACCCCTGTGAGGCCACGACTTTCCGGGCGATGTCGATCTGCTCCCTGCGGCTGGCGAGATCCGCGCGCGGCGCGTACTTGGCCCCGCCGAAGCCCTCCCAGGTCGGCTGCGAGAACTGAAGCCCACCGTAGTGGCCGTTGCCGGTGTTGATGTGCCAATTGCCGCCGCTCTCGCACTTGGCGACGCAGCCCCAGGGCCACTGGTCCTTGGCGCAGCCGTGGGCCGCGGGTTTGGGCGGCGGTCCGGGGGCCGGGCGTGGTGGCGCCGTATGGATCGGGCGTGTTGCGTGCGTGGGGTGCGTTGCCTGCACCGCGTGCGACGTTCCCGGCGCGACGCCGGTGAGCAGAGCGGCAACGAGGGTCAGTGTGAGCGGTGTGCATTTCATATGAGCACGCTAGGTGGCTTGTTGCGGCCGATCGTCGCGGCACGTCCGACGAACCCCGGGGCCCCACCCGGTCGGCGGACCGGGCGGGGCGTGCCGGGGCAGAAAGGCGACGCTCAGAGTTCGAGGCGCTGTCCGGGCACGATCAGGTGGGGATCGCCGCCGATGACGGACGCGTTCGCGGCGTGGAGCTGCCGCCAGGTGGTGCCGTGCCGGGCGGCGATGCCGCTGAGCGTGTCGCCCTCACGGACGGTGTAGTCCCCGCGGGACGAACTGCGGTTCGTGTGGCCCGACGAACGCTCCGGCGTCTGTGACGGAGCCGGTGGGGCCGCCTTGGGGGTGGAGGAGGACGCCGAGCCGGTGGCGGGTGCCGCGGGCGCGCTCCCGTACGCTCCGGCCCGGGCCGAACAGGTCGGCCACGCGCCCCATCCCTGGGCGCGCTGGACCTTGGTGGCCACGGCGATCTGCTGGGACTTGGTGGCCTGGTCCGCCGTCGGCGCGTAGGCCGTACCGCCGTACGCGCGCCAGGTGGAGGCGGCGAACTGGAGTCCGCCGTAGTAGCCGTTGCCGGTGTTGATGTGCCAGTTGCCGCCGCTCTCGCACTGTGCGATGCGGTCCCACACCCCGCCGTCCGCCGCCGCGGCGTTGCCGGTCGCGGCCAGCAGCCCGAGCGGGGCCAGCAGTGCCGCGCCGGCGAGGACCGCCGTGGTACGAGTCCGGCTCCCGTTCGCCGCCTTCGGCGCCTTACGGGCGTTGTCGTGAGTGGTATCGGCACATTCGGACATGTAGTTCCCTCCCGAAGGACCCGGGGTCCCCCAAGGCGGAACGCCACCGCCCGCGCCATGGGGCGCGGGCCTGGCGCTCGCCCCGTCCGCCTGAGGCTGTGCTGCTTGCCGGTTGGTGCGGTTCGGCGGACGTACCCGAGCGGTGCTCGTTGCACACGGCGGAGGAATGTAGGGAGGCTGACCGGCCGGTATCAACCAACTCCTTGTCACTCCAGGCCAGTTCGCCGTTACCTCCGGTATCGGCGATTTCCGGCCACCCACTTCATTCGCTGATTTCCGGATTTGTCAACCAGTCACCCTGGCGATCTGTGACCCACTTCACGCGATCAACTCCCCTGGGACACGGGCGAGTTGACGGTGAGTGGGCGATTCCGCACCTGCGGTGACCGTGCGCGGTGGATGGTTCGATTCCGTTCGGTGTGGTGCGTGACTCCCGCCACAGATCGTGCGTTGTCTCCTTCATGAGCCCGGGACCCGCCCGGTTCACGGGCCGGGAGCCACCCGGCCCCGCCACGCACCACATCCCGAGGGAGCCACCCGTGCCGCGCATGCTCGACGTCAGCGACGAGGTACGTGCCGAGATCGGCGACGAGGAAGCCGACCGGCTGCTCGCCGGAGAGAACGCCCCCGGCAGCTACGACTGCACGTCCTGCCGCACCCCGGGCGACTCCGAACAGGAGCGCACCAGCACCGTCCTGTTCATCGGGGACGAGACCGCCGTCCTCGCCTTCGCCCACGCCACCTGCCTGCCCTCGCAGGTCGTCCAGGTCACCGAGGAGCAGCTCCGGGGCGCGGTGAAGTCCATCACCGGCGACAAGGTCGATCTGGAGCCGGAGGCGATCGTGCCGGAGCAGGCCGTGCTCGGTGTGACCAGCGGACTGGTGCTGATCGCCGGGGAGTTGCACCCCGCCCTGGTCGTCGAGCCGACCGGGCCCATCGTGCGCCCCGGAGCGGTGAGCGCCGGCGACGACTTCCTGCCGCTGCTCATCGAGCAGGGGTTCATGCCGGCGACCGAGCTGTCCGATGTGCCGCCGGTGCTGCACGGCTGGTCGGTGCTGCTGGCCATGGGGCAGTTGCACGCGGTTCTCCAGCCGAGCCCGAACGAGGGGCAGCCGGTCGCGTGGTGGCAGGCGCATCAGCCGCTGCTGGTGACCGACGGGTGGCGGGCCGCCGCGAACAAGCACCAGCAGGTGCTGATGTTCGCGGCGCCGGTGGGGTCCATCGGGCGGCAGCCCCGGGAGGACCTGCTGCGGGACGCCCTGGACAAGGCGGCGGCGAACGGGAAGCTGGTCGCCGCGGCGCTGCCGCTCGCCGGGACCTGACGGCCTCCCGGGCGTTGCCCGCATCCCCGCTGAGCAGGCGATCCCCTCACAGCGGCCGCATCTCTTCCCGTGCCGGGTCGTTTGGACATACGTGCATGCATACGACGTTCCCCGCCTTCAGGGCGGCCCATCGGCCACGCCCATCTACGACGCGCTCTACGCCGAGTACGTCAAGTCCTTCCGCTCGCTGCCGGGTGACCGCAGCGGTGAGGAGGATCTGGGGTTCACCGCGTTCGGGAACATCCAGCGCAGTACGGGCTCGTACGGCGGTCACCGTCCTGGGTCGTTCAGCAGTTCGTACACCGCCTACAGCGCCGGTGCCCACAGCGCCCGCCACGGCAGCGGTCAGCAGCCCCAGTGGCAGCGCGTCGGACACATCGGGCCGCAGGGCAGCGGGATGCATCACGTCCCGGCCGCGCTGCCACCGGCGCGCAGAGGCTGAGCACACGAAAGAGGCTGAGCACACGAAAGGGCGGCCCGCACCGGGCCGCCCTTTCGCTGTCCGTGTCTGCTCGTCTACTTCTTCTTGCCGCCGCGCTTCTCCCGCACCCGCACCGAGATATGGATCGGCGTCCCCTCGAAGCCGAACTCCTCGCGCAGCCGGCGCTCGATGAAGCGGCGGTAGCCCGCCTCGATGAAGCCGGAGGCGAAAAGCACGAACCGCGGGGGCTTGGTGCCGGCCTGGGTGCCGAACAGGATGCGGGGCTGCTTGCCGCCGCGGATCGGGTGGGGGTGGGCGGCGACCAGCTCGCCGAGGAAGGCGTTCAGCCGGCCGGTCGGAACCCGGGTCTCCCAGCCCGCGAGGGCCGTCTCGATCGCCGGGACCAGCTTCTCCATGTGCCGCCCGGTCCGGGCCGAGACGTTGACACGCGGCGCCCAGGACACCTGGCCGAGCTCCGTCTCGATCTCCCGCTCCAGGTAGTAGCGGCGCTCCTCGTCGAGGGTGTCCCACTTGTTGTAGGCGAGCACCAGCGCGCGGCCCGCCTCCACCGCCATGGTGACGATGCGCTGGTCCTGCACCGAGATGCTCTCGGAGGCGTCGATCAGGACGACCGCGACCTCGGCCTTCTCGACGGCGGCCGCGGTGCGCAGCGAGGCGTAGTAGTCGGCGCCCTGCTGGAGGTGGACGCGCTTGCGGATGCCCGCCGTGTCGACGAACTTCCAGGTGACGCCGCCCAGTTCGATGAGCTCGTCGACCGGGTCACGGGTCGTGCCGGCCAGCTCGTTGACGACGACGCGCTCCTCGCCGGCCACCTTGTTCAGCAGGGAGGACTTGCCGACGTTCGGGCGGCCGATCAGGGCGATACGGCGCGGGCCGCCGATGCCGCCCCCGCCGAACGTCTCCTGCGGCGCCTCCGGCAGCGCCTCCAGGACGGCGTCCAGCATGTCGCCGGTGCCACGGCCGTGCAGGGCGGAGACCGGGTGCGGCTCGCCGAGCCCCAGCGACCACAGGTACGCGGCGTCCGCCTCGCCGCTCGGACCGTCGACCTTGTTGGCGCACAGCACCACGGGCTTGCCGGCCTTGCGCAGCAGTCGTACGACGGCCTCGTCGGTGTCGGTGGCACCCACCTTGGCGTCGACGACGAACACGACGGCGTCGGCGGCCTCGATGGCGAACTCGGCCTGCGCGGCCACGGAGGCGTCGATACCGAAGACGTCCTGCTCCCAGCCGCCGGTGTCGACGACCTTGAAGCGGCGGCCCGCCCACTCGGCCTCGTAGGTCACGCGGTCCCGGGTGACACCGGGCTTGTCCTCGACGACCGCCTCGCGGCGCCCGATGATCCGGTTGACGAGAGTCGACTTGCCGACATTCGGTCGTCCGACGACGGCGAGCACGGGCAACGGCCCGTGCCCGGCCGCCTCGATGGCGCCCTCTACGTCCGCGAGGTCGAAGCCCTCTTCCGCGGCGAGCTCCATGAACTCCGCGTACTCGGCATCGCCAAGCTCTCCGTGGTCGTGCTCGTCGCCCGAGCCGTCGGAGTGGATGTGGTCGTTCATGAAGTCCGTACCTCGTTCATCGTGGTGATCGGTGGAGCGCCCGGGCCCTTTGAGCCGGTCTGATCCACTACTCAGTGTCGCCTAGCGACCGGTCAGTCGCCTGGCGTTTTCCAGGTGCGCGGTGAGCTGCTTCTGGATGCGCTCGGTCGCCTCGTCCAGCGCCTTGCGGGTACGCCGTCCGCTGCCGTCGCCCGCCTCGAAGGGGTCGCCGAAGACGACGTCGACACGGCTGCGCAGCGGAGGCAGCCCCTTTATCAACCGTCCCCGCCGCTCGGAACTTCCCAGCACGGCGACCGGCACGACCGGGGCGCCGCTGCGCACCGCGAAGTACGCGAGCCCCGCGCGCAGCGAGGCGAAGTCGCCCCCGCCGCGGGTGCCCTCGGGGAAGATGCCGAGCACGCCGCCGGCGGCGAGGAGGTCGAGCGCCCGCGTGATCGCCGTGCGGTCGGTGGTCTCGCGGTCGACCTTCAGCTGGCCGATGCCGGTCAGGAAGGGGTCCAGCGGGCCGACGAACGCCTCCTTCTTGATCAGGAAGTGCGTCGGCCGGGGCGCCACGCCCATGACCATCGGGCCGTCGATGTTGTGGGAGTGGTTGACGGCGAATATCACCGGGCCGGTGGCGGGCACCTTCCAGGCGCCCAGCACCCGCGGCTTCCACAGCCCGTACATCAGGCCGACGCCGATGCGCCGTCCGACCTCGGCGCCCCGCGCCGAAGGAAGTGCGCTCACTTCGCGGCCCGCTTCTCCTCGACGAGCGTGACGACGCACTCGATGACCTGCGCCAGCGTGAGCTCGGTGGTGTCCACCTCGACGGCGTCGTCCGCCTTGGCGAGCGGCGAGGTCTTACGGCTCGAGTCGGCCGCGTCGCGCTTGATCAGCGCCTCCCGGGTCGCGTTGACGTCGGCGCCCTTCAGCTCACCGCTGCGGCGGGCGGCGCGGGCCTCCGGGGAGGCGGTGAGGAAGATCTTCAGGTCGGCGTCGGGCAGCACGGTCGTGCCGATGTCACGCCCCTCGACGACGATGCCCTTCTCCGACGAGGACGCCAGGGAACGCTGCAGCTCGGTGATCCGCGCCCGCACCTCGGGCACCGCGCTCACCGCGCTGACCTTTGAGGTGACCTCCTGGGTGCGGATCGGGCCGGAGACGTCGGTGCCGTCGACGGTGATCGTCGGGTTGTCCGGCTCGGTGCCGGAGACGATCTCGGGCTTGCCGGCCACGGCGGCGATCGCGGACGGGTCCTCGATGTCGATCCCGTTGCTCACCATCCACCAGGTGATCGCCCGGTACTGGGCGCCGGTGTCGAGGTAGCTCAGCCCGAGCTGCGCGGCGACGGCCTTCGACGTGCTCGACTTGCCCGTGCCGGAGGGGCCGTCGATGGCGACAATCACGGGCTTGGCGGCACCGTTTTCCACGGGGGGACACCTTCCTGGTGCGGTGTGTCGGGATGTACGGGGCGCGAACGTGCCCCGCACAAGGTTACTGGGTATGCGTCACTCGTCCGGCCGCCGATACCTCTCGGCCCGCCCGGCTCCGGCTCCGGCTCCTTACTGCCGGATCGCCCAGCCCCGCTCCCGCAACGCGGCCGACAACACGGGCGCCGCCTTCGGCTCCACCATGAGCTGGACCAGACCGGCCTGCTGCCCCGTCGCATGCTCGATCCGCACGTCCTCGATGTTGACCCCGGCCCGCCCCGCGTCCGCGAAGATCCGGGCCAGCTGCCCCGGCTGGTCGTCGATCAGCACCGCCACGACCTCGTACACCCGAGGGGCGGCCCCGTGCTTGCCGGGAACGCGGATCTGCCCCGCGTTCCCGCGCCGCAGCACGTCCTCGACACCGGCCGTGCCTTCCAGCCGCTTGGCCTCGTCGGAGGACTGCAACGCCCGCAGCGACCGCACCGTCTCCTCCAGATCCGCGGCGACGTCCGTGAGGAGGTCGGCGACGGGCCCCGGGTTCGCGGAGAGGATGTCGATCCACATCCGCGGATCGGAGGCCGCGATCCGGGTCACGTCCCGGATGCCCTGGCCGCACAGCCGTACGGCCGCCTCCTCGGCGTTCTCCAGCCGCGCGGCGACCATGCTGGACATCAGATGGGGCATGTGGGAGACGAGCGCGACCGCCCGGTCGTGGGCGTCGGCGTCCATCACCACCGGCACGGCACGGCAGTGCGAGACCAGTTCCAGGGCGAGGTTCAGCACCTCGGTGTCGGTGTCCCGGGTGGGCGTCAGCACCCAGGGCCGGCCCTCGAAGAGGTCGCCGGTCGCGGCCAGCGGGCCCGACTTCTCGCGGCCCGACATGGGATGCGTACCGATGTACGACGACAGGTCGAGCCCGAGCGCCTCCAGCTCGCGGCGCGGCCCGCCCTTGACGCTGGCGACGTCGAGATAGCCGCGGGCCACCCCCCGGCGCATGGCGTCGCCGAGCACCCCGGCCACGTGGGCGGGCGGGGCGGCGACGATCGCGAGGTCGACGGGGCCCTCGGGCGCCTCGTCCGTGCCGGCGCCGAGCGCGGCCGCCGTACGGGCCTGCTCGGGGTCGTGGTCGGCGAGGTGGACGACGACGCCTCGCTGGGACAGGGCGAGGGCGGCGGACGTACCGATGAGGCCGGTGCCGATGACGAGTGCGGTTCTCACTGGGCGATGTCCTTGCGCAGGGCGGCCGCGGCACCGAGGTACACGTGCGCGATGTCGGCGCGGGGCCGGTCGGACTCGATGTGCGCGAGGACGCGTACGACCCGGGGCATGGCGCCCTCGACGTCCAGTTCCTGGGCGCAGATCAGCGGTACGTCGACGATGCCGAGCTTGCGGGCGGCGGCCGCCGGGAAGTCGCTGTGCAGGTCGGGCGTGGCCGTGAACCAGATGCTGATCAGGTCGTCCACGCCCAGATCGTTCCGCTCCAGGATCGCGGTCAGCAGGGCACCGACCTGCTCGTCCATGTGGCCGGCCTCGTCCCGCTCCAGCTGGACGGCCCCCCGGACCGCTCGTACCGCCACGGCGCTGCTCCTTGCTGATGTACGGATCTTGCTGATGTACGGATCGGCTCTACGACTGTCCAGCCTAGTCAGCCCGCGGGCGCCGGACGCACGTCGCCCGCCCGCTGAGACAGCCGACCGCGCGACGTCAGAGATGCCCGCTTTCCAGCCCTTCGCCTCAGCTTGCTTCTTATTGGGTTCTTTCAGTGCAAAGATGCTGTTTGCTCCACATGGAGCGACTGCCCGGCACCCTCGGAGTGACGACATGAGCAACCGTCCGACGCGGCGCACGATCCTCTTCGCGACGGGCGCGGCGGGCGCCACGGCGCTCGTCGCCGGCTGCGGCGATTCCCCCGGCAACGGCGACTCGACCCCGGCCCCGACCGCCTCCCCCGGCCAGGAGGGACGGCAACTGGCCGCCACGGGCGACATCCCGGTGGGTGGCGGCACGATCTTCAAGGACGAGCAGGTGGTGGTGACCCAGCCGAGGGAAGGCGAGTTCAAGGCCTTCTCCGCCATCTGCACACATCAGCGGTGCACGGTCGGCAGCGTCTCGGACGGCACGATCAACTGCCCCTGCCACGGCAGCAGGTTCGACATCACGGACGGCTCGGTGGCCAACCCTCCGGCGACGAGGCCGCTGCCCGAGAAGCGGATCACCGTGGACGGAAATTCGATCCGCCTGGCGTGAGCCGCCGCGTAGGCTCCGGGGCATGCACCCCGAGGCCCTGGTACGCGACCACACGATCTACGCCTGCGTGATGGGCTCGCGTGCCTTCGGTCTGGCGACGGACGGCAGCGACACCGACCGCCGGGGCGTGTTCCTGGCACCCACTGCCCTCTTCTGGCGCTTCGACAAGCCGCCGACGCATGTCGAAGGCCCTCAGGAGGAGCAGTTCAGCTGGGAGCTGGAACGCTTCTGCGAGCTGGCCCTGCGTGCCAACCCGAACATCCTGGAGTGCCTGCACTCCCCGCTGGTCGAGTACGCCGACGACACGGGCCGCGAGCTCCTCGCCCTGCGCGAGGCGTTCCTGTCCCGCCAGGTCCACGAGACGTTCACGCGCTACGCACTGGGCCAGCGCAAGAAGCTGGAGGCCGACGTCCGCGCGCACGGCGGCCCGCGCTGGAAGCACGCGATGCACCTCCTGCGCCTGCTGATGAGCGCCCGCGACCTACTCCGCACCGGCCGGCTGACGGTCGACGTGGGCGCCCGGCGCGAGCCGCTGCTGGCGGTGAAGCGCGGCGAGGTCTCCTGGCCGCAGGTCGAGTCCTGGATGGCCCGCCTGGCGGAGGAGACCGAGGAGGCATCCCGCCGCAGCCCGCTCCCGCCGCAGCCGGACCACCGTCGCGTGGAGGACTTCCTGATCCGCGTCCGCCGCGCCTCAGCCCTCCAGCCGGGTCCGTACGACGAGGGCGTGCAGGGCGTCGTAGGCCCTCGGAGCGTCGGGCAGCGCTGAGGCCGTCTGCGCCTCGTCCAGCACCTCGTGCAGTCGCTCGACGTCGGCCCGCACGCGCGCGTGGTCGACATCGGCGGCCCCGTGCTCCAGCTCCGCCTTCGCCGCGATCAACTCCGGCAGATAGGCGGGCGCGTCGACCTCTCCGATCAGCGTCGGCAGATGCGGCTGCACCTCACCGCTGCGCATCAGATGAACGCCGGTGAGCAGCACCCGGAAGGTGTACAGCAGCGGCTTGAGCTCCCCAGTCTTGTCGAACAGCCGCCACTGCGTGGTGGCGAACCCCCGGTAGTGATGGGCATGGTGGCTGGTGAGGACGCCGGGCGCGAGTTCGGCCAGCTCGCGGTGGGCGTCCGTGGTGTGCACGACGAGCGGCGAGAGCAGTTGCTCCAGCACATAGCCGTTGCGGCGCAGCATCAGCCGTACGAACTTGCGCAGGTCGTGTGTGACCAGGTCCATCTCGACGCCGTCCCGCACCCACATCCGTGACCGCGTCTCGTCCGGCTCCCGCAGCCCGACGAGGTCGGCGGCCGGCAGCAGGTGCACGCCGCGCAGGTCCACGTCGGAGTCGCGCGACGGGAAGCCGTACAGGTGGGCGCCGGAGACGGTCGCGAACAGCAAGGGGTCGGGCTGCTCGGCGACGACGGGCGTGAGGTCGATGTCCAGGGCGTCGATCATCCGTCAAGCGTCCCAGAGCGCTCCGAGGGTCAGCAGGTCCCCCCGGTACTCGATGCGGTCCGCCCACGGGGTCGGCCAGGCGTCGGCCCCCAGCCAGGCGCCCGCGAAGGCGCCCGTCAGGCACGCGATCGAGTCCGAGTCACCGGCGGTGCAGGCGGCCCGGCGCAGGGCCGTCAGCGGCTCGTCCACGAACCACAGGAAGCACAGCAGACCGGTCGCCAGGGCCTCTTCGGCGATCCAGCCCTCGCCGGTGGCCAGGCACGGGTCGGTCTCGGGCGAGACGGAGCGCACGGCCTCCTGGAGGCGGTCCAGGACCCCCAGGCACTCGTCCCAGCCGCGCGCGATGAAGTGCTCGGGGCTCGGGTCCTGGCCGCGGGTCCACAGGTCGCCGAGCCAACGGTGGTGGTAGTGGGTGCGGTTGTCGTAGGCGTACGACCGCAGCAGGCCGACCAGTCCGGTCGGCTCGGTGCCCTGCGCGAGCAGGCGTACGGCGTGGGCGGTCAGGTCGGAGGCGGCGAGTGCCGTCGGGTGCCCGTGGGTGAGGGCGCTCTGCAACTGGGCGGCGCCCGCGCGCTGTTCGTCGCTCAGGCCGGGGACGAGCCCGACCGGGGCGACGCGCATGTTGGCGCCGCAGCCCTTGGAGCCGATCTGGCTGGCGTCCTGCCAGGGCAGGTCCGAGCGCTCCAGCAGACCGCAGGCCCTGAGGCAGGTGTTGCCCGGGGCCCGGTTGTTCTCCGGCGAGCGATTCCACGCGATGAACTCCGCACGCACCGGGTCCACCATGGTCTCGGGTCCGAGCACCCCCAGATCCATCGCCGACCGCAGCCCCTTCCCCAGCGCCAGCGTCATCTGCGTGTCGTCGGTGACGATCGCCGGCGTCGGCAGTGCCATCTCGCGCCACGGCCCGCACTTGGCGAGGATCGACGGCACGTCGTGGAACTCGGTCGGGAAGCCGAGCGCGTCCCCGAGGGCGAGGCCGGTCAGGGAGCCGGTGGCGGCGCGCTTGCGGACGGTGGTCATGGTCATGCGGGGCGTCCTTCGGGGGTCGGCCGGAGCAGCGGCGGGTGGAGGGTGGTGGCGGTGCCGGCGCGGTACAGCGCGGCCGGTTTGCCGCGGCCGCCGGTGAGGCGGGCGGCGCCGGGTACGGGCTCGACGAAGCCCGGCGTGGCGAGCACCTTGCGGCGGAAGTTGGGCCGGTCGAGGGCGGTGCCCCACACCACCTCGTAGACGTGCTGGAGCTCGCCGAGCGTGAACTCGGGCGGGCAGAAGGCGGTGGCGAGGCTCGCGTACTCGAGCTTGGCGCCGACGCGGTCGTGGGCGTCGGCCAGGATGCGGTCGTGGTCGAAGGCGAGCGGTCTCGCCTCGTCGTAGGGCACCCAGCGCGCCTGCGCCGCGTCGCTGCCGCCGTGCGGTTCGGGCGGGTGGGGCAGGAGCGCGGTGAAGGCCACGGTCACGACCCGCATCCGGGGGTCGCGGTCGGGCTCGCTGTAGGTCCGCAGCTGCTCCAGGTGCAGCCCGGAGACGTCCGACAGGCCGGTCTCCTCGGCGAGTTCGCGCCGGGCCGCCGTCTCCGCCGACTCGTCCGGCTGCAGGAAGCCGCCGGGCAGCGCCCAGTGGCCCTCGTACGGCTCCTGGCCGCGCTCGACGAGCAGGACGTGCAGGGCGCCCTCGCGGATCGTGAGGACGGCGAGGTCGGCGGTGACGGCGAAGGGTTCATGGGCGTACTTGTCGTAGTCCATGCGAACCCACCCCCTTAATAGTCAACACGACTATAAAGAGGGTGGGTGCACTGCCGCAACCCCTGTCACCCCGGAAAGGACTCGCGCCGCCCCAGGAAGGCCAGCAGCCGCTCGGCAGGGCCGGCCCGCTCCGGCACGGCGACCGGCGCGCCGAACCGCACGCCCCGGTCCGGCTCGCCGACCACACACCGGGCGACGGGCAGCAGCTCGGCCGCGAGCGCGTCCGGCAGGGGCCGCGGCCGCCCGCAGGCCTGGGCGACGTCCCATCCGTGGACGGCGATCTCCACCGCCCCCACGGCGGCCATCACCCGCACGTCCAGCGGCCGTTCGCCCACCCGCGCCGACTCCGGCGGCCCGGACACCCAGGCGCCGAGGACCGCGCACGCGCGCGCACGGAAGCCGCAGGCGCGGTCGGCGCGCGGGAACAGCCCGATCCGCCCACCGGTCAGGCCCTCGTACAAGGCGTCCAGCGAGTCGTCGAGATGTCCGAGCAGCTCCCCCAGATCCCACTCGGCACACGGCGTCCCGCGTCCCAGGCCCCCGGCCCCCACACCGGCGACGCTGCCCAGCGCATAGCCGAGCGAACGTTCCAGCAGCTCCCCGCAGTCCATGCCCGTGGTCGTGTGCATCCCCGCTCCCTCCGTCAGGGATACAGACGGGTCCAGCGGCGAAAACGCATCGGCCGGTCCCGGATCGGATCCGGGACCGGCCTGCATGCGCGCGTGGGACGCGGAAAGGACTACAGATCGACTTCCTTCATCAGCATCCCGACCTCGGTGTTGGACAGCCGCCGCAGCCAGCCCGACTTCTGGTCGCCGAGGGTGATCGGGCCGAAGGCGGTGCGCACGAGCTTCTCCACGGGGAAGCCGGCCTCCGCGAGCATGCGCCGCACGATGTGCTTGCGGCCCTCGTGCAGAGTGACCTCGACCAGGTAGTTCTTGCCGGTCTGCTCGACGACCCGGAAGTGGTCCGCGCGCGCGTAGCCGTCATCGAGCTGGATGCCGTCCTTGAGGCGCTTGCCCAGGTCGCGCGGGATCGGGCCGACGATGGCCGCGAGGTAGGTCTTCTTGACGCCGTACCGGGGGTGGGTGAGGCGGTGCGCCAGCTCGCCGTGGTTGGTGAGCAGGATGACGCCCTCGGTCTCGGTGTCGAGCCGGCCGACGTGGAACAGCCGGGTCTCGCGGTTGGTGACGTAGTCGCCGAGGCACTGGCGGCCCTCGGGGTCCTCCATCGTCGAGACGACACCGGCGGGCTTGTTGAGGGAGAAGAACTGGTACGACTGCGTCGCGACCGTCAGTCCGTCGACCTTGATCTCGTCCTTCTCCGGGTCGACGCGCTTGCCCTGCTCCAGCACGATCTCGCCGTTGACCTCGACCCGCGCCTGCTCGACGAGCTCCTCACAGGCACGCCGGGAGCCGTAGCCCGCGCGCGCGAGCACCTTCTGGAGCCGCTCGCCCTCCTGCTCGGCACCCGGGAAGGTCTTGGGCGGCTTGACGTCCTTCTTGCCCGCGTACCGCTCCCGGTTGCGCTCCTCGGCGCGCGCGTCGTACTCGCGGGAACTCGCCGGAGCCCAACGGCCCCGGCCGGTGCCTTGCTGCCGGCCCTGCTTGGGCCCGCCCTTGGCGCCGCCGCGCGCCGAAGCACCACGCCCCGACTTCGGGCCGTCCTGGGTGGCGCCGGGGCCCACGTCGTAGCGACGCTCCTCAGGGCGCGGCTTCTTCGGCCGGCCGCCCTGCTTGTCGTCGCGGTTGTTACCGGCGCCACGGTAATTACCGCGGCCACCGCTGCTTCCGCCGCGGCTGCCGCTGTTGCCACCACGGCTCCCGCCGTTGTTTCCGCTGCTGTTCCTGCCGCTGCTGCTTCGCATCAAAGTTCCGTCTGGTCGTCTACGTCGTCGGTACCCCGGCTCACCGAGGTGCCCGGACCGTCATCGGGAGCGTCCGGGTCGAACGACGGCACCCCTTCCTGGGTCTCGGCCTCGATCGCCTCCGCCTCCGGGAGGAAGGGCGCGAGCTCCGGGAGCTCGTCCAGACCGCGCAGGCCCATCCGCTCCAGGAAGTAGTTCGTCGTCCTGTACAGGATCGCACCTGTTTCGGGTTCCGTGCCCGCCTCCTCGACCAGCCCGCGCTGAAGAAGGGTCCGCATGACACCGTCGCAGTTGACTCCGCGGACGGCCGAGACGCGGCTACGGCTGACCGGCTGACGGTACGCGACGACCGCGAGCGTCTCCAGGGCGGCCTGAGTGAGGCGGGCCGTCTGGCCGTCCAGGACGAGGCGTTCCACGGCGGCCGCGTACTCGGGGCGGGTGTAGAAGCGCCAGCCGCCCGCGACGTACCGCAGCTCGAATCCGCGCCCCTGCACGGCGTACTCGTCGGCCAGCTCCCGCAGGGCGTCGGCGATCTGCCGGCGCGGCCGTTCCAGGAGCTTCGCGAGGCGCTCCTCGGTCGCGGGCTCGTCCACGACCATGAGCATCGCCTCCAGGGCGGGCTTGAGATCGAGGTCCGCGACGGTGCGCAGCCCGGCCGCAAGCCCGGTGGTCTCCTCACTCACGCCTTCTTCTCCTCCTTCGGCAGCTCCGGCGGCCGGTCGAACTCGTCGGTCACCTGGGGCGTCTCGTCCCCGTCCCCGCCGGTCCAGCGCACCAGGAGCTCTCCGAGGGCGGTCTCCTGGTCGAGGCTCACGGCCTTCTCGCGGTACAGCTCCAGCAGCGCGAGGAACCGCGCCACCACGGTGAGGGTGTCGTCGGTGTCCGCGACGAGGGTCCGGAAGCTGGCCTCGCCGAGTTCCCGGAGCCGCGCGACCACGATCCCGGCCTGCTCCTGCACGCTCACCAGCGGCGCGTGGATGTGGTCGACGTACACCTGCGGTTTGGGCTTGGGCTGCATCGCCTTGACCGCGAGCCTGGCGAATCCTTCCGCCCCGATGCTGATGACGACCTCGGGCAACAGCTCGGCGTGATGCGGCTCCAGCCCGACGGTACGCGGATGGCGCCGGGCCTCGTCGTCGAGCCGCCGGCTGAAGATGTCGGCGATCTGCTTGTACGCCCGGTACTGCAGCAGCCGCGCGAACAGCAGGTCCCTCGCCTCCAGCAGCGCGAGGTCGGCCTCGTCCTCCACCTCGGCGGCGGGCAGCAGCCGGGCCGCCTTGAGATCGAGCAGGGTGGCCGCGACGACGAGGAACTCGGTCGTCTCGTCCAGATCCCAGTCCGGCCCCATCGCCCTGATGTGCGCCATGAACTCGTCGGTCACCTTGGACAGCGCGACCTCGGTGACGTCGAGCTTGTGCTTGGAGATCAACTGGAGGAGCAGATCGAAGGGCCCCTCGAAGTTGGAGAGCCGAACCTTGAAGACACCGTCACCGGGTTCGTCGGGCGCGGCGGGCTCGGACTCAGGCTCGGCCTCGGCCGCTGGCTCGGGCTCGCGCTCGGCGGCGGAGACCTCCGGTGGTTCGGCAGCAGGCGGTTCCGTGTCATCGCCGCCGCCGATGTGCCCACCCGCAGACGCCGAAGACTCGGCCTCAGGCGCCGACGAGCTCTCCGCAGCGGGCGACCACACCGGCTCGACCCGCGGAGCGCCCGGCCCTCGCCCCAGCGCACGCCGACGACCACCGGAGGCACCGGCGCCAGGGGCGGGAACGTTGTTCGAGGTCATAGCCCCCGCAGGCTACCGCTACCGCCCGCGAAGCCGTCGTACGAGGATGCTGGCGTCTCCTCGGGTCTCCAGATCGGCGAGGACCACGGCCACCGCCTCGCGGACGATCCGCCCACGGTCGACGGCCAGCCCGTGCTCACCCCGGAGCACCAGACGCGCGTGCTCCAGATCCATGAGCTCCTCGGCGGAGACGTACACGGTGATCTTCTCGTCGTGCCGTTCGCGGCCACTGGGCCGACGCGAGGCAGCCCGTCCCCGCTTGCGCGGCGCGGCGGCGGAGGCCGTGGAAGCGGCGGCACCGGACCCGGCCGAACCCCCGGCGGCACTGGTGGACGCGCCGCCAGAACCTTCCTGCACACCCTGACGCCGCGCGGACCGCTCCGCGGCGGCGGCCCGGCTGCGCGACTCGCCGGCGTCGACGGACTCCGCGTCGGCCGCCACGTGCTCGGCGCCGTCGCCGTCACCGCCCTGCGCGGGCACCGACTGCGGCGCGTCCTCCGCGGCGGCGGCATCGCTCTCCCCCGCGGGAGCCGGCACCCGGGCCTCGCCGTTGGCCGGGCGCCGGGGAGTGGACGGCTGGAGCGCCATACCCCCTGTCGTGCGGAACAGTTCGTCGGCCCCCGGCAGACTCACTCGGCGTGACACCGGGCGAGCACCTCCCTGGCGAGCTGGCGGTAGGCGGCGGCACCGACGGAGTTGGAGGCGTACGTGGTGATCGGCTCGCCGGCGACCGTGGTCTCCGGGAAGCGGACCGTGCGCCCGATGACCGTGTGGTAGACGTGGTCGTCGAACGCCTCGACGACACGCGCGAGCACCTCACGGCTGTGCACGGTGCGTGAGTCGTACATCGTGGCGAGGATCCCGTCGAGCTCCAGCTCCGGGTTCAGCCGCTCCTGGACCTTCTCGATGGTCTCGGTCAGCAGGGCCACACCACGCAGCGCGAAGAACTCGCACTCCAGCGGCACGATCACCTTGTGCGCGGCCGTCAGCGCGTTGACGGTGAGCAGGCCGAGCGAGGGCTGACAGTCGATCACGATGAAGTCGTAGTCGGGCAGCAGCGGCTTCAGGGCGCGCTGGAGCGTCGACTCGCGCGCGACCTCCGACACCAGCTGGACCTCGGCGGCCGACAGGTCGATGTTGCTCGGCAGCAGGTCCATGTTCGGAACCGCCGTCTTCAGGAGCACCTCGTCGGCCGACATGCCCCGCTCCATGAGCAGGTTGTAGACCGTGAGGTCGAGCTCCATCGGGTTGACGCCGAGGCCGACCGAGAGCGCGCCCTGAGGGTCGAAGTCGACGAGCAGGACCCGGCGTCCGTACTCCGCGAGCGCGGCACCCAGGTTGATGGTCGACGTCGTCTTGCCGACGCCGCCCTTCTGGTTGCACATCGCGATGATCTTCGCGGGACCGTGGTCGGTCAGCGGACCCGGGATCGGGAAGTACGGCAGCGGGCGCCCGGTCGGGCCGATGCGCTCACGGCGCTGGCGGGCAGCGTCGGGCGCGAGCGTGGCCGCGTACTCGGGGTCGGGCTCGTACTCCGCGTCGGGATCGTAGAAGTGCCCTTCGGGCAGTTCGTCGTAGTCGGCGAAGTGGTTGTGGGGCGCGCCACTTCCGTCGCCGGCCATGGCGTTCACGTGATGGCCATCCATGCTCTGGTTTGCTGACAGAGCCGTGTGGGGGCTGGTCTGGCTCTGGTGGGCTGCGAAGGTTCGGACAGCGACGGAGCCGACAGCCTCGAATCCCGCGGGACCCTGGCCCCGTACAGGCATTCCTGGTTGACCACCCCCGGGAGAAAATGTCGACTCATTCACAAGTCGTCTTACCTCCTTGGTGACCAGGAAACTTCTAGACAGGTCAGCGTGGCACCATGCCGACGGTTGGCGACTCTATGGCGTGTCGGCGGTCCGCAGCAACACAATCCGCCGGACCGGGCAGATGTGTCGACAATGAAACATCCCGCTGTCAAGGGCGTACGGCCGTCGCACAGCAGGTTTCACCGGTGTACGAATCGGTCGAAGGGTTGCGTTCGAGGCGAGTTGACCGAGAGTCGCAAAGTGACCATACACACATCCGGCCGGACCTTTTCGGGCAAGGTCCGGCCGGGTGCGTACGGTTGACGACTGGTGTTGACGTATCGCCTTTACCAGAAAGTGACTTAGCCGAACGGCTCAGCCGAGCAGCGAGTCGAGCTCCACGTGCTCCAGCCCGTGCGCCTCCGCCACCTCGCGGTAAACCACCTTGCCGTCATGCGTGTTGAGGCCCTTGGCCAGCGCGGGGTCGCGGCGCAGCGCCTCCACCCAGCCGTGGTTGGCCAGCTCGACGATGTAGGGCAGCGTGGCGTTGGTCAGCGCGTAGGTGGAGGTGTTGGGCACCGCGCCGGGCATGTTGGCGACGCAGTAGAAGACCGAGTCGTGGACCGGGAAGGTCGGCTCGGCGTGCGTCGTCGGGCGGGAGTCCTCGAAGCAGCCGCCCTGGTCGATCGCGATGTCGACAAGGACACTTCCCGGCTTCATCCGCGAGACCAGCTCGTTGGTGACCAGCTTCGGCGCCTTGGCGCCCGGGATGAGGACGGCGCCGATGACGAGGTCGGCGTCGAGGCAGGCCTTCTCCAGCTCGAAGGCGTTGGAGACGACGGTCTGGATCTTCGTGCCGAAGACCTTGTCCGCCTCCTTGAGCTTGTTGATGTCCTTGTCGAGCAGGGTCACGTGGAAGCCCATGCCGATGGCGATCTGCGCGGCGTTCCAGCCGGAGACGCCACCGCCGATGACGACGGCCCGGCCGGCCGCCACGCCTGGGACACCGCCGGGCAGCACACCGCGGCCGCCGTTGGCGCGCATCAGGTGGTAGGCGCCGACCTGCGGGGCGAGGCGGCCGGCGACCTCGGACATGGGGGCGAGCAGCGGCAGGGCGCGGGAGGGCAGCTCGACCGTCTCGTACGCGATCGCCGTCGTGCCGGACTCGACGAGCGCGTCCGTGCACTCCTTGGAGGCGGCCAGGTGCAGGTAGGTGAAGAGGGTCTGGTCCTTGCGGAGGCGGTGGTACTCCTCGGCGATGGGCTCCTTGACCTTCAGCAGCAGGTCGGCGGTGGCCCACACCTCGTCGGCGGTCGGAAGGATCCGGGCGCCTGCGGCGACGTACTCGTCGTCCGTGATCGAGGAGCCGACGCCGGCGCCCTGCTCGATGACGACCTGGTGGCCGTTGCGCACCAGCTCGTGCACGCCGGCGGGGGTGATGGCCACCCGGAACTCGTTGTTCTTGACCTCGCGGGGGATGCCGACCTTCACGTCGATCACGGTCCTTGGCTCAGAGGGTGTAGGGCATTACATGACATACCCAGGCATGCAGGGCACACCGGGAGACACCGCAGGAGAAGGTGCGGCAGAGCCAGTCTAATGAAGGCGTTCCCGCTGTCTAGCCTTTCATTGCATCAATCTTCAGTGGATGTACTACGGATTTCGCAGGCGTTAGCGTCGTGTTCCGGCTCGAAAGTGCCTTGCTCGGGCCCCGGCACGGCCACATCGGGCTCCTCAGGCTCCTCCCCCAGCATCCGCCGGGCCGCCCCCCGGTGCAGCTGCGCCGCCGCTGGATCGCCGAGGCGCTCCAGGGTGTCGGCCAGCCGCAGGTACAGCGCCGCGTGCAGCCGGGGGTCCTCGGCACGCCGCGCCCACTCCACCGCCTCCCGGCAGGTGCGCAGCGACTCCTCGGGCCGCCCCGCGTACTCCTGCACCCGCGCCAGCTCGCTCAACGCCCGGGCATGACCGGCGACATCGCCGTTCTTGCGGTGCCCGGCGATCGCGGCCCGCCAGTTGCGCTGCGCCTCGCCGTACCGGCCCGCGTAGGTGTGCGCGGAGGCGATCCGGCCGTACAGCCGGGTGGCGTCCGCGCGCTCGTCCCGGGCCAGCCGCTGGGCCAGCGCCCGGCCGAACCAGTCGGCGGCCCGGTCGTAGTCCCCGAGCTCCAGGTGGGCGCCGCCTACGGATTCCATCGCGCGGCCGGTCGCGTACGGGTCGTCCGCCTCCCGTCCGGCGTCCAGCGCGGCCCGGTAGCGCGCCAGCGCCTCCCGGGTGCGCCCCGTGCGGGCGTCGACGTCCCCGAGGTTCAGCAGGGCCGCGGCCTTCTCGCGGGGCAGGTTCTGGCGCTCGGCCACGTCGAGGACCAGGCCGTGGATGTCGTACAGGTCGCCGGCGGCCGCCTGGGTGCCGACATGCGCGACCAGCGCCCTGACCAGCTGGGACATCAGGCGCCGGGCGAGGGTGTCCAGCTCCCCGTCGGCGACCGCGGCACGGGCCGAGGCCAGCAGGGCGGGCCTGCGGACGCTCAGCCAGTCGGCGGCCGCCCGGGGGTTGGGGAAGCGCAGGGCGCGGGGCATCTCCAGGAGCTTCTGACGGGTCTCGGGGCTGTCCGTCTCGGTGATCGCCCGGCAGGACTGCAGCAGCCGTACCGTCCGCTCCAGCATCCGGGCGCGCGCGAGCTGCACCTCGGCGGGGCGGTCCTGGGTCTCGGTGAGCGCCTTGAGGTGGGCGTGCAGGCAGGCCGGAACCTCGTACTGCGGCATCGGCGAGTCGACGGTGTGCAGCAGGCCGAGGGCGGCCAGGTCGTCCAGAGTGGTGCGGGCGCCGTCGACCGAGGAGCCGGCGAGGGCGGAGGCGTTGTGCGGGTCGACGAGGCCGCCGGGGGCGAGGGAGAGCAGGCGCAGCATCCGGGCGGCGGTGGTCGGCAGGGACGCGTAGACGAGCCGGAAGATCCGGCCGAGCGGTGTGCCCTCCTCGCCCTCGGCGCGCAGTTGCTTGGCGAGGTCGGCGACGGCCGACTTGGGGCGGGCGGCGAGCCAGCCGCCCGCCAGCCTCAGCGCGGCGGGCTGTCCCTGGCACACCTCGACGAGGCCTTCGGCGGACCTCGGGTCGACGGTGATGCGGACCGAGCCTGTGTGCCGGGACAGCAGCTCCACCGCCGACTTGGTGTCCAGGCCGCCGAGTGTGCAGGGGCGAACGTCCGAGATCCCGGTCAGCGGCCCGCCGGAGACCGCGACGACCAGGCACCGCGGGGTGTCCGGCAGGAGGGCGTCGACCTGCTCGGCCTCGGCGGCGTCGTCCAGCAGGAGCAGCACCCTGCGCTCGGCCAGGGCCTCGCGCAGGGACGCCGTGAGGTCGTCCTCGGCGGCGCCGGGCGGGGTCGGCCGGTCCAGGGCGGTCAGCAGCTCGCGGGCGACGCGCCCGACGGGGACGGGACTGCCGTCCGGCTCACTCAGACGGGCACGCAGCACCCCGTCCTGGTAACGGTCCGCCACCTGCCGTACGAGTTCCTCGGCGAGCGCGGTGCGGCCCGAACCGGGCCGGCCGGCGATGAGCAGGACGCGCGCGCGTGGCGCCTTGCGACCGGAGAGGGTGTCCAGGCCCGCACGCTCGATGTCGGCGCGCAGCTCCTTCAACTCGCGTGTGCGGCCCAGGAATCGGCTGTCGACGGAAGCCTGCGCCGACACCTGTACGCCGCCTGTGTCCACCACCTGATCCGTCACGGGCCACGCTCCCGTCCCACCACACGCGCAAGCCCGCCGGGACTCCGGTTCGGGCGTGTTCAGAGCCTAGTTCACGCTCTGCTACGTTCCGTGCGGAGCACGACGGACGCGTCCCCCGATCGGATCAGCCGATCTTCACACCGGAGGGTGTATGTGCGTTCAGGACTCGAAGGGACGCGCGGGCCACGGCGCCTCCGCCGGGCGCAGCGCGTCGAGCCCGTCGCCGTTCCGCGCGGCGACCAGTGACAGCACGCCCACGACGAGACAGTTGTTGTGCAGTTCGCCCGCGAGCACGCCCCGGACGAGCTCGTCGACCGGCACGCGCGCGTGCTCCATGTCGGCCTCCTCGTCCTCCACCTCGAAGCGCTCGCCGTCCGCCTCGGACAGATCACGGGCGAGGAAGATCCGTACGGCTTCGTCGCAGCCGCCGGGAGTCGTGTACACGTCCGTCAGCACCCGCCAGTCCTCGGCCTTGACGTGGGCCTCCTCGTACAGCTCGCGCTGGGCGGCGTGCAGCGGGTTCTCGCCGGGGACGTCGAGCAGACCGGCCGGGATCTCCCACAGCTTCTGCCGCACGGGGTGGCGGTACTGCTTGATGAGCAGGACGCGGTCCTCGCCGTCGAGGGCGACGACGGCCACCGAGCCGGGGTGGACCTGGTAGTCGCGTCGCACCACCGAGCCGTCGGGCATGACCACGTCGTCCGTGCGGACGGAGGTCTTGTTGCCCACGAAGGGCGTGTCCGTCGCCCGGATCTCCCACTCCTGCGGGGTGTCCTTGATCGTCATGCCCTGCCCTTCCACGTGCGCAAAGAAGACCGGGGTGCCCACCTTTGAAGGTTTGCACCCCGGCCACCGTACAACTCTCGTGTTACTTCGAATTCTTACGCTCGACAGCCGCCTTCACGAGCCCGGCGAACAGCGGGTGCGGACGCGTGGGACGCGAGCGCAGCTCGGGGTGGGCCTGGGTGGCCACCAGGTAAGGGTGGGTCTCGCGCGGGTACTCCACGTACTCGACGAGCTTGCCGTCGGGCGACGTCCCGGAGAACACGATGCCCGCCTTCTTCTCCAGCTCCGCCCGGTAGGCGTTGTTCACCTCGTACCGGTGACGGTGCCGCTCCTCGACGTACTCCTTGCCGTCGTACACCTCGCGCACGATCGAGCCCTCGGCCAGCTTGGCCGGGTACATGCCCAGCCGCATCGTCCCGCCCATGTCGCCCTCACCGGCGACGATGTCGAGCTGCTCGGCCATGGTGGAGATGACCGGGTGGCCCGTGGCCGGGTCGAACTCGGTGGAGTTGGCGTCGGAGATGTCGGCGAGGTTGCGCGCCGCCTCGATCACGATGCACTGCAGGCCCAGGCACAGGCCGAGCAGCGGGATCTTGTTCTCGCGGGCGTACTTGATCGCGCCGACCTTGCCGAGCACACCGCGGTCGCCGAAGCCGCCGGGGATGCAGATGCCGTCCACGTCGCCGAGCTGCTGGGCGGCGCCGGCCGGGGTCTTGCAGTCGTCGGAGGTGACCCACTTGATCTTCACGCGCGCCCGGTTGGCGAAGCCGCCCGCGCGCAGCGCCTCGGTGACCGACAGGTAGGCGTCGGGCAGGTCGATGTACTTGCCGACCAGCGCGAGGGTGATCTCGTGGTCGGGGTTGTGGACGCGGTCGAGCAGGTCGTCCCAGGTCGTCCAGTCCACGTCACGGAACGGCAGGTCCAGCTTGCGGACGACGTAGGCGTCCAGGCCCTCGCCGTGCACGGTCTTCGGGATGTCGTAGATCGAGCGGGCGTCCGGGCAGGCGACCACGGCCGCCTCGTCGACGTCGCACATCAGGGAGATCTTGCGCTTGATCGCGGTCGGCACCTCGCGGTCACAGCGCAGCACGATCGCGTCCGGCTGGATACCGATGTTGCGCAGCGCCGCGACCGAGTGCTGGGTCGGCTTCGTCTTCAGCTCACCCGAGGGGCCGATGTACGGCAGGAGCGAGATATGCACCACAAAGACGTTGTCCCGGCCGACCTCGTGACGGACCTGGCGGACGGTCTCCAGGAACGGCAGCGACTCGATGTCACCGACCGTGCCGCCGACCTCCGTGATCACGACGTCGACCTCGTCCGTCGCCATGCGGCGGATGCGGTGCTTGATCTCGTTGGTGATGTGCGGGATGACCTGCACGGTGTCGCCCAGGTACTCGCCGCGCCGCTCCTTGGCGATCACGGTGGAGTACACCTGGCCGGTGGTGACGTTCGCGGAGCCGTCCAGGTCGCGGTCGAGGAAGCGCTCGTAGTGGCCGATGTCCAGGTCGGTCTCGGCGCCGTCGTTGGTGACGAACACCTCACCGTGCTGGAAGGGGTTCATCGTGCCAGGGTCGACATTGAGGTACGGGTCCAGCTTCTGCATGACGACGCGCAGACCCCGCGCCTTGAGCAGCATGCCGAGGCTGGAGGCCGTCAGGCCCTTCCCGAGCGAGGAGGCGACACCCCCGGTGACGAAGATGTGCTTGGTCGTCGTGGCTGTGCTGTTTCGAAAAGCAGCGGGCGGCATGGCCAAAGGGGGGCTCCCGTGGTCGCGGTCTGGGGTGCGGTGCGGCTGCCTGGCCGGAGAAATGTCCGAGGTCGCCGTCGCTGCGGTTCGGGGGTTCTTCGCCCACCGGTCCACGGGCTACCAGGGTATCAGCGACCGGAGGGCATGGCTTCCGGCCACGCTCCGCACACGAGCCGCCACGAACCTCCACGGACGCCTCGGTTTCTCACCCCTTGCTCACCCGTTCGGCCGACCCGGGTTGCCCGGAGCGGCACGCAGATCATCTACGTGCGTCGTATCCTGCTCGGACATTCGCTGCCGAGCCCGGCCGGCAAACACGGCACCACCCCCGCCCGTCACACCCGGAACAACGAGAGCTCGTCAGTTCGTTGAGCAGAGATTGTTGAGAAGAGACTGTCGTTTTGCCTCACGGCCGAGACGACTGCTTTGCTTCACCGCTCAACGACGCATTACAACCACCCCTTGACCGCACTAAGCGAGAGCCCCCTTGCCAGAAGGGGGTGACGTGGCCGTTCGACTGGAGTTGCACGTGGCCGGGCGCATCGAAGACTACGCACTCATCGGAGACATGCAGACCGCCGCACTGGTCTGCCGGGACGGCACAGTGGACTGGCTGTGCCTTCCCCGCTTCGACTCGCACGCCATCTTCGCCGGCCTGCTGGGCACCGAGGAGCACGGTTTCTGGCGGCTCGGCCCCGCACACGCCTCCGACGCCCCACCGCCCACCGCGGCCCGGCGCAGCTACCGCGGCGACTCCCTGATCCTGGAGTCCGAGTGGGACACGCCGCGCGGCACGGTCCGAGTGATCGACTTCATGCCTCCGCGTGACGGCGCGCCCCAGCTCATCCGGATCGTGGAGGGCGTCTCCGGCCGGGTGCCGATGCGCTCGGCACTGCGGATGCGCTTCTCGTACGGCCGGGTCGTGCCGTGGGTGCACAAGCACGAGGGGCGCACGGTGGCCGTCGCGGGTCCGGACTCGGTGTGGTACGACACCGAGCGCGAGACGTACGGCAAGTCGCTGACGACGTACTCCGACTTCACGGTGGCACCGGGCGACCGCTTCGCCTTCACGATCTCGTGGCAGCCCTCGCACAAGGAGCCGCCGCCGCTGCCCGAGCCGGAGCAGTCGCTGGAGGCGACGGAGGACTTCTGGCGGGACTGGGTCGAGCACTGTACGTACCACGGCCCCTACCGCGAGGCCGTGATCCGCTCGCTGATCACGCTGAAGGCGCTGACGTACGCCCCCACCGGCGGCATCGTCGCCGCCCCCACGACCTCGCTGCCGGAGGACATCGGCGGCGTCCGCAACTGGGACTACCGCTACACCTGGCTGCGCGACGCGGCGATCACCCTGTCCTCGCTGCTGCGCACCGGCTACCGCGAGGAGGCCCGCGCCTGGCGCGAGTGGCTGCTGCGCGCGGTCGCCGGCGACCCGGAGAACCTGCAGATCATGTACGGCATCGCCGGCGAGCGCGAGCTGGGCGAGGCCGAGCTGGACTGGCTGCCCGGCTACGAGAGCTCCGCCCCGGTCCGGGTCGGCAACGGCGCCGCCAACCAGCTCCAGCTCGACGTCTACGGCGAGGTCACCGAGGCCCTGCACCTGGCGCACATGACGGGCCTGGCCCGCAACGACTACGCCTCCCTGCTCCAGCTGAAGCTGATCCGCTACCTGGAGGACCACTGGCAGGAGCCGGACGAGGGCATCTGGGAGGTGCGCGGCCCGCGCCGCCACTTCGTGCACTCCAAGGTGATGGCCTGGGTCGCCGTCGACCGGACGATCAAGCTGATCGAGTCGGGCGACGCCGACGGCCCGCTGGAGCGCTGGAAGGAACTGCGCGACGAGATCCACCGCGACGTGTGCGAGAAGGGCTACGACAAGGAGCGCAACACCTTCACGCAGTCGTACGGCTCCAAGGAGCTGGACGCCTCCCTGCTGCTGATCCCGCAGATGGGCTTCCTGCCGCCGGACGACAAGCGCGTCATCGGCACCATCGAGGCGATCCAGCGGGAGCTGTCCACCTCGGACGGCTTCATCCTGCGCTACCCGACGGAGGGCGAGGACGAGGGCGTCGACGGCCTCCCGGGCGACGAGGGAGCCTTCCTCGCCTGCTCGTTCTGGATGGCGGACGACCTGGCGATGATCGGCCGCGTCGACGAGGCCCGCAAGCTGTTCGAGAAGCTGCTGGCGCTGCGCAACGACCTCGGTCTGCTGGCCGAGGAGTGGGACCCGCGCCTCAAGCGCCAGGTCGGCAACTTCCCGCAGGCCTTCAGCCACGTTCCGCTGATCGACACCGCCCTGCGGCTGACGGCGTCCGGGGCGTACGGCGGCTGAGCGGGACCGGACCGCCGCACCGCTCGACAGGACGGAGATGACGCGCCCGCCTAGCCTGGAAGCAGGCGATTGCCCCTTGACCTGCCGCTTGTCGGAAGGGGGCGGCCATGGCTTCCCGATCGAAGGCGGGCGCGGCTCTCGACGCGCTGCGCGAGGATCTCGCCGGTGATGTGTTCGCTCCGTGGGACGTCGGCTACGACGACGCCCGCGTCGTCTTCAACACCATGATCGACCGGCGGCCCGCGGTGATCGCGCAGTGCGTGGACGAGGCCGATGTCGTGCGCGCCGTGCGGTTCGGCCGGGAGCTGGACCTCGACATCGCGGTGCGCGGCGGCGGGCACAGCGTCGCGGGCATGGCGCTCAACGACAACGGCCTGGTCGTCGACCTGCGTCACATGCGCGCGGTCACGGTCGACCCCGCGGCCGAGGCGGTACGGGTCGCGGGCGGCGCCACGATGAGCGACCTGGACCGCGCCACCCAGTCGTACGGCCTGGCCACGACCGGCGGCCGGGCCTCGACCACCGGCGTCGGCGGCTTCGTCCTCGGCGGCGGCACCGGCTGGCTGGACCGCTGCTGCGGGCTCGCCGTGGACAATCTGCTCGGCGTGGAGCTGGTCACCGCCGACGGCAGCCGGATCCACGCGAACGCGGACGACAACCCGGACCTGTTCTGGGCGCTGCACGGGGGCGGCGGCAACTTCGGCATCGCCACCGCGCTCACGCTGAAGCTGCACGAGCTGCCCGACTTCGCCATCGCCATGCTGCTGTACCGGCCGGAGTCCGCCCCGGAGGCCGTCCGCACCTTCCGCGACGTGATCGAGTCCGGCCCCGACGAGGTGGGCGGCGGCGTCCTGCACTTCACCGGCCCGCCCGAGGACTTCGTACCGCCGTCCCTGGTCGGCGCTCTGGTGTGCGGTGTGCTCCTGACGTACGCCGGTGCCGAGCGGGACATGCGCAAGTACGCCGAGCCGCTGCTGGCGCTGTCGCACGAGGCGGAGATCGTCGGCGCGATGCCGTACGCCGACGTGCAGTGCATGATCGACGATCCGCCCGGGATGCGGCACTACTGGTCGGCGGAGTATCTGACGGGCGCGCCGGACGACTTCGTCGACGTCTACTGCGCCGCCGGGCGGTCCATGCCCGTGCCGACCGGCACCCAGCACGCCCTCCTCCCGCAGGGCGGCGCGATCGCCGCCGGCCCGCACGAGTACCCGGTGCCCTACCGGGACGCGCCCTGGGCGGTGCACCCGTACGGCATGTGGCAGGACCCGGCGGACGACGAGCGGTGCGTGCGGTGGGTCCGTGACGTTCGCGCCGACGTGCGGCCGTGGAGCACCGGCGCGGTCTATCTGAACTTCATCGGCGACGAGGGCGCGGAGCGCGTGGTGGCCGGTCTGGGCGCCGGGAACACCCGGCGGCTGGCGGATCTGAAGCGGCGCTACGACCCGGACAACGTCTTCCGGTTCAACCACAACATCCGGCCGGCCTGAGCGGCGTCACCCGGCCTGCCCGAATGCCGTCAGCGTCCGCTCCCCGCCCGGATCGCCCGCCGTCGCCGGGACGAGGGCGATCTCGTCGAGTCCGGCCTCGGCGTACTCCTCGACACGCGCGCGTACGGCGTCGTCGTCGCCCACCAGGCCGACCACGGCCGCCGCCGAAGCGGGCAGCGCGCGCACCAGCGTGCCGGAGTCGGCGCCGGCACGGGCCAGCTCGACGGCCCGACCGAAGCCGGCCGCCTCGAACATGTCGCTGTAGCCCGGCACGGTCAGATACCCGGCGATGCTCCGCAGGACCTGCGCGAGGGACTCCGGGTCCGGATCGACGGCGGCGGGCAGCCACGCCGCCAGGGTGGGCGGCGACGTACGGCCCGCGCGCTCGGCGGCGGCCGCGAGCTTCGCCCGCAGCGTGCGGACCTGGTCCGGCGAGACGAGGTCGAGCAGCATCCGGTCGGCGTGCGCGGCGGCCGTGGCGATCGCGCGGTCGCCGAACGCGGCCACCGTGAGCGGGCCACCGGGCGGCTGGAGGCGACGCGGGAAGGCGCTGCCCGGCACGACCGGCTCCCCCGGCTCGCCGTGCAGAAGGCCGCGTACGGCCGCCGCCGAGGCCTCCATCGTCGCCGCGGGCCGCACGCGCGGCACGCCGTGCACGCCCTCGACGACCCGCTTGCTGGACGTCCCCAGCGCCACCCCGACCGGCCGCCCGGTGACGGCGGCGACCGAGGCGGCACCCCGCGCGATACCGAACGGCTCGCGCACCGACACCGCCACCGGACCGGCCGTCAGCGCGACCCGCTCGGTGGCCCGCCCGATCGCCGTGGCGAGGACGAAGGAGTCCCAGGTCGGCCCCTCCCCCGCCCACACCTCGCGGTACCCGAGCCGATCGGCGACCGCTGCCACTCGCAGCGGCTCCTCGACCGGACGGTCGTCCTCCCGTGCCACGGCGACCACGCTGAAGTCCATGTCGGCGCCGCTACCCCGCCGAGCACGCGGTAACCGCGGTCTCGTTCTCCCGGCCGGCGATCCGCAGTCCGCAGACGGCCCGCAGACGGCCCGGAGATGTGGTGGAAGCATGCTCGCGGGTAGCGTCCGCCTCATGGACAGCGGTACGGGCGGCACGGGCGGTATGGACAGCGGATTGGGCACCCACGGCGCCGGGATCACCGTGCGGCGGGCGCTGGAGCTCCCCGGCCTGCGCAGCGGGCTCCCCGAGATCCTCGCGGGCGCCGACCGGCTGGGGCGGACCGTGCGCTGGGTGCACGCGGGCGAGGTGCCGCACATCGCCTCCCTGCTGAAGGGCGGCGAGCTGCTGCTGACCACGGGCTACGGCCTCGGCACCCGCCCGGCCGACCAGCGGGCGTTCGTGCGCACGCTGGCCGAGCGCGGCATCGCGGCCCTCGTCGTCGAGCTCGGCCCGCGCTTCACACGCCTGCCCGCGGCGCTGGTGGACACCGCCCGTACGGCAGGTCTGCCGTTGGTCCAGCTGCACCGCGAGGTGCCTTTCGTGACGGTCACCGAGGAGATCCACACCGAGATCGTCAACGGCCACTACGCGCTGCTGCAACGGGCGGAGGAGGTGCACCGCCGGTGCACGCAGGCGCTGCTCGGCGGCGGTGGGGTGCCCCAAGTGCTCGGCATCCTGGCGGACTTCAGCGCTAACCCGGTCTTCCTGGAGACGACGGACGGCCTGTTGTTGTACGCCGCCGGGGCGGGGCCCGAGGGCGCTGACCCGTTGCAGGTGTGGGAGGGGCTGCGGGGGCCGCACAAGGACGCGCCGCCGCCGGCCGGGGCGGTCCTGGTGGATGTTCCGGGCGGCGGTCCGGGCGCGGGCTCGGTGCGGGCGCGGCTCGTCCTCCTCCCCGTCCGGGGTCCTCTCGCGCCCGTCCACCGGATGGCCGCCGAGCGGGCCGCGAGCATCCTGGCCGTGGTGCTGATGCAGGCACGGCAGGAGGAGGAGCTGGCGGCACGCGGTCGCGGCGACTTCCTGACCGACCTCGCCGAGGGCCGCGTCACCGCCGAGGACGCCCCGGCGCAGGCGCGCGTGTTGGGCTTCAAGCCGGGCGACAGTCCGCTGCTGCCGGTGGTGATGCGGCTCGGGGACGTGCTGTCGCCGGGCGGGGGCTGGGCGGTGCTGGCGCGCGCGGTCGCCGAGGAGCTGGCCTCGGTCGGGGTTCCGGTGCTGCTGGGCGTACGTCCGGTGGAGGGCCGTGTCCTGGTGCTGCTGGGCCTGCGCGCGGAGTCGGAGCGGTCGGCGGTCGCGGACCGGGTCGCGGCGGCGCTGCGGGCGGGCGTGGAGCGGGCCGGGGTCCAGCGGCCCGGGGCGCAGCCGCCGGTCGTGGTCGTCGGCGTGGCCGGGGGCTGGGCGGCGGCCTCGGCGGGCCTCAGGCACGCGGCGGAGACGGCGACTGCGGCACAGGGCCTGTCGGACCGGCCCTGGTACGACGCCCGGCGCCTGGACATCGACCTGTTGCTGTGGCGGTTGCGCGACCACCCGGACCTCGCCGCCTTCGTGGACCGCGCGATCGGCCCGCTCCGCGACCACGACGACCGCTCCAGACCGCCCCTGCTGCCCACCCTGGAGACGTACCTGGCGCACGCGGGCCGCAAGGCGGAGACGGCCCGCGAGCTGCACCTGAACCGGCAGACGCTCTACAACCGCCTCGCCCGTATCGGCGAGTTGCTCGGCACGGATCTCGACGACCCGCAGACGGTGCTGGCGTTGAGCCTGGCACTGCGGGCGCGGCGGCACGTGCCGTAGCCGGCGGCAGCCGGTCCACGGCGCCCTAGATCATGGGCTGCGGCTGGGTCAACTCATCGTAGACGCTGAGGACTTGGGCGACCGTCTCGTCCTCGGTCGGCCAGGTGGCCGCCTGCCGCACGCCCCGCTCCTTGAGCAGTTCCTGCCGCTCGGGATCGCCGAGCAGCCGTACGACGGCCTCGGCGAGCGCCTCCGCGTCTGCGTACGGGACGAGTTCGGCCGCGTCGCCGACGAGTTCCGGCATGCCGCCGACGTCGGTGGTGACGAGCGGCACGCGCGCGTGCAGGGCCTCCTGGGCCAGCACCGACCGCGACTCCCAACTGCTCGGCAGGAGCGCGATGTCGGCGGCGGCGAGCAGTTCGGAGACGTCCTCGCGCCGCCCGATGAGCCGCACGGGCAACCCCTCGTCCTCGATCCGGCGCTGCAAAGGCGCCCGCAGTTCCCCTTCCCCCGCGATCACGACCAACGGCACGGGATCGAGCCGCAGCCACGCGCGCGAGGCATCCAGCAGCACGTCGTACCCGCGATGCCGCTCCAGCGAGCCGACGGCGATCAGCACCGGGCGTCCGGTGGCGCCGAGTTCGGCGCGGACCTTGGGGCGCAGCCGGTCGGGGTCGTCCTGCTCGACGACACGCCGGCGGCCGGGCAGCGCCACGGCGGCGAGTCGCGCGTCCCGGGCACCGGTCCGGCGGGCCCGGTCCACGAGCGCCGAGGTGGTCCCGAGCACGACGGAGGCGGCCTTGACGACCCGCCGCTCCAACAGCCGTACGAGATGGGCGCGGGCGCCCTCGGCGTGCGCCCTGTCGTGCCAGGTGACGACGAGCGGGGTACGCCGCCCGCTGAGCGCGAGCACGGTGCGGAAGGAGGCGTGCAGCCCGTGCGCGTGCACCAGGTCGGCGTCCGCGCACGCGGCCCGCAGCGCGGCCACGGAGGCCGGATCGCTGCTGCGTGGCACGTTCACGTGTTCGGCGCCGGCGCCCGTGAAGTCGTAGAGGTGATCGGCCTCGACAGGGGCGCACACCGTGACCCGCACCCCCCGCGCGACCAGTCCCGAGGCCAGCGATCGCACATGCGCGCTACTGCCGGCGTTGCCGCCGCCCAGCACCTGCACAGTGCGCAGCGAGGACTGGCCGTGCGGTGAGTGGCTGCTCACGGGGGTCACGTGGCCGGGGCTCCTGGTTCGGGTCGGGCGGTCACGAAGAACGTACAGAAGGATCGGGCGGAGGGGGTGTACCGCGAGGATCCCTACGCGTACGACGTGTTTACGCCAAGGATGCCAGGAGCCGCGGGCGTTCCGGGAACGGTGAGAGGGCAGGGGCGGGCGGAGGCGGGCGATACGGCACGGGGAGTCACCCACGTGGGTGAAGGCTGCCGGGTTCCGTTCGAACACCGCAAGGGGGGGAGCCACGCCGGCTCACCGTGGGCGGACTCAACCCACCAGCCGTCCGGCCTCCCCCTCGGCCCTCCCCTCGCCTCACCGCCCGCCCAGCGTCCGCGCCGCCTCGCTCACCCGGTCGCCGTACACCGCGGCGGCCACGAGGGCGGCGGCGTGCGCGACCAACCCCGCCCGGCCGCTCCCGGCGACGACAGCGGCGCCCAGGGCCGCGCCCAGCGCATGGGCGCCGGTGTCGCCGATCATCGCCCGCTCCCCGAGGTCGTCGGGCAGTACGGCCGCCGCAGCGCCCATGGCGGTGGCCGCGATCCCGGCGCCGGGCCCCGCGCGGAGCAACCCCGGCGCCCCGAGCGCGAGTACCGCGGCGGCGGCCCGGCCCGGGCGTACGTCCACGAGGTTGACGAAGTGCGCGGCACCGGCGATCACCGCGCCCGCGAGCAGCTTGTCCACGGGCCGCTCCTTCAGGAACGCGCCGGCGACGAGTCCCGCCGCGGAGATCCCGAACAACTTGACCGCACCGCTGGTGACTTCGCCGTCCCGCAGAGCGGACAGGTGCGCCCGGAACCCCCGCCGAGGGTCACCGGCCCCGGCGACGTCGTCGTACGCCCCACACGCTCCGGCGACGGCCACGGCGACTCCGGCGGCCGGCCGTATCCGTCCGGCGCCGACCGCGGTCGCCAGGGCGCAGGCGGCACCGGCGTACAACTCCACGGTCCGCCCGGCGTAGTTCTTCCGCCGCCAGCGGTCCCAACCGCCAGGAGCCATCCTGCGCAGGACGGCCGTCCCCACGTGCGTCACTCCCGTGGCCACGGCGAAGGCCACCGCTCGATCGCTCATGCGCTCACTCTATGAGTCGTTGTCAGTGCCGTCTGCCACGATGCGTCCTCATACCGTCAGGGCCGTCCAGGGGGGACACATGGCGAAAAGACCGCGTCAGCGGACTCGGAAACCCACGCGCCGCAAGGCAGTCGCGATCTACCACGACATGAAGGAGTTACTTCGCCATGGGCTGCCTGGGCACGTACCTCGCCGAGGTCAGCACCCCGCTGATACGCACCGGAGAAGGTCAAGGACCGGCTCCGCGAACACGGCGTCCGCATCGGGGTGAGGCGAGCGGGAGTCCCCGCCGTTCTTCGCCGCCGTGAAACACGAGCTGAAGGCGCTCTACGGCTGGACGGACGGCTGAGCCGGCCGTCCGCCGTTGTGGCGCACGGCCGGTCACTCCGGGGTGGTTCGGCCGGTCGCCTCGCTACACGTCCGCCCGAGCCGTCGCCAGCAACTCCTCCGCGTGCGCCCGAGCCGTCTCGGAGTCCTCCTGGCCCGCGAGCATCCGGGACAGCTCCCGGACCCGTTCCTCGCCCTCCAGGACCTTCACACCGGACCGGGTGACCGACCCGTCGTCGGTCTTCTCGACGAGCAACTGGCGGTCGGCGAAGGCGGCGACCTGCGGCAGGTGGGTCACGACCACCACCTGCGCGCTCTTGGCCAGCCGGGCCAGCCGCCGCCCGATCTCCACGGCCGCCTTGCCACCCACGCCGGCGTCGACCTCGTCGAAGAGGTACGTCGGCACGGGATCGGTGCCAGCGAACACGACCTCGACGGCGAGCATCACGCGCGAGAGCTCACCGCCGGAGGCGCCCTTGGCGATCGGCCGCGGCGGCGCTCCCGGATGCGGAGCGAGCAGCAGCTCCACCTCGTCCGCGCCCGACGGTCCGTAGGCGACCGTGCGCCCACCGACCTCGACGCCCTCCGGGTCCTCGGTCTGCCGGATGTCGAAGGACACGCGCGCGTGCGGCATGGCGAGCGAGGCCAGCTCCGCCGTCACGGCGGCGGCGAACCGCTCGGCGGCCTCGGTCCGCGCGTCGGTCAGCGCCTGCGCCAGCCCGCCCAGCTCGCCCCGCAGCGCGTCCCGCTCGGCGGTCAGCTCCTCGATCCGGTCGTCGTCGCTGTCCAGCTCGGTCAGCCGTGCGCTGCTCTCCTCGGCCCAGGCGAGCACGGCGGCGACGTTCTCGCCGTACTTCCGCGTGAGCGCGTTCAGCGCGGCCCGCCGTTCCTCGACGGCCGCGAGCCGCAGGGGATCGGCGTCCAGGTCGTCGGCGTACCCCGCCAGCTCCCCGGCGACGTCACCCAGCAGGATCCCGATCTCGCCGATCCGGTCGGCCAGGGCGGCCAGCGCCGGGTCGTGCGACCGCACGGCGTCCAGGGCCCGCCGCGCGCCCGCGACGAGCGTGGCCGCGTCGATGCCCTCGGGGTCCTCCGGGTTGCCGGCGAGCGCGGCGTGGGCGGCCGTGGCGGCCGACGACAGCGCCTCCGCGTGCCCGAGCCGCTCCGCCTCCTCCGCGAGCTCCACGTCCTCACCGGCCCGCGGCTCGACACCGGCGATCTCCTCGAGCCCGAAGCGCAGCATGTCGGCTTCCTGGGCCCGCTCACGCGCGCGTGTGACGATCTCGTCGAGTTCGGTGGAGACGGCCCGCAGCCGCCGGTACGCCTCGGTGTACTTGGCGAGCGGCACGGCGACGCAGTCCCCCGCGTACCGGTCGAGCGCCTGCCGCTGCCGGGACAGCTTCAGCAGCCCCTGCTGGTCGGTCTGCCCGTGCACGGCCACCAGGTCGTCGGCGAGTTCGGCGAGCAGTCCCACCGGCACGCTGCGCCCGCCGAGATGCGCCCGCGACCGCCCCTCGGCGGAAACGGTCCGGCTGATCAGCAACGCCCCGTCGTCGAGCTCGGCCCCCGCCTCCTCGGCGCGCACGACGGCCGACGCGTCCGCGGCGACGGTGATCCGCCCCTCCACGACCGCGTTCTTCGCCCCGATCCGCACGAGCGCCGGGTCGGCCCGCCCACCGAGGAGCAACCCCAGGCTGGTGACCACCATGGTCTTGCCCGCACCCGTCTCACCCGTGACGGCGGTGAATCCGGGCGACAGCTCGACCACCGCGTCGTCGATGACTCCGAGCGACCGTATCCGCATCTCCTCCAACACGGACACGACCTTACGAGGTCGGGGGCGGGGAGTGCGACGGCCCCCGGCCCTCTCGTGTGAAGGTGCAGGTGACGAATGTGCATCGGCCCGCACATGTCACCCAGGGGAGTGGCCCGGCTCAGTGCGGCGCCCCTCGCCACCCGGAGACCGGCAGCGCGAACTTCGCCACCAACCGGTCGGTGAACGAAGCGTGATGCAGCCGAGCCAGCCGCACCGGCACCGCCCCCCGCCGTACCTCGACCCGCGCCCCCGGCGGCAACTCCACCGTCCGCCGCCCGTCACACCACAGCACACCCGGCGGGATGTGCGGCAGAACCTCCACCGCGAGCACCGAATCCGGCGACGTCACCAACGGCTTCGCGAACAACGCGTGCGCGCTGATCGGCACCATCAGCAACGCCTCCACCTCGGGCCACACCACAGGCCCACCCGCGGAGAAGGCATAGGCCGTGGACCCGGTCGGAGTCGACAGGACGATCCCGTCGCACCCGAACCCCGTCACCGGCCGCCCGTCGATCTCCAGCACGACCTCAAGCAGCTTCTCCGCCCCGGCCTTCTGCACGGCCGCCTCGTTCAGCGCCCAGTCGGTGTGCACGATGTCGCCGTTGCGATGCACGACGACGTCGACGGTCATCCGCTCCTCGACCTCGTACGCCTTGGTCACCACCCGGTCGACCACCTTGTCGAGGTCGTCCCGTTCGGCCTCCGCCAGGAACCCGACCCGCCCGAGGTTGACCCCCAGCATCGGCACCCCGGACGCCCGCGCGAACTCGGCGCCCCGCAGCAGCGTCCCGTCACCGCCCAGCACGATGAGCAGCTCGCACCCGTCGAGGCACTGCGCAGTCGCCTCCTTGACGAGTTCCACCTCGTCCGGCAGCGGCAGGTCCTGCGCCTCCGCCTCCAGCACGCGCACGCCGATCCCCGACCGCAGCAGTCCCTTGACCACCAGCTCGGCGCTGCGAATGGCCGCGGGCCGCCCGGTGTGGGCGAGCAGGAAAACAGTACGAGCTCGGTCCTGTGTCAACGCGGCCCCTCCGCCACTGCACGGTCAACGTCGGCCGGGTCCAGGGCGGGCGCCCCGGTACGCAGCCACAGAAAGTACTCGACATTCCCGGAGGGACCGGGCAACGGACTGGCCGTGACCCCCTTCACCCCGAGCCCGAGTTCCCACGCCTTCTCGGCCACGCCGCGCACGGCCTCGGCCCGTAGCTGAGGGCTGCGGACCACCCCGCCGCTCCCCAGCCGTTCCTTCCCCACCTCGAACTGTGGCTTGACCATCATCACCAGATCGGCGTCCGGCTTCACGCACCGCACCAGGGCGGGCAGCACCAGGCCGAGCGGGATGAAGGACAGATCCCCCACGACAAGATCCACAGGCTCCCCATCGATCGCTTCGAGCGTCAACTCGCGTACGTTCGTACGGTCCTTGACGGTGACGCGTTCATCGCTCTGAAGAGTCCAGGCGAGTTGTCCGTATCCGACGTCGACGGCGACGACATGCGCGGCCCCCGACCGCAGCAGGACGTCGGTGAAGCCCCCGGTGGAGGCACCGGCGTCCAGTGCCCGCCGCCCTTCCACCGCGAGCCCCTGGGGCACGAAGACCTCCAGCGCGCCCGCGAGCTTGTGCCCGCCCCGCGACACGTACTCGGGATCGTTGTCGTCGGCTGCGACGACGATCGCCGCCGCGGTCTCCACCTGCGTGGCCGGCTTGGTCGCGACGGTCTTGCCGACGGTGACCCGCCCGGCGGCGATCAGCTGGCTGGCGTGCTCACGCGAGCGCGCGAGCTTGCGGCGGACCAGCTCCGCGTCGAGACGGCGGCGTGCGACTCCTGCCACGTTCGGTTCAGCTCCTAGTCCCATACGTCGACGGGGGCGCCGGAGGTCCCGGGCGGGCGTCGAGCGCGGTGAGCGCGTCGCGCAGCCCCCGGTGTACATCCTCGTACACCTCCAGGTGCCCGTCGGTGGCCAGGTGGTCGGCATCGCTCAGCCGCTCCAGCTGGGCGTCGACGTCGGCGTTGCCGGTGGGGGTGCGGGGGAGGTTCAACGGAGCGGGGGCGGCGGGGCCGTGGTCGGGCTCGACCGCGGGCTCGGGCTCGACCGGGGGCTCGGGTTCGACCGGGGGCTCGGGTTCGACCGGGGGCTCGGGTTCGGCAGCGAGCCCGGCCTCCGCTGCGGCCCCGTCCTCCGGGGTCCGCGGCTGCGGCGGGATCCCCGCCTGCGGAACTGTGTCGCTCATGCCCAGACGCTACCCCGAACCGCTGGGGTACCGTCGATCGCGATGGCCACGATTGAGGAGTGCCGCGCCGCACTCGAAAAGCTCTCGGAGAACATGCAGCGCGCCGAAGGGGACGTCCGCGCGGCCGCGGCCCTGGACCGCTCGGTGAGCTGCCACATCACCGACCTAGACGTCACGTTCGTCGGACGCATGGCGGACCGCCGGATCCATGTCCACGACACCCTCCAGGGCCCGCCCCGCGAGAAGGCCGAGATCAGACTCGCCATGGCCGGCGACGACCTGGTCGCCTTGGTCGACGGCGAGCTGCACTTCGCCAAGGCCTGGGGTTCGGGCCGGGTGAAGCTGCACGCGGGCCTGCGCGACCTGATGCTCCTCAGGAAGCTTTTGTAGCCGCGACCTTCTCGACGCCGGCCTTGCCCCCGGCCCGCGCCAGCCGCGCCGCCGGGACCACGAGCGGCGTCCCCGTCTCGGGGTCGTCGATCACCTGGCACCGCAGCCCGAAGACGTCCTCGACCAGCTCGGCCGTGACGATGTCGTTCGGGGCGCCCTCGGCGATGATCTCCCCACCGCGCAGGGCGATCAGGTGTGTGGCGTACCGGGCGGCGTGGTTGAGGTCGTGCAGCACGGCGACGAGCGTCCGCCCCTGCTCCTCGTGCAGCTCGGCGCACAGGTCGAGGACATCGATCTGGTGCTGGATGTCGAGATAGGTCGTCGGCTCGTCGAGCAGCAGCAGCGGCGTCTGCTGGGCGAGCGCCATCGCGATCCACACGCGCTGCCGCTGACCGCCGGACAGTTCGTCGACATAGCGATCCGCGAGCTCGGCGACCCCGGTCTGCTCCATCGACTCCTGGACGACCCGCTCGTCCTCGGTCGACCACTGGCGCAGGATCCCCTGGTGCGGGTAGCGGCCACGGCCCACCAGGTCGGCGACGGTGATCCCGTCGGGCGCGATCGACGACTGCGGCAGCAGCCCCAGCGTGCGCGCGACCTTCTTCGCCGGCATCGACTGGATGGCCTGCCCGTCCAGCAGGACCCGGCCCTGGCTGGGCTTGAGCATCCGTGACAGCGCCCGCAGCAGCGTGGACTTGCCGCACGCGTTCGGGCCGACGATCACCGTGAAGGAGTTGTCGGGTATCTCCACCGACAACTGCTCGGCGATGACCCGCTGGTCGTAGGCGAGGGTGACATTGTCGGCGGACAGGCGGTTCACAGTGCTCCTTCGGTTGTTCAGCCCGTTCTTCGGCCCGCTGCTGATGCTGCCGGGAATGCTCATATCCGGCCCGCCTTGCGCTCGGTGACCAGCAGCCACAGCAGGTACACACCGCCGAGCACACCCGTGACCACGCCCACGGGCAGCTGGTCGGCCCCGAAGACCCGCTGGGAGATCCAGTCGGCGGTGACGAGGAGGGCGGCGCCCATGCACAGGGAGGGCAGCAGGTTGGGACCCGGCGAGCGGGTCAGGCGCCGGGCGAGCTGCGGGGCGGTGAGCGCCACGAAGCTGACGGGGCCGGCGGCGGCGGTGGCGGCCGCGGTGAGCAGCACGGCGGACAGCATCAACAGCAGCCGTACGCGTTCGACACGCACGCCGAGGGCGTACGAGACGTCGTCGCCCATCTCCATCATCCGCAGCCCGCGCGCGTTGGCGAGGACGAGCGGTGCGAGGACGGCGCACATCGCGAGCAGCGGCCAGACCTGGTCCCAGTCCCGGCCGCTGAGGGAACCGGTCATCCACACGACCGCGCGGGCCGCGTCGACCAGATCGGCCTTGGTCAGCAGATAACCGTTGACCGCCGTCATGATCGCGGACATGCCGATACCGACCAGGACCAGTCGATAACCGTGCACGCCCCGCTTCCAGGCGAGCAGATAGATGGCGAGCCCGGTCCCGAGTCCTCCCACGAGCGCGCCGACGGTGACCTGGCCGGCGTTCCCGGAGAACAGCACGATCACCACGAGCGCCCCGGCCGTGGCTCCCTGCCCGAGGCCGAGGATGTCCGGGCTGCCCAGCGGATTGCGGGACAGCGCCTGGAACAGCGCGCCGCCGAGCCCGAGTGAGGCACCGACCAGCAGCCCCACCAGGACGCGCGGCAGCCGCAGTTCGTTGACGATGAACTCCTGCCCCGCGTTGCCGTCGCCGACCAGCGTCCTGAGTACGTCGCCCGCCGCGATCGGGAAGTCGCCGGTGCCGATCAGCACGACGCTCGCGGTGAGTGCGGCGACGAGCAGGAGCACCACGACGGTCAGCGCCCGGACGTCCAGCCGGATCGACAGCCCTCCCGGCGTCCGCACGGCACGGTTGGCACGGCCGGTCTTCACCGCGGGCCTGGCCTCGCCCTTCACCGCGGTCCTGGCCTCGCCCTTCACTTCGCTGCTCACGTCGGTCCTCGCATCGCTCTTTCGTGCGGTCCTCACAGCTGGGCCGTCCTCCGCCGTCGTACGAGAAAGATGAAGACCGGCCCGCCGAGGATCGCGGTGACGATGCCGACCTGGAGCTCGGATGGCCGGGCCACGATCCGGCCGAGGACATCGGCGCCGAGCAGCAGCACCGGCGACAGGACGGCCGCGTACGGCAGGATCCAGCGCAGGTCGGGACCGGTGAAGGACCGCACCACGTGCGGCACCATCAGACCGACGAACACGATCGGCCCGCAGGCGGCGGTAGCGGCCCCGCACAGCACGGTCGCCGCGAGCATCGACAGCACCCGGGTGCGGTTCAGGTTGGCGCCGAGGGCCCGGGCGGTGTCGTCGCCCATCTCCATGGCGTTCAGCGGCCGGGCGAGGGCGAGCGCGAGCAGCATGCCGACGACGAGGAACGGCAGCACCTGCTTGATGGTGGAGCCGGTCGCCGAGGTCAGTGAACCGACCGTCCAGAAGCGCATCTTGTTGAGCGCCGCGTCGTCCATGATCATCACGGCTTGGAGATAGCCGTAGAGCGCGGCACTGATGGCCGTACCGGCGAGCGCGAGCCGTACGGGCGTCGCGCCCCGGCTGCCGCCCAGGAACCACACCATGGCCCCGACCACGGCCGCGCCGAGGAAGGCGAACCAGACATAGCCGCTCAGACTGGTGACGCCGAGGAACGTGATGGCGGTGACGACCGCGGCGGACGCGCCCGCGTTGATGCCGAGCAGACCGGGGTCGGCGAGCGGATTGCGGGTGAGGGCCTGCAGCACGGCCCCGGCGAGACCGAGCGCGGCACCGGCGAGCAGCCCGAGCACGGTGCGCGAGATACGGTCGTCGACCACGACGTCGCCGTAGGTCCCCGAAGCCTGGAACAGACCGTGCCAGACCTCCCCCATGGACAGCTGTTTCGCGCCGATCGCGATGCTCGCCAACGCGACGGCCACCAGGATCAGGACGGAGACGAGCAGCCCAACGGCACGTATCGCCTGTCGGGTTGGGGGCGCGGACACGGAGTCCGCGCGCTGTTCGGGAGGACTGTCGACCAACACGTAGTTAGGTTAGCCTACCCTCCCATGCGGTCACGATCCTGCTGGCTGCCCGCCCGCCTCGGGGTTCGTACGACGCCTCACAGCCCCAGCCGCGCCAGCGCCTTCCCGGTCTCCAGCTCGCACACCCCCTCACCGGCCGCCGTCCAGGCCGCCGCGCACAACACCCGCAGGCCGTCCAAGGTCCCGCCCTCGCCGTCCAGTTCAAGCCGCTCGGCACCGGCCCTCGCCGTCCAGCCACCGCACCGGAACCCCTCCCCGTCCGCGACGACCTCCGGCTGCCCGGTGAGCAACCCGCGCAGATCGGCGTCGACATACGTCGGCCGGTGCCGCGGCGGCGCGGCGAGCAGTTGAGCCCCGTCGGTCACGCCGGTCAGCACCAGCAGCGAGTCGACACCCCCGTTGATCGCCCCCTCGATGTCCGTGTCCAGCCGGTCCCCGACCACCAGCGGCCGCCGCGCACCGGTCCGCAGGATCGTCTCCCGGTGCATGGGAGGCAACGGCTTGCCCGCCACCTGCGGCTCGGCCCCGGTCGCTATCCGTACGACCTCCACCGCCGCACCGTTGCCCGGCGCGATCCCGCGCCCGCTGGGAATCGTCAGGTCGGTGTTGGACGCGAACCAGGGCACCCCACGGGCGACGGCGTAGGAAGCCTCCGCGAACCTCCCCCACGGCAACTCGGGCCCGCCGTACCCCTGCACGACCGCCACCGGATCGTCGTCCGCCGACTCCACCGGCTCCAGCCCGCGCTCCCGCAGCGCCACCCGCAGCCCTTCCCCGCCGATCACCAGCACCCGCGCCCCGGTCGGCACCTGCTCACTGATCAGCCGCGCCACCGCCTGGGCCGAGGTGATGACGTCGTCCGCCCCCGTGGGTATCCCCAGCTCCGTCAGATGCGTGGCCACGACGTCCGGAGTCCGCAGGGCGTTGTTCGTGACGTACGCGAGATGCATCCCGCCCGCACGGGCGGAGGCGAGCGACTCGACGGCATGCGCGATCGCGCTGCCGCCCGCGTACACCACACCGTCGAGGTCGAGCAGCGCCGTGTCGTACGCCTCGTTGAGGGCCCGGCCACTGCCCTCGGGCCTCGTCCTGACGCTCTGGCTCATTCCGCATCGCTCCTCGTTCGACGGCTTTCCCCGATCATCCCCCATGCCACTGACACCCGTACGATGCCGGGATGAACACAGCAGGTCACCCGGAAGCAACGGCGCGCCGAGGCCTCGAACTCACCCCGTTCCGAGGGCTTCGCTACGACCCCGACCGGGTCGGCAGCCTGGCCGCCGTCACATCCCCCCCGTACGACGTCGTCGTCCGCCCCGACGGCCTGCACCACCTCCAGGACGCGGACCCGCACAACATCGTCCGCCTGATCCTGCCCCAGGCGGACACCCCCAGCACCCGCAACGAACAGGCGGCGACCACCCTGCGCCGCTGGCTGTCCGAAGGCGTCCTGACGGCCGACCCCGAGCCCTGCCTCTACGTCTACGAACAGCACGACGGCGACGGCATGCTGCAACGTGGCGTCATCGGCGCCCTGCGCGTCACGGAACCGTCGGAGGGCCTGGTCCTGCCGCACGAGGACGTCATGCCCCACGTGGTCGCCGACCGAGCCGCCCTGATGCGCGCCACGTCCGCGAACCTCGAACCACTGCTCCTGACCTACCGCGGCGACGCCACGACGACCGACACGACCGCCGTCATCGAGCGCACCGCCGAGGGCCCGCCGCTGCTGTCGACGACCACCGAGGACGGCTTCAGCCACCGCCTGTGGTCGATCACCGACCCCACCGACCTGGCCCTCGTCCAGTCGGACCTGACCCGCCGCCAGGCCCTGATCGCCGACGGCCACCACCGCTGGGCCACATACCGCCGTCTACGCGCGGAGCACCCCTCGCCCAGCCCTTGGGACCACGGCCTGGTCCTCCTGGTCGACACGGCCCGCTACCCCCTCCGCGTCCGCGCGATCCACCGCCTCCTGCACGGCCTGCCGGTGCAGGACGCCCTGGCCGCCCTCGACGGCCTGTTCCGCGTACGCCGCCTCGAACTCCCCCTGGCCAAGGCCCTGGAAGCGCTGGCCGACGCGGCCCGCGCGGGCAACGCCTACCTCCTCGCCGGCGACGGCGCCTTCCACCTGGTCGACCGCCCGGACCCCGCCCTCCTCGCCCGTACGGTCCCCGCCGACCGCCCCAGCGCCTGGCGCACCCTGGACGCGACGGTCCTGCACGCCGCACTCCTCGCCCACATCTGGCACATCCCCGAGGACGACCCGGCACGCGTCGCGTACATCCACGACACCGCGGCCACCGTCACCAAGGCCGAACGCGACGGAGGCACGGCCGTCCTGATGCACCCGGTCCGCGAGGACGTCGTACGTGACCTCGCCCGCCAGGGCGTCACGATGCCCCGCAAGTCGACGTCGTTCGGCCCGAAGCCGGCCTCGGGCCTGGTGCTGCGCGCACTGGACCTGTGAACGCCGAAGGGGCGGGACCCCTGCCCGGGATCCCGCCCCTCACCTGAAGCGTCGCTCAGTCCTCGGCACCCTCGTCGAGACCGGCCTGAGCCTGCTCGCCACGGTCACCGCTGCCCCTGGCCTCGGCGTCGGCCTCGCCCCCGTGCTCGTCGAGAGCGTCGACGAACTCCACACCGTCCAGCTCGGCGAGCCGGTCGGAGGCGTCCGTGCTGCCGTCCTTGTCGGCTTCGACGGCCTTGGCGAACCACTCACGCGCCTCGCCCTCACGCCCGGCGGCAAGCAGCGCGTCGGCATACGCGTACCGCAGCCGCGCGGTCCACGGCTGTACGGCGTTGGAGGCCAGCTCGGGGCTCTGCAGCGTCACGATGGCCGCGTCCAACTGCCCCATGTCACGCCGGGCGCCGGCCGCGACGAGCCGCATCTCGACCTGCCCGGCCTTGTCCAGCTTGTGCACTTCGGGCGCCCCGGCCATGTCCAGCGCCTTCTCCGGCCGCCCGAGCCCACGCTCGCAGTCGGCCATGACGGGCCACAGCTCGGTGTTGCCGGTCATCCGCCGAGCGGCCCGGAACTCGGCGAGCGCCTCCGCGTACTTCTGGTTCGCGTACGCCGCGAACCCGGCCGCCTCTCGTACGGCCGCGACGCGCGACGCCAGCCGCAGGGCCACCTTGGAGTAGCCGTAGGCACCCTCGGGGTCCTCGTCGATGAGCCGCGCGACCATCACCAGGTTCTTGGCGACGTCTTCCGCGAGCGTCTTCGGCAGGCTCTGCAGCTCCTGCCGTACGTCCTTGTCGATCTCGTCACCCGTGACGTCCTCCGGGATCGGCAGCCGCTTGATCGGCTCGCGGTCCCGGTCCCGCTCGTCACGGAACCTGCCACCGCCGCGCCGGTCGTCACGCCGGTCGTCACGCCCACGGAACCCTCCGGGACGCCCACCGCGGTCATCGCGCCGGGGCCCACGACCGCCCCGGTCATCGCGCCGACCGTAGGCACCACCACGACTGTCGTCACGCCGGAAGCCACCACGGTCATCGCCACGACGATCGTCACGGCGATCATCCCGACGGTCGTCACGGCGGAACCCACCGCGGTCATCACCACGACGGTCATCGCGGCGGAACCCACCGCGGTCATCACCGCGACGGTCATCCCGACGGTCGTCACGGCGGAACCCACCGCGATCGCCACCCCGGTCATCACCACGACGATCGTCACGGCGGAAGCCACGGTCGCGGTCGTCGCCACGGAACCCGCGATCCCGGTCGTCGCGGCGGAACCCACCGCGATCACCATCACGACGCTCGTCAGTACGGCGGTCGCCGCCCCGGTCGTCGCGTCGGCCGTAGCCACCGCCACGGTTGTCATCACGCCGGAAGCCACCACGGTCATCGCCACGACGGTCGTCACGGCGGTCATCCCGACGGTCGTCACGGCGGAACCCACCGCGGTCATCACCACGACGGTCGTCACGGCGGTCGTCACGGCGGAACGGGGGGCGATCCCCCTCGCGGCGGAAGCCACGGTCGCGGTCGTCACGACGCGGCCCACCGGAACGGTCATCCCGGTGGAACGACGGACGGGGCCCACGCTCACGATCGCCTTCACGCCGATCATCGCGCCGGCCGTAGCCACCGCCACGGTTGTCATCACGCCGGAAGCCACCACGATCATCGCCACGACGATCGTCACGGCGATCATCCCGACGGTCATCGCGGCGGAACCCACCGCGGTCGCCGCCCCGGTCGTCACCCCGGCGATCGTCACGACGCCCGTAACCGCCACGGTCGTTGTCGCGCCGGAAGCCACCACGGTCCCCGCGGTAACCGCCGCGGTCACCCCGGTCGCCGCGCTCACCACTGTCCCGTCGTCGCTGGTCGCGCTCCGGTCGGTCGTCGGGAGAGTTGGTGGACATCGGTGGCTCCTGTCTTCGGTACCGCAAGCATTGTAAAAACGAAAGGACCCCTGGTCCCAGCTGAACGCTGGTGACCAGGGGTCCTTCCCAAAGATTGTTCGGCGGTGTCCTACTCTCCCACAGGGTCCCCCCTGCAGTACCATCGGCGCTGTAAGGCTTAGCTTCCGGGTTCGGAATGTAACCGGGCG
>NZ_JBEXQG010000012.1:0-181586 GCF_040612485.1 Streptomyces sp. NPDC006385
GCTCCCGACGGCGACGGCCACACGTACGGCTTCCCTGACGACCTCTCCAGGGGGAACGATCCGGGTAACGCCCCTACAGACCACGCCCCGGACGCGCCTGCGCGTCGTCGCACGGACGACTGGTGCGAGGGGAGGACCAGAAGGTGAGGCGTGCCCTGATCCCGGCGGTGGCGGCGGCCGCGGTGCTGATGAGCGGCTGCGGTGAGGACGTGCCCGGCTGCGGCTGGGAGAACCGGCCGAAGACCTTCCCGGTCGAGGGCGAGAAGCGGCCCGTGAAGATCCGGCCCAGCGAGAGGCATCCCGGGCTGGGCGGGCGCGAGGCGACGGCCGCCCTGCCCCCGCGTCCCGACCGGGACGCCGGCCCCACCGCGCAGGTGTTGTACGACCTGCAGCAGAAGACGCTCAACATGGTGGGCGAGTTGGGCCGGATCGAGCCGGGCCGGTGCGAGGGCGGCGAGCTCGTTCTGGACGTGGGGGACACCACGCGCTGCACGGTGCTCTACGAGGACGTCGAGGTGCCTTGGCAGGTGGAGATCACCAACGCGCTGCCACAGGGCCTGGGCAGGCCCTACGCCATCGACTACCAGTACACCGCGCGGCCGTTGAAGGGAGTGGTACTCGCCCAGGAGGTCTATGACTGGTTCGCCTGGGAAGCGGGGAAGAACGGGCCGGACAGCCTGTCGGCTCCGGAGGATCCGCGGTGCGACAGACTCCCGGAGATCTTCACCGCCGAGCCCGGCCGGGACACCGGCTACTACTGCCAGAGCCTCAGTTGGTCGTGCAGCAACGGTGACTACGACTTCGAGTGGAGCGACGTGCCGATACGCGTCGACGAGGAGGGAGAGGTGAGGATCGGCGGGAGTTCATAGGCGGCCGGGCTGGGTCCCCGCCCGCTCCCGTGACCGTCTGCCCAGCAGTTCCGCCAGCCCTCTGCGTGTCGCCGCCAGCACCACGCGGTCCCCCTTCTGCAGGACGTACGTGTCGGGCAGGTCCCACACCCACTCCGACGCGCCGCCCGCTCGGGTGTTCTCGTAGGCATCCTCCGCCGCCGGTTCCTCTCGGCGGTCGTCGCGGTGGTCGTCCCGGCCGGTCCGGTCCAGGGCCAGGACCCGCCAGGCGCCGGGCCGGAACGCCTCGCCGACGGTCTTGTCCTCCAGTTGCGGATGGCCGGCCACGTCCACCGCCGCGAACAGCAGCACGCGCCGCTCGACGGGGATCGCCCCCAGGATCTGGCGGCCCATCATCGCCCCGGCGAACGCGGGCGCGGCCAGATGGGTCACGCTGCGGCTGCGGGTCAGGGCGTGGGGGTGCGCGGCGCGCAGGGTGCGGTAGACGGCGGTGGCGAAGTCGTCGTCGTACAGGCGCAGCACCACGCGCAGGCCGGGGCGGATGGAGCGGGCGTACAGGGCGGCCTCGAGGTTCGTGGTGTCGACGCTGGTCACCGCGAGGAGCGCGTGCGCCCGGTGGATCTTGGCGGCCTCCAGGACGCCCTCCTGGGTGACGTCCCCGAGCACCACCGGCACCCGCAGCCGCCGCGCCGTCGCCATCCCGCGTGCCTCGGGGTCGGCCTCGACGCACACCACGGGGATGTGCAGTTCCCGCAGCCGGGTCAGCACCCGGGTGCCGATCTTGCCGAGGCCGAGCAGGACCACATGGCCACCCAGCCCGCGCGGGGGTTTGCGCAGCGCGGACGCCGAACGGAAGGTGCCCAGTGCCTCCAGTACCGCCGCCAGCAGCACCGGGAGCAGCAGCAGGCCGATCAGCCCGGACAGGAGTTGGAGGACCTGACGGGCCGTGGACTGGTGGAGCGCGGGTTCGTTGATGGCGAAGAGGTCGAGGAGGGTCATGTACGTGGCGTACAAGGGGTGTTCGCCGGTCACGATCGTCAGCGCCACGGCCAGCGCCGCCACACACCCCACCAGTCCCGCCAGTGACCACCTCAACCGCCGCGAGAACAGCGAGGCGAACGACGGCACGGCGCCGCGTCCGGACGGCAGCGAGACTCCCGCGTACGACACCTGCTCCAGGACGACCGTTCCACGGCCCCTCGCCCCCCGCACGGTCTCCGCGTCCGGCAGCAGGAGCGGCCCCTGCTCGCCGCTGCTCTCCGAACCGTCCGCCCCGGCCGGGTCGTTGCTGGTCGCGGACAGCAACGCCAGCGTGGCCAGTCCGGCGGCGGGGGTCTGCCCCGGGCGCGGCGGCGGGCGCTCGACCGCGCGCAGCAGCAGGCCGTCCGTCTGTACGACCTTGGTGGTGCCGACGACAGCGGTCGCGGCCAGCGCGGGGGCGGCCGTGTCGGCGTCGGACAGCACGGTCGTGGAAGCGTCCACACCGGCGTCTCCCGCGCCCGTCGCCAATGTGGCCGCCTGGTCGAGGAGTTCCTCGATGTGCTGGCCCAGCCGCCGGTTGTACAGGCGCAGGACGAGCCGGAGGCGGGGGTTGAGGCGGCGGGCGGTGAGGGCGGCGCGGATGTTGGTCTCGTCGTCGTCATAGACGAGGGCGAGCGCGGCGGCCCGTTCCACGCCCGCGTCGGCGAGCGCGGTCTCGGTGGCCTCGGCGGCCTCCACCACCCGGACGCTTCCGGCGGGTTCGCCGCCGCCGGCTTGGCCGTTCGCGCGGTTGACGGCAGCGGTCACCACCCCGAGCAGCGCCGCCGACGCGGCCCGGGCGCGGCCCACGACCGGCGGCCGTACCGTGCGCTCGGAGGGCGGCACGAGGAGCGTGACCTGTTCGCCGTACACCCCGCGCAACTCGGCGGCCAGCCGGTGCGCCAGCCCGTCGTCGCCGCACACCACCATGTGCGCGGCGGCGTCACCGCCCAAGCCCTGATTCGGAACGCTCCCCACGAGGGGAAAGACTGCCTCAAGGTGACGGGTGGTTCCACAAGCGTCCCCTGAAGCACCTGAACGCCCGCGCCCCTCCGGCCGTACCGGAGGGGAGGGAAACCATCGCCCTTCCGCACCACCGGAGGTACCTCGCCCGTGGCGATCACCAAGACCGTCCCGCAGCGGACCGACGCCCGCGGGGAACCGGCGGGGCCGCAGGAGGAGGGCCGGCACCTCAACTCGGCCCTCCTGCTCACCATGCTCATGCTCGTGCTGGTGCTCCTCCAGAGCCCCATCCGCCGTGCGCTCTCCGCACCGGTCATGCAGAGCTGGACGACGGTCTTCGTGGCGGTGATGGTCCAGGCGCTGCCGTTCCTGGTGCTCGGCGTGCTGCTCTCGGCGGCGATCGCGGTGTTCGTGCCGCCGTCCTTCTTCGCCCGCGCCCTGCCCCGCCGCCCCGCCCTCGCCGTCCCGGTCGCCGGAGCGGCCGGCGCGGTGCTGCCCGGCTGCGAGTGCGCGTCGGTGCCGGTGGCCGGGGCACTGGTCCGGCGGGGGGTGACCCCGGCGGCGGCGCTGGCGTTCCTGCTCTCCGCCCCCGCGATCAACCCGATCGTGCTGACGGCGACCGCCGTCGCGTTCCCGGGCAACCCCGAGATGGTCCTCGCCCGCCTGGTCGCCAGCCTCCTCGTGGCGTGCGCGATGGGCTGGCTGTGGCTGCGCCTCGGCCGGACCGACTGGCTGCGCCCGCCGTCCCGTACGTCCTACGACGGCCAGAGCAAGGGCGAGACCTTCTGGGGTTCGGTACGGCACGACGTGATGCACGCGGGCGGCTTCCTGGTCGTCGGCGCGATGGCGGCGGCGACGCTCAAGGCGGTGGCGCCGGACAGCTGGCTGCGCGCGGCGGCCGACAACCCGGTGCTGGCGGTCCTCGCCCTCGCGATCCTCGCCGTGGTGCTGTCGATCTGCTCGGAGGCGGACGCGTTCGTGGCGGCGTCGCTGTCGCAGTTCTCGCTCACGGCCCGCCTCACCTTCCTCGTCGTGGGCCCGATGATCGACCTGAAGCTGTTCGCGATGCAGGCGGGCACCTTCGGCCGCGCCTTCGCCCTGCGTTTCGCGCCGGCCACCTTCGCGGTGGCCTTGGTGGTGTCGGTGCTGACCGGGCTGGTGATCCTGTGAACCGCCAGGCCCAAGCCGCCGTCCTGTTCCTGCTGGGCGCGTCCCTGCTGCACGCCGCCACCACCGACCTGTACCTGCGGTACGTCAAGCAGGGCCTGCGCCCGCTGGTGCTGCTCTCCGGCGCGGTACTGATCGCGGCGGCGGTGGCGACGGTCTGGTACGAGCGGAAGCGCGCGCGACGTCAGAAGCAGGCCGACCATCAGGACGGCCACGCCCACGCCCACGCCCACGCCCACACCCACCCCGAACCCCGCGTCTCCTGGCTCCTCGTCCTCCCCCTCTTCGCCCTGATCCTGGTCGCCCCGCCCGCCCTCGGCTCCTACAGCGCGACCCGCACCGGTACGGCCCTCCAGGAACCCCTCGCCTACCCGGCGCTCCCCGCCGCCGACCCCCTGCCCCTCAGTGTGGTCGACTACGCCGGCCGCGCCGTCTACGACCACGGCCGCACCCTGCGGGGCCGCCGGGTCCAGCTCACCGGCTTCCTCGCCCTGGACCGCGACGGCACCCCCTACCTCGCCCGCATGGCCCTCAACTGCTGCGCCGCCGACGCCCAGCCGGTCAAGGTCGCCCTCACCGGCCAGGTCCCTCCGGTCCTCCAGCCGGACACCTGGCTCCGGGTCACCGGCACCTACACCCCGCGCCGCGCGAAGGACCCGGTCAACGGCGGCCCGATCCCGTTCGTCGAGGTCATGGAGGCGAAGCCGGTGGCCGCGCCGAAGGACCCGTACGACGAGAGCGGGAACAGCTGAGTTCCGGACGTCACCCCCGGTGAGCCCTGGCGGGACTCCGGCCGGAGCACTACCCTGGCACTGAATCTGACGGGTCGTCAGATATGGGTCGGATGGAGGTAGGCGTGGCCAGTACCGAGAGCGGCACGAAGGACCTGCCCAAGGTCATCAGCGTGGACGATCACGTGATCGAGCCCGCGCACCTCTTCGAGACCTGGCTCCCGGCCAAGTACCGGGACCGGGGCCCGAAGCCCCTCACCGCGGGGATCGGCGAACTCGCGTACGTCGGCGGCAAGTACCGGTTCACCACGGACCCGGACGGCCAGCTCACCGACTGGTGGGAGTACGAGGGCGACCTCTTCCCGTACAAGCGCATCATCGCGGCCGTCGGCTTCTCCCGCGACGAGATGACGCTCGACGGCATCACCCGCGAGCAGATGCGGCGCGGCTGCTGGGACCCGAAGGCCCGGCTGGCGGACATGGACATCAACCATGTCGAGGCCTCGCTCTGCTTCCCCACCTTCCCGCGCTTCTGCGGCCAGACCTTCGCCGAGGCCAAGGACAAGGAGGTCGGGCTGGCCTGTGTGCGCGCCTACAACGACTGGATGGTCGAGGAGTGGTGCGGCGACAGCGGCGGCCGGCTGATCCCGCTGTGCCTGATCCCGCTGTGGGACATCGACCTCGCGGTCGCGGAGATCCACCGGAACGCGGCGCGCGGGGTGCGCGCGGTGACGTTCAGCGAGATCCCGACGTACCTGGGTCTGCCCTCCATCCACTGCGGCTACTGGGACCCGTTCTTCGCGGCCTGCGAGGAGACGGGCACGGTGGTCAACATGCACATCGGGTCCTCGTCCCAGATGCCGGCCGCGTCCCCCGACGCCCCGCCCGCCGTGCAGGCGTCGCTGAGCTTCAACAACGCCATGGCGTCGATGATGGACTTCCTCTTCTCCGGGGTGCTGGTGAAGTTCCCCCGGCTCAAACTCGCCTACAGCGAGGGCCAGATGGGCTGGATCCCGTACGCCCTGGAACGCGCGGACGACGTCTGGGAGGAGCACCGCGCCTGGGGCGGCGTGAAGGACCTGATCCCGGAGCCGCCGTCGACGTACTACTACCGCCAGATCTTCTGCTGCTTCTTCCGTGACAAGCACGGCATCGAGGCCATCGAGACGGTCGGCGTCGACAACGCGACCTTCGAGACGGACTATCCGCACGTCGACTCCACCTGGCCGGAGACGAAGCGGGTGGCCGAGGAGCATGTCGGCGGGCTCTCCGACGAGGTGGCCTACAAGCTGCTGCGCGGAAACGCGATCCGGATGCTCGACCTCCCCTTCGACCAAGGGGATTGAGGAGGAGCGGAAGAGGATTGAGGGGGCTCACCGGCTGGGCAGTCCAGTGATGACGTCCAAGACGGTCCACGACGGTCCATGACCGTCCACGACGGTCCATGACCGTCCACGACGGTCCATGACCGTCCACGACGGTCCATGACCGTCCATGACCGTCCACGGCCGTCCATGATGGTCGATGACGGTCCAGACGGGTGTGCCTGCGACGGGAGCGCGGATGAAGGTCTCCATCGATCCGAACCTCTGTTACGGCTCCGCCGAGTGCGTCCACCGCGCCCCGTCGGTCTTCGCGTTCGTGGACGAGTACGGCGTCGTGCGACCGGGACGGGAGGACAGCGGCGACGACCCTCAGGTGCGGGAGGCCGCCGAGAAGTGCCCGTCCCAGGCCATCTCCCTCACCGGGTAGCGGGCGGATACGCCCACCCGAACGAGCCCAACGCCCGCGCCCTGGCCTCCACCACGGCCATCCGCGCCGCCCGCTCGGCGGGGTCGACATGCGCCGCCTGCCCCGTGGCCTGCCCGTCCCACTTGCGGTACAGCAGGCCCACCTCGGCCGAGAACCAGCCCCGGCTCACGGAGTTCAGCGCCAGCAGCAGGCCCGTGTCCTCCGAGGCCGGGAGCGCCATCCAGCCGCCGAGGCCGAGCAGCAGGTCCCGGCGTACGCACAGGGTCGCGGGGTGGACCTGGGCGCGGAAGTCGTTCGCCTTCCAGAAGTCGAGCACGGCGCCGCGCTCGATCGGCCCCTCGTCGGGGTCGCCGGGGAAGCCGGCCGTCGAGCCGTCCGGCAGCAGGTCCAGGACCCGGGAGGTCGTCCAGCCGATGGCGCGGTCCGCTTCGAGGACGGCCACGTCACGGGCCAGCGTCCCCGGGGTGAGCTGGTCGTCGGCGTCCAGGATCTTCACGTACTCGCCCTCGGCGTGCGCGAGCGCGATGGTGCGCGCCACGCCGGGTCCCCCGGGCCGGCCCTGCCGGAAGGTCACGCGGGCGTCGTCGGGGACGTAGGGCCGGACCTCGTCCGTCCGCCCGTCCTCCTGGATCACCCAGTGCCACTCCCACCCGGCCGGCACCTCCTGTTCCGCCAGCGACTTGTGGGCCTGGGGCAGGAACTCCGCCGAAGGGCCGTGGACAGCGGTGACGACGATGACGCGCCGGGACACGGCGGCGCTCACCACCTTTCCAGACGCGTGGTGAAGACGAGTTCCGTACGGTCACCGGGCAGCGTGGCCTCGGAGACGTCCACGACGCGGTCCTCGGTGTCGTACGACGTCTTGCGCAGCAGGAGCACCGACGTCCCCGGCGGCAGCTCCAGGTCCCGCGCCTCCTCGGGCGTCGGCGGCCGCGCGGTGACCCGCTCCTCGATCCGGTCCACCTCGATGCCGACCGTGCGGAGCTGGTTCTGGGTGCCGCCCGGCCAGGGTTCCTTGGAGTCGTCCAGGAGATCGGGGTTCGCGGCGATCATGTCGCGGACCAGGTAGGACGTGACGAGGCTGAAGGGGGCGGTCTCGGTCGAGCACCGCGTCCGGTAGGTGCGCTCCAGGAGCGGGGTGCCCTCCGGGACGCCGAAGGCGGCCGCGAGCTCCGGGGGTGCGGTGATCTCGCGGTACCGCGCGTGGAAGACGAGGTCCCGCGGCTCCAGGCCGGTCTCGTGCTCCGTCACCCCGGTCGCGGCCCGGACGGCGAGCGGGCGGCAGGACCGGTCCTTCTCCCACTGGTGCCGGTGGTTGTCGCGCAGGATCGGGGTGCGGGGACGCCCCGGGTCGTCCGCGGTCCCTTCGCACGCCTCTCGCACGGGATCAGCGTACGACTGCCGCGGACGACCTGTGCCGCGGACATGCGCCCGGCAGGACATGCGCCCGGCAGGACATGCGGCGGCAAGACATGCGAAGGCCCGATCGCTGGCGACGGGGGATGCACCAGCGATCGGGCTGTGTCCACAGTAACAAGGCTGCCTGCCTGGCGGGAGCCGCCTGATCGGCTGCGGGGAGGGGTTGTGATCGGGATCACGGAAACCGCTGTCCGCTGGACCCGCGTCATGCCACTTGCGTCCGCCTCCCGTCACTGTGCGCTCCGAGTCACCGCCCACACGGCGGCTCGTACGACAGCCGAGGCAGGTACTCGTCCCACTTCTCCCTGGTCAGCACGCCGCGCGTGGTCGAGCAGACGCGGCGGATCGCGTGGTCGACGTCCAGGTCCCACAGCCGGACGGTGTCGGTGCCGCTGGAGACGCCCAGCATGTGGCTCGCGGGGCTGAACAGCAGGAAGTTGCCCGTCGTGGCGTTGGGGCTCATCGCCTGGCCGATGGGGGAGGCCCCGGCGGGGCGGGTGACGTTCCACAGCCGGACCGTGTTGTCGTTGCCTCCGCTGGCCAGGGTGCGGCCGCTCTCGCTGAACGTCAGCGACACGACCGCCTCGGTGTGCCCGGTGAGGGGCGAGCCCAGCGAGGCCGCCCGGCGGGGGTCGCCCACGTCCCAGAGCCGTACGGTGTCGTCGTCACTGCCGCTCGCGAGGGTGCGGCCGTCCGGGCTGTGGCCGAGCGCGTTGACGGGCCCGGTGTGACCGCGGAGCGGCGCGCCGGACAGGGCGGGCCGGCGCGGGTCGGTCACGTCCCACAGCCGGATGGTGCTGTCCGCGCTGCCGCTGGCCAGCGTGCGGCCGTCCGGGCTGAAGACCAGGGAGTTGATGTAGCCGGCGTGCCCCGTGACCGGCGGGCCGAGCGGAACGACGTGGGAGGGCTCGTCGACGTCCCACAGCCTGAAGGTGCGGTCGTCGTAGGCGGTGGCCAGCGTGCGCCCGTCCGGGCTGAACGCCAGTGCCTCCGGGCCCATGAACCGGGTGCGCAGGGTGAGGGGCGGCCCGAGGGAGGCCGGCCGGGCCGGGTCGCGCACATCCCACAGATACACCGCGCGACTGCCGGTCAGCACCGCGAGGGTGCGGCCGTCGGGGGAGAACACCAGGGACCGCTGGCCGCCGTCGCCGGGCATGAAGGGCTCGTTCAGCAGCACGGGCCGGGCCGGTTTCGTCACGTTCCACAGGCGTACGCTCCCGTCGCGCGCGGCGGTGGCGAGCACCTGCCCGTCCGGGCGGAACGCCCCGCTGCGGCCGATCATGTCCGAGGTGGGGATCGACCACAGGCGGACCTTGCTGTCGCCGCTGCCGGTGGCGAGCGTACGGCCGTCGGGGCTGAACCCGAGCGCGTACATCTCCCCGCTGGCACCCGCGAGGGGCTCGCCGACCTGCGAGGGATACGCCGGGTCGCTGACGTTCCACAGGCTCGCGGTGCTGTCCGCGCTGGCGGCGGCGAGCGTCTCGCCGTCCGGGCTGAAGGCCACCGACCAGATGGGGCCGGTGTGCCCCGTGAGCGGGGGGCCGAGCTGGCTGCCGTGCCGCGGGTCGGCGACGTCCCACAGCCGGATGGTGTCGTCCGAGCTGCCGCTGGCGAGGATGCGGCCGTCCGGACTGAAGGCGACGGAGTGCACCAGGGCGGTGTGCCCGCTCAGCGTGTCGAGCGCCTTCGGCCGGTCCGGTTCGGCCAGGTCCCACAGCCGGATCGTGTCGTCGTCGCCCCCGGCCGCGAGGGTGCGGCCGTCCGGGCTGAACGCCACGGACCGCACGGCCGCCTCGGCACCGGTCAGCGTGGCGAGCGCCTTCGGCCGCTTCGGATGGGCCACGTCCCACAGGCGTACGGTGCGGTCCTCGCTGACCGAGGCCAGCGTGCGCCCGTCCGGGCTGAAGGCGACCAGGTAGATCGTCCCCTTGTGCCCGGTCAGGGGCTTGCCCAGGGCTCTGGGCCGCGCCGGGTCGGCGACGTCCCACAGCCGGACCGTGCCGTCGTCCGAGGCGCTGGCGAGGGTGCGGCCGTCCGGGCTGAAGACCGCGCTGCTCACCCAGCTCCGGTGCCCGGTCAGGGGCTTGCCGAGGGCTCTGGGCCGCGCCGGGTCGGCGACGTCCCACAGGCGTACGGTCCGGTCGTAGCTGGCGGTGGCCAGGAGCCGTCCGTTCGGGCTGAACGTGGTGAGGTAGACGGCGCCGGTGTGGCCGCGCAGGGGCGTGGCCAGCGGCGCGTTCACGATCGAGATCAGCCGGCTGGTGGTGTCCTCGTCGTCCGGGCGCAGCCGGTGTGCCACCAGGTCGAGCTGGGCGGACAGCGACGGGTCCGTGTACTGGAAGCGGTCGGCCTCGGCGAGCACCTGCGCGAACACGGCGTCGTCCCGCTGCTGCCAGGCGACCACCGCCGCGCCCACGGCCAGCACCGCCAGCGCGACCAGTGCCGCCACCGCGCTCCGCATGATCCAGACCGTGCGCCTGCGCAGCCGGACCGACGCGGCGAGGAACTCCATCGCGCTGCGGGTCAGAAAGGTGTCACCGGCGGAGCGCGCCCAGGTGGCGGCCTGCTCCAGCCGGGAGCCCCGGTACAGCAGCGACGAGTCCCGCGCGGACCCCTCCCAGGCCCGGCCGTCCTCCTCCAGCCGCTGGCGCAGCAGATTGCCCTGCCGGTCCTCGTCGATCCAGCCCCGCAGCCGTGGCCAGGCGTGCAGCAGCGCCTCGTGCGTGATCTCCACGGTCTCGGCGTCCAGGGTCACCAGCCGGGCCTGTACGAGCGCCTCGAGCGACTCCTCCGTCTTGGCGGGGTCCGCCGACTCCTGCGCCAGTTGGCGCCGCGTCCCCCGCCTGCGCGTCGCCTGCGTGTCCTCGCCCAGCCGGACCAGCCTGAGCAGCAGCAGCCGCGCGGCCGTGCGCGCCGCCGGATCGAGGCCGGACCAGGCGCGCTCGGCGGTCGCCGCCACGGCCCCCTGGATGCCGCCGGCCGCCCGGTACCCGGCCAGCGTCAGCCGCCCCGCCTTCCGCCGCTGCCAGGTGGCGAGCAGCGCGTGCGACAGCAGCGGCAACGCCCCCGCGTCATGCGTCCCGCGCGACCCGTCGGCACTGACCTCCCGCACGATCAGCTCCGCCAGCCCCGGCTCCAGCTCCAGCCCCACGGCCTTGGCCGGGCCGGTCACGGCCTCCCGCAGCTCCGACGCCGTGAGCGGCCCGAGCACCATGTGCCGGTGCTGGAGCGCGTCGGCCAGCTCCGGGTGACCCAGGCACCGCTCGTAGAAGTCGGCACGGATGCCGAGGACGACGAGGACGGGGGCCGGGGCGCCGGGTTCGGCGGGGGTGCAGGCGGCGTGCAGGAGCTGGATGAAGGTACGGCGGACGGCCTCGTCGGGGCAGAGGGTGAAGGTCTCCTCGAACTGATCGACGATCAGCACGGGAGGTCCGGGGCTGGAGGAGGCGCCTTCGCGCCGGGCCCAGGCGAGAACGGCGTCCCGCGTGGCCTGCACGAAGTCCGCACCGCGCACCCGGGCGCCGGTCGCCTCCGCGCCCTGCGGCCCATCCGGGTGACCCGGGCGATCCGGGCGACCCGGGTCACCCGCCCGGGACGACTCTCCCGACTCCTCTCCCTGCGGCTCTTTCAAGGAGGAGACGACATCGGCCAGCTCCGGAACCCGCCGGACCAGTTCGTCGAGCGGATCGCCGCCCGGAACGAGGTGCACGACCGGGCTCGCCCGTCCGCTCTCGCCGCCCAGGGCGCCGTCCCGCAGCGCGGGCACCAGACCGGCGTTCAACAGGGAGGACTTCCCCGCCCCCGAGGCGCCGACCAGCATGACCAGCCCGCCGGTCCTCTCCACCGCACGGAGTTGGGCGACCAGGACGTCCGTACTGCGCTCCCGGCCGAAGAACCACCGGGCGTCCTGCTGCCGGTACGAGGCCAGCCCTCGATACGGACACACCCCGCCCGCGACCGCGGGCACCTCGACCGGAGCCTGCTCCTCCTCTTCCCCGGAGGTCGCCCGCTCCCACAGGCGCTGCCACTGGCCCAGGTCGTACAGCCCGGCGGACACCGGCGTGGGACGGACGCGCCGCGCCTGGGGAATCAGGACGTGCAGTACGGCGGACAGGGCGGCGAACTGAGCGGGCACGTTCTTGGCCCGGCGCCAGTCACTGATCCGCTGAGCGGACACCCGAACGGCCCGCCCCCGCTCGTCGACCCGCTGAAGCCTGACGACCGCCTCGGCCACGCTCTTGAGGGGTGGGTTGCCGGCCTCCTTGTAGAGCAGCGCGAGCCGTTCCGCGAAGGCCGTGCGTGCCGCCGAGTCGGAACTCAAGCCTCCACTCCCTTACTTCCGCCGCACCGGACATCCGGACCGGAAAACTCACTTTATACGGCTGACCTGCGGTGAAGGCGTCGTCCGGAGACCGGAACCTCCTCGTCGGCACGCTCGGCTGGCAGGATCACGACGCAAGTGCACAGCCTTCGCGCGTCGCCCGGGCAGGCCACCGGCCCGGAGCTCGGAGAGACCACTCATGGCGCCGCATGTTCTCGGACACTTTCCGTCGGATCTCCGCCCATCCGATCTCCGCCTGCGGGAGTCACGGGTCCCGGATCGACACCGCCCCCGCCGTCCGGCACCGGTCCCCACGAGGGGAGGGACCGGTGCCGGACGACGCGGTCCGCGTCAAGCCGCCATGCCCGTCCATCCGGTTCAGGGACGTATCTGCTCGATGAGACGGAGATTGCAGGCAGCGTGACCCTTGCCGTTCTTCGGCAGCACCCAGTAGGAGCCGTCGCTGTCACGTCCCACCACCGTGGAGATGCCCTTCAGCGCGTCAGGGGTGTGGCTGCGGGCCACCTTGTGCAACTCGACGAGCGCCTCCTCCCGGGTCTTCTTCCCGTTCACCGGCCGGACGACCTTGACCTGTCGATGCGCTGCCGACCCATCGGCAGCGACCGTCTCCTCTGCGATGATCAACCACGTAGTCATCAATCAGCCTCCTTGTGACGGGCGTCGGCGACTCGCTCACGGCGAGCGGCGAACTGCATCGGTGCTCGACCCACCGCCGATTCGGCCGTGCGGGTCGGTGACGGTGGCGATTCCAGGCCGACGGCCTACCGGGCCGGCGGCTCGTACTGGTCTGCGAGGCCCATGCCACTCACCAGTTCCCGCATCAGCAGCTCGAACATGGGCTCCTGGTCGGAGAAAAGCGGGGCGAAGTGCCCGAAGACCTCCAGCGCGATCTGGCCGTAGAGCGACCGCCAGCAGCTCAGCATCACCACCATCGCGCCGGGAGGGAGGTCCACGCCGGTGTCCGCTCGGTAGTCCAGCATCTGCTGCCGCAGGCGCGGATCCATCTCCTCCTCGGCGAGGACCGGGAAGCCGCGCTCCGTCCACAGCCGCACGAAGATCGGACCCCAGACGGCGGCGAGCCGCCGCACCCAGGCACTGGTGAGCTCTCCGTGAGCGTCACCTGCGGCTGCGGATGGTGTGCCGAAAAGCAGGTTGAACTCGGGTTGGTGCGTGATGGCCCAGCTTCGGAGCGCGCGGACCGGTTCGATCATCCGCATCGCGAAGTTGTCTTCGGGGTGTGAATCGGCCGCGGACCGAAGGGTTCGCACCAGGTCGTCGACGATGTCCTCGGCGACCTGGTACACGATGTGCGGGAGCCCACCCTCGAAGTGGTGATACAGGGCGGCAGGGGTCACGCCGACGCGCCGAGCGATCTCGGCCAGGGTGAGGGCATCAACCCCCTGGCGGGTGATGATCTGACGGGCAGCGGACCGCACTTCTGCGGACATCTGCGCCCGCAGCCGTTCACGCCGCCCCGGCGCCGCCATCTGGTTGGCCCTCCCTACACCTTGAGCTCAGGGAGCACGCTACGCCATCGCAACGGCGGGAAGCCCGCATGGCCGCCGCACCTGGAGATCCGTCAGCGGTGGACGGTCACTGCCCGCCGGTATCGGGTGGGAACAGCGATTCCTGGCCGCACTTGGGGTCCTGTGATCCGAGATTGTTCCAATGGAGCTCCGGACATTCGTCAGGGTGGAATGCAGCGAAGCGGAACCGATGCGTCCAGCGCCATCTGTCGCCGAAACGCTCCATGTATCTGTAGGACGGCTCCGCGGCGCCCGGCCACACCCCGACGACCTCTGCCCAGTCTCCCCGCACAGTCACCTCCTGCAGACTGCCCGAGGCAGCATCGTTCAATGTGGAGGACTCCGAGCCGGCGAAGAGTTCACCCACGGCCTGAGCACACGTGTCCGGGACGGTGTCTTCCAGCTTCTTGCGGTAGTCCACGGTCATGAGAGCGCACACGGTTTCCCCGTCCCCCTCCCGCACCGCCTCGGACGTGGCGGCCCAAGTGTCACGCACACCCGCTTCTCCCGGCTGTGCTCCGACCTCGGCGACGGAGCCTGCCCCGTCGCCCTGCGTAGCCCAGTAGACGCTCCCGCCCGTTCCGGTCAGCAGCAGGACCGCGAGCCCGATCCACCAGCTCCCACCCTTCTTGGTCGTGTTGTTGATGTCCCGGCCCGCGACCGTGCCCCGGTTGTCCCGACCGATGGATGGGCCGGTGACCGGGTTCGTGATGTCACGGCCGGCCAGCATCGCCCCGTCACCCGCGGTGAACACGGTGGCGGGAGGATGAGCAGGAGGAGGCGGCACCGACCGCTTCCGATCAGGTCGTGCGTCGAAGTCGGGTTTTCCTGTCACGAGTTGGTGGTGTCCTCTCCAGCGGTCACATCCCGCAGGCCGGCACCGGAGAGGACGGAGCCGTCTCCCGCGGCCATGTGCACATGCTCACCAGCGTCGACCTGCGACGAGCCCTCACGAGGGACGCGGGCGCGTGACCTCTCGATGCTTCCTTGAGCGAGGAGCGAGCCGCGGCCGGCGCGCATGGTGATCACCGGGGGCGGGCTGCTCGGAGTCCTCAGAAGGATCACCAGCGGCACCACGGCCGCGATGATGCCCGCAATCGCTCCGCACACACTCGCCACCTGATCGGCCTGGTTCAGATCCCCGAGGCATGCCCAGGCGATGAGCCCCAGGGCAACCAGCGTTCCCAGGCACACCAGACCCCCACACAGAACGCTTCTCCACATGTCGTCTCCCCGTGCCCGCAACCAACGATCCCTAAAGGGCCTTTAGAAAGTAGTGCACCTTTAAGATCCTTCTCCAGCTGTGTGCCTCGGAGAGACGTGAGTATTTGGTGCCGGTCGCAGTAAATGCCGGATTCACTGCGGCAGCGCCGTTAGCGTCCTTCCGGCGCGCTGCTCCAGTGGCGGGTGTGAGATTCGACCACGCGTGATCACGGCAGTGCGGAGCGAGGCGTACGCGTGTACTGCTTTACCGTCGTGGAGCCGGGGGGATCGGCGAGGTGGGGATCGAACGGGCGGCCACGCCGGACGCCGAGGGCGCGTCACGAGCGTCCCGCACCCGGGTCCTACCGCTGTCCACCCCGCCGCTGTCGTACGCGGAGGCTGTCGAGCGGTACCTCACCGGGGCGGGCATCGCTAAGTCCTCCGCCCGGATCTACCGCATCTCGCTCACCACGTGGGGGTGGATGCTGCGCGGCGAGCGAGCCCCGACCGGACCGGCCCGCCGCGGCGCGAAGCCGGAAGCGTTCGACCTCGCGGCCATCGACGACCCGGGCCTGCCATCGGTGCTCGCCGAACTCGCGGCGGCGCGGGCGGACGAGATGGACGCCGACACCGTCAACCGTGAGCTGTCCATCGCGCGCAAGGCGGTGGGCTGGTGGCGGGCCCAGGGGTGGATCGAGGCCGATCCCACGATCGGGATCGAGCGCCGCCCCGCACCCCAGGACCGTACGAAGGCGCTGTCCAAGCCCCAGATCACCGCCCTGTGGGCGCTGGAGACGTCCGTACGGGAGAAGACCTTCTGGAAGCTCCTCTACGAAAGCGCCGCACGGGCCGAGGACGTTCTGTGCCTGAACGTCGAGGAGCTGTTCCCCGCCGACAAACGCGGCCGTGTCGTCTCCAGGGGCGGCGCGGTGCAGTGGATTCACTGGCGGTCCGGCACTGCCCGGCTCCTGCCGCGGCTCATCGCCGGCCGCACCCGCGGCCCGCTCTTCCTCACCGACCGCAAAGCCCCCGCCCGCACCCCGACCCCCGACATCTGCCCGACCACTGGCCGCGCACGGTTGTCCTACCGCCGGGCGGAAGAGATCTTCGAGCAGGGCACCCGGCTGCTGGCCAACCCCCTCGCGGGCCCCGACGACTTCGACGCTCTGGAGGGGTGGACCCTCCACCGGATCCGCCACAGCGCCCTGGCCCACGACGCCGAAGACGGCACCTCGCGCCCGTACCCAGCCACAACGCTGGTCGCATCGTCGGAGCAGGGCGAGATTCACGGATCCGGCTTGACCCTCACGTTGCGTGAGGCCCGAAGGTGGGGTGCATGAGCGACTACTACAACGCGTTCGAGATGAGCCCCGTGCCCGCTGCCGGCCCGGATGCGGTTCCGCCGGAGCCGTTCCGGGGCATCTACGCCATGCCCGCGTTCGCGACGATCCCCACGAGCGATCTGGCGGCGTCGGTGGACTTCTGGACTCGTGGGCTCGGGTTCGTCGAACTGTTCAGCATCCCCGGCAGCGTGGTGCATCTGCGCCGGTGGGCGTTCCAGGACGTACTCCTCGTCCCGGCGGCGGGCGACCCGGAGCAGGCACCAGCGATGAGCCTCAGTTTCGCGTGCGTGCTCGGCCAGGTCGATTCCGTTGTCGAGGCATGTCGTGCGTTGCGCCCGAACTCGGTCGACGGTCCACGGGACACCCCCTGGAACACCCGAGATGTGACGGTGATCACCCCCGAGAACGCGCGGATCGTCATGACTGCGGCAAAACCCTTCGACCCGGAAAGCGAGGAGGCGCGCTACCTTGCAGCCGTCGGGATCACCCCACCGGCCGTCGGCGGCGACAATGAGGAGCATGCCTGATGCCACCGACACCGACGGCCTGACCGTCGGTCAGGTCTCGACGCGTCTCGGCGTGACGGTCCGCGCGCTGCACCACTGGGACGAGATCGGTCTGGCGCGACCGTCGCTGCGCACGGCTGCCGGATACCGGCTCTACACCGCTGGTGACCTGGAACGCCTGCACCGCATCGTCGTCTACCGCGAGATCGGTCTCGGCCTGGACAGGATTCGGGCCATCCTGGACGACTCGACCGCGGACGTGCCCGGCGCCCTGCGCGCGCAGCGCACCCAGGTCGCCGAACGGATCGACCGCCTCCAGCAGCTCAGCGCCGGACTGGACCGGATGATCGACGCCCACGAGCGCGGCCTGCTGCTGACCGCCGAGCAGCAGGCCGCGATCTTCGGGCCCCAGTGGAACCCGGACTGGCCCGCCGAGGCTTGTCAGCGCTACGGAGACACGACGCAATGGCGGCAGTACGCCGAAGCTTCGGCCTCTCGCGGTCCGGAGGAATGGCAGGCCATCGCCGACGCCGTTGCCGACCTCGACCGCGCCCTCGGGGATGCGATGGACGCCGGCGTCACACCGGGCAGCCCGGAAGCGAATCAACTCGTCGAGCGGCACCGCGAGGTTTTTGCCGCGTACTTCCCCCTCACCAGGCAGATGCAGGTCTGTCTCGGCCGCATGTATGAGGCAGACCCGGGATTCGCCGCCCACTACGACGGCATCCGCGCCGGCCTCGCCACGTGGTTCCGCCAGATCATCGACGCCGGCGCACGCGCCCACGGCATCGACCCCGACACGGCGAGCTGGGAGTAGAGGGCGGGTCCGGAATCCGACACCCCCGGGAGCCCTGCTGTCCGGCCGCGACGACGAGTTCGTCGCCGTGATCCTCGGGCTCACGGGCATGCGGCGTGTGGAACATCAGCCGTACGAGCTGGACTCGGGCGAGCTGATCCGCTGCCCGCCCAAGGACGACAGCTACCGCACCATCGACGCGACGGACTTGATTGGACATTCATTTGAGGCCGGGGAACACGACTTCCGTAGCGCTACTGTTCATCACCGACGCCGTCCTCGGCGGTCTGCCCCCGCACATCGCCCAGGTCATCGCCGGGCACCAGGACATCAACGTCACCCTCGGCTACAAGGCGGTCTTTCCCGACGAGGCCGTCCAAGCCCATCTGGCCTTCCTGGCCCGTCGACGAGCCATGCGGCCAACCGATGAATACCGCGTCCCGACCGACGAGGAGTGGACCGAATTCCTGGGCCACTTCGAGCGGCGCAAGGTCTCCGTCGGCACCTGCGGCCGCTCGTTCAGCATGTTCTTGCGAGGAACCCCGGCCCCTTTAGGGGCTCGGGAGGAATCGCATCCTGAGCTGGGCGGCGCGGAGCGCCGCCGCATCGCTCCGTAAATCTCCCGCAACGGCGCCGCGCTCAGTCCGGGCGCTTCTGGTTCTCGATGTATTCCTTGACCACGGCCAGTGGGGCGCCCTCGCAAGAGGCGGCGAAGTACGAGGGGGACCAGAAGCGCTCACCCCACAGGTACTTCTTGATGTGGTCGGGGAACTCTTTGCGTAGGTAGTGCGCGGAGACGCCTTTGAGGGAGCCGACCAAGGCGGACAGTTTGACCTGCGGTGGGTAGTGCACGAGCAGGTGGACGTGGTCGGTCTCGCCGTTGAACTCCCGCAGTTCGACGTTGGCCTTGGCGCACACCTCGCTCATGATCTCTTCGCACCTGGTGAGGATCGCGTCGGTGAAGACCTTCCGCCGGTACTTGGGAGTGAAGACCAGATGCGCGTGAAGGGTGTAGACGACGCTGCGGCCCCTGCGGATGGGGATTTGGTTCCCAGCGTGGTGACATAGACACGACGCTACGATGCGTATGTGAAGATCACCGTGCAGGTCAAGCTCACGCCGGATGCCATGCAGGCGCCGGCTGTTGAGCACACTCTGCACGCGGCGAACGAGGCCGCGAACTGGGTCTCAGCCGTCTCCTTCGAGCGCTTCGGGCTGAAGGGGGCAGTGCGGGAGTTGCGAAAGCTGTGCTACAGCGAGTTGAAGGACCGAGGTTTCGGCGCGCAGGCCGCGCAGCACATCATCAAGCGGGTCGCCGACTCGTACACGACGCTGCGGGCGAACATCCGGGCCGGGAACCTCGGACCGGAGGGCTCCAAGCGGCGCCGTAAGGCGGAGTCCAAGCCGATCACCTTCCGTCCCGACGCGGCACACACATATGACGACCGGTGCCTGTCGTGGAACTACGACGCCCAGACCGTGAGCATCTGGACCCTCGCGGGCCGGATCAAGAACGTCCGCTTCGCCTGCTCAGCCGATGCGCTCAAGCAGCTCACCGAGCGCCGCAAGGGCGAGTCCGACCTGATCCAGCGTGACGGGAAGCTGTTCCTGGTCGCCACAATCGACCTCCCCGAGCCAGACCTGTACGAGCCGAAGGGCTTCATCGGGGTGGACCGGGGCATCAACAACCTTGCCACCACCAGTGACGGGGACAATCACACCGGCCGCCGTCTGGGCCGCTACCGACGCTGGCAGGCCCGCAAGAAAGCCGAACTCCAGGCCAGGCAGACCCGGAGCGCGAAGCAGCTTCTCAAGAAGCGTGCCCGCCGCGAGGTCCGGCACGCCACCCAAATCAACCACAAGATCTCCAAGACTGTCGTTGCTGTCGCCCAACGCACCGAACGCGGTATCGCCCTGGAAGAACTGGGCGGTATCCGTGAGCGGGTTACGGTTCCCCGCGACCAGCGAGCACGCCAGTCCTCCTGGCCGTTCCACCAGCTCGGCGCGTTCATCGCCTACAAGGCCAAGCGCGCCGGCGTCCCGTTCATCGAGGTGGACCCGGCCTACACCTCGCAGCACTGTCCGCGCTGCGGCAACACCGAGCGCGCCAACCGCCCGACTCGGGACCACTTCCACTGTCGTCAGTGCGGGCTCGCTGGCCCGGCTGATCACGTCGCCGGGGTCAACATCGCGCAGCGAGGGGCCACGGCGTGGGTATTCGCCAACATGCCCGATCCGGTCCCCGCATAGCGCGGGGACCGGTAGATGTGACCCGTGACCGTCCTGTCGTAGGGGGCAGTCGGGAGCATAAGCAAAGCCCTCACAGGGACTCAGCCTCCAAGCTCGGTCCCTTTAGGGGCCGAGTAGTTGACTACCCCCTGCATCCACGAGCACGCCTGCGTCCGCTGCCCGATGCTCTGGCCCGACCCCGCCCGACGCGACCGATTGGTCGAGATCCGCGACAACCTGATCGCCCGCATCGCCGAGGCCGAGCGCGAAGGCTGGTTCGGCGAGGTTGAAGGACCGCATGTCAGCCTCGCCGGCGCAGAGGACAAACTGGCTCAAATCAACAGGCGTCGCGACCATCGGACCGTTGTCGGTCTCGGCATCCCCACCCCGCAACCAGCCTCCACAGCCCTCCCGCCCCGGCCATGACTGCCCACCATAATCAGGAGGAGCAGGGAAGAAGTGAGCTGCAACAATCAGCATATGACCAGCCAGGAGATCCTCTTCGACTGCCGGCGCCACGCTGATCGTGGCGTGCTCGAAGTCGTCCCGTGCATCGACGGAACACTCCTTACCGACTTGGTCGACCAGTTCGAGATGAACGCTGGAATGCAACCAGCCGGAGACGCCTACGGAGGTCTTGTCCCGCAGTTCTTCCGATTCGGCCCGATGGAAGACCATTTCCATGGACGATTCACCGGAGCGATGGGGCCGAAGACGCCTGTGCTCGGCTGTGAATGCGGTGAGTGGGGATGCTGGCCGCTGATGGCCGACATCACAGTGACTCCTGACCACGTGACCTGGGACTCCTTCGAACAGCCCCACCGCAAGACACGCGACTACTCGGGGTTCGGCCCGTTTCGGTTCGACCGCCTTCAATACGCTGACGCCGTGAAGGTCCTGACTGCAGCACTGGGCTCTGACGAGACGTGAGCACATCTCATCGACTCATCACGGGAGGGGGAAGTCGTGTTTGACCACGTCATCGGGCTAAGCCCCGAGGACGCCGCACGCTGGACCGATCTGGTTGAGCAGTCCCGACCAGTCCTTGAGAGCGACGGAATGGAGGCTGTCCAGACCCTCCTGGCCGAGCGCGGTATGAGCGTCATCCAGGCGATCGCAATCACCCGGGCGCTACTTGGGAATGCCGAGACACCGCTTCGAGTCGCCATCGACATCGTGGCCACAAGCAAGGCCCGACAATAAGTTCAGAGAATACGGCATCGAGGCCGCCTACTGCCTGCCCGGCATCGAGGGCGCCCACGAGGAGGGCGGGGTCGAGGGGCAGATCGGCTGGTTCCGCCGCACTCACATGGTCCCGTCCCGGAAGTCGCCTCCCTCGCCGAGCTGAACGCGATGATCGAGCAGTGGGACGTGGAGGACGAGCAGCGCCGGATCGGCATCCGGCGGCGGCCGGTGAGCGAGTACTTCACCGTCGAACAGCCGCTACGGCAGCGGCTGTTCAGTCTGCGGATGGACCGCTTCAGCCAGATCAGCGTCCGCACCAACCGCTACTCAGTGCCGGTGCGACTGATCGGCCGGACGGTGCGAGCCATGCTGCACGCCTCCGAGCTCGTGGTCTACGACGGCCAGCAGGAAGTCGCCCGCCACGAACGGCTCGTCGCCAAAGGCCGAACATGTCGAGAACTGGACCACTACCTGGAAGCCATGGTCCGCAAGCCCGGCGCGTTTCCCGGAGCCACCGCCCTCGAACAGGCCCGCTCGGCAGGGAAGTTCACCCCCGTTCATGATGCCTGGTGGGAGGCTGCCCACGGTGAGCGGGAGGGCACCCGGGCCCTGATCGAGGTCCTGCTGCTGGGCCGACACGTCTCCCACGAACTCCTCGTCACCGGGCTCGCCTCCGCCTTACGGGGCCGACGACGCCGCGGCTCCGCTCGTCTCTGCAGAGCCGGAGGCGACCAACGTGAACTCGCTGACCGAACGGCGGCTGGCTACACACTCGCCACCACACTGGTCAACGAGCTCGTCGAAGCCGCCGACGAGAAGATCCTGACCAAGACCACCGCCCGCTACGGACGCGTCGATCTCCTCTGCACCGACGAACTCGGCTACATGGACCTGGACCGCAAGGGGGGCGGAACTGCTATTCCAGGTCCTGACCGAGCGGGAGGAGAAGAACAGCGTCGCCATCGCCTCCAACGAGTCGTTCGGCGGGTGGACGAAAACGTTCACCGATCCGCGGCTCTGCGCGGCCATCGTCGACCGGCTCACCTTCGGCGGGGACATCATTGAGACCGGCAGGGAGTCTTATCGGCTCGCCAGCACCAGGGCGGCGCGGGCGCAGGACGTTGTCGCCGGCTGATCCCGACCAACATCATTCGGCGGCCCGCCGTGACTTGGGCGGGACCACCGGCAGGTGAGTTGTGTGTCCTCCCCGCGCCCCCGACGGGACAGAGCCGAGGTTACTGCCCTGCCTGGGTACGCGATCGTGATCAATCGGTATGCAGTGCTCAGACCAGGGTGGAGATGCAGAACGGGTGGCCCGCGGGGTCCAGCAGGACGCGCCACCGGTCAGGGTCCGGCTGGAACTCGGGCACGACGGCCCCCAGGGCAAGCAGCCGGGCCTGCGCGGCATCCAAGTCATCGACGCCCACTTCGATGTGGGCCTGCTTTTCCTGGGCAGGGTCCGGCCAGGTGGGACGGCGGTAGTCGGCCAGCCGGTTGAATCCCAATCCGGCCGCGCCCTCCTGGCCGAGCAAGACGAAGTGGTCGGCGGCGAAGACGACGGGCAGTCCAAGGACCTCACTGTAGAAGCGGGCCAGTTCAGCGGGGTCCGGGCAGTCGAAGGAGACGGCCGAGTAACGGAACGTGGGCGCGGAAGAGTTCCCTGTGCTCATGGGGAGGACGCTACGACGGGACCAGGACAGATTCCGTCCTGGTCATGTGGAACACTCCAGAACGTGATCAGCGCCTCCGCCCGCCTGCTGCGGTTGGTCTCCTTGCTGGCCGCCCGGCCGTCGTGGACCTGCGGCGAACTGGCCGACCGGATGACGGTCACCGAGCGCACGGTGCGGCGGGACATCGCCAAGCTCCGAGAACTCGGCTACGCCATCGAGTCCGACCCCGGCCCATGGGGCGGTTACCGCCTGCATGCCGGTTCCCAGGTGCCGCCGCTGATCCTCGATGACGAAGAAGCACTCGCCGTGGCTGTCGGCTTGCGCGAGGCCGCGTTGAGCGGCGCTCTCGGCGGCGACCAGGCCGCACTCTCGGCGCTGCTGAAACTGCGGCAGGTTCTGCCAAAGCGGATCGCGGACCGGCTGAGCGAGATGGACGCCGCCTTCGTGCACACCCCCAGACCCGACGAGCCCCAGATCACCCCCGGCATGCTGCTGGAACTGGCCGCCGCATGCCGCCGGGGCGAGCGCGCCCGACTGTCCTACCGCGACTGGGAAGGAAGATCCACGGTCCGGGACGTCGACCCGTACCGCCTCGTCCACACCGGCCGCCGCTGGTACTTCGTCGCCCGGGACGTGACGCGCGGCCAATGGCGGACCTTCCGGGCCGACAGGGTAGACCGGCTGAAGCCAACTGGGCACCCAGTGGAACTCACCGACCCACCCGACCCTGCGCTGCTCGTCTCCCGCTCTGTCGCAACCGGCCCCTACCCGCTCTGCGCGACGGTCCGCCTCCCGATGTCCATGGACCAAGCCCTGCGGCTGATCCCGTCGACGGTCGGAACCCACCGTCCCGACGGCCCCGACGCCACGATCGTCGACATCGGCGGTCCCGACGCGGACGGGCTCGCCAGGTACCTCCTCAGCCTGGCCACACCCCTACGAGTCCTGTCACCGGAAGCTGTACGAAACGCCCTGCTGAGCCATATCCAGGAGATCTTCGAGGACAACGCAGGCAGTCACGGCAATGACGTTGCGCGCACGAGCGCCGAGCACCAATGACCAGAACAACGCGTCACCGATCAGAGAGATGCGGCCGGAGCCACCCCCAACCTGCAGGTGCTCACGAGAGGCGCGGCTCCATCGCTCCAGCGTTGCCAGTTCTCATCGACATTTCCGAACCAAGTGATCGCTGAGTGCTGCCAGAAGCCGTCGATAAGCCTTGCCCGCTCTCACCCACGAAACCATCCCGTCGAACTCGTCATCGAGGAAGTTCGTCGAGGAAGGCGTCGAGGAAGGCGTCGAGGAAGGCGTCGAGGGGGTCGGTCTGCTTCAGCAGTGCGGTCTCGTGGTCCAGGACGCGGCTGACGCGGCGGGCGGCCCAGAGGTCGCGGGCAATGACGAGCCCTTCCGCGAAGGGGATCTGGCTGTCGGCCCTGGTCGCCGACCACATCGCCCGTACGAAGCCAACACCTGCCCCTGCCACGGAAAACGGAATCAACCACCGAAGGGCCTTCCGCGGCCAGGGCACCGCCCGCACCGGTGGACACACCGGTGCCAAGCTCATGGACGTCGGCCGCCGCGCAGGCGTTTCCACCGGCACCGTGTCCAACGTGCTCTCGACGGAGAATGCCGCCTCGGCACCGCGATCGCCACCGTGGGTGCCGCGCTGCCGCACGCCATCGCCGAACTCGAAGGGGCCGACGGGCAGCGGCTGGTGTCCGGCGAATCAAACCACCGAAGGGGCTGCCCGGCGGCCGGCTCGTCCTTGCACTGGGGCGCGGTGGTCCGGGACGGGAACCCGTCTACGCCGGCAGTCGGCGCACCACGTCGTCGTCCGTCACCTCGTACACGTCGATGCGCAAGACCCTGCGGACATGCGCGGGAACGCGCTCGACGGCCTTCACGGACGAGGACGGCACAACCAGCGCGTACCGCGTGAGGGGTTCCTGGCTCGTCATCCGCCGCAGCAACTGCCCGTAGGCGATGTCGGCGTCGATTCCCTTCTCACTGGTGCGGCCCTTCGCTTCGCAGATCAGCCGCTCATCGCCACGTACGGCTTCGAGGTCGGTCCAACGGTCCGTGGGATCAACCGGTGTCCAGCCCTCGGCAAGAAGCCAGGTACGGAAGGCGTCCGTGACCCGGTCCTCGTCGCTGTGGCGTGCCAGGATCTTCTTCAGCGCAACCAGGTCCGCCTCCCGATTACGAAGCAGTCGTCCGCGACGGTCCGCGTCGAGGTCGGCCGGCCGGATCACTATCAGCCGCAGTCCGTGCGCGGGAATCTCCTTGTCGCGCCGGGCGTCGTACAGTGCCCGCTGCTCGCCCCGGTGGACACCGCTGACGGTGAGCATGTCGGGCTTGTCGAAGTGGGGCATGGGCTGGTCGTGCTGGAGTTCCCGGTACTCGACCACGAGTTGGTGGCCGGGCCAGTAGGCGTCGACCGGCAGTTTGGCACGTCGGCCGCCCGTGCCGGGGTCGCCCAGCAACCAGTCGAACTTGTGCTGGGTCAAGGCCGTCTCGCCGAGCACCTGATTGCACAACCTGACTACGTACGCCTCGTCACTGTCGTCCCTCGTTCCCATGAGCGCGCATCATGCCAGCCGCGTCGTCGCTCAAGTAGGCGTCGGCGTCGTACACCTCCACGACGGGGCGGGCCGGTGTGGCCTTGCAGCTGTATTCGGCCAGGCTGAACGGAGTGAGTACTCACTCATTGACGGAGTGAGTACTCACTCCGTACTCTCGTCGTCATGACAGCACCCAAGGAGAACCAGACCACCCGCCGCCGCGCCCCCGGCATGTCGCCGGAGCAGCGCCGCGAAATGATCATCCAGACCGCGATCCCGCTGATCGCGGAGTACGGCGCCGCGGTGACGACCGCGAAGATCGCCCGCGCCGCGGGCATCGGCGAGGGCACGATCTTCCGCGTCTTCGCCGACAAGGACGAGCTGCTGCAGGCCTGCATTGCCGAGGCACTCTCCCCCGAGAACGCGGTCCGCGAGCTCGACGCGATCGACGTGTCCCAGTCGCTGCCCGATCGGCTCGCGGAGGCGGCCGAGGCGCTGCAAGCGCACATGTCCAGGATGGGCGCGATCGTCGGCTCGCTGGGGCATCGCGGCGGCAAGCACCCCGGCACGGTGCGCGGCGCGGGCCGCGACGAGTCGACGACCCGTATCCGCGCGGCCCTCGCGGAGCTGCTGGAGCCCGACAAGGCCGCCCTGCGCCGGCCGCCGGAGCAGATCGCTGCCCTCTTCTTCGGGCTGCTCTTCACCCAGCCGCGTACGGAGGACGAGCCCGACCTGACCCCGCAGGAGCTGGTGGAGGTCTTCCTGCACGGAGCGCTCACGGAGGGTGCCAAGTGAGCACGCGGAGAAGGCGCCTGGGGGTTACGGCCCTGGCCGCCCTGGCCCCCGTCCTGGTGTGGCTGGTCACGGAACCATTGCTGGGGCACCGGCTACGGATCGCCGACGGAGAGCAGACGCTCGACATCGGCGCCGTGCCCGTGGCGGTCGTCGCACTGCTCGCGTCGCTCTCCGGCTGGGGACTGCTGGCAGCCCTGGAGCGGTTCGGGGCGCGGCGCGCCCGCGCCATCTGGACCGGGGTGGCCGGCGCCGTACTGGCCGTGTCCTTCCTGCCGTTCATCGGCGACGGCATGGACGGCGGCACCCGGGTCTCCCTCGCCCTGATGCACCTGGCGGTGGCGGCGGTGCTGATCCCGGGGCTGGGCGGCAGGTCCCCCGGGGCGGGAGGCGGTGCCGCTGGCGGGTGACCGCCGGCACCAAGTACGCCGCGGACAACTCCAGATGGAGGCAACCCCCGCTAGAGCGTCGCGTGGCTGGGGATGACCGTCAGAGCGCCCATCACGATCGAGATGAAGAAGCGATGCCTGGTGGGTCGCGCCGAGGCCCAGCAGGAGCGGACCTTCGTACGAGATCGCTGTGATGGCCACCGCCGGGATGGTCAGGCCGATGTTTTGGCGATGTCGGAGCCGTAGGCGAGGTTGGGGGAGGCCAGGGGCGGGGTCGGAGACGGGTTCGGAGACGGGTGCGGCCACCGGTGGTCATCGGTGTGTGAATACTGAAGATCAGGCGGTGGCCGCTGGTCACAGCGTCGACCCTGGCCGTTGGGACGATGACTTCGCAGGGCTGATGCGGCGCATAGCCGGACGGTGCGTGCGTGCCGAACCCCGCCGTCGGGTGGGGAAGTTCGTCCGAGGGCTGCCGGCGGACCGGCCCGCGGAAGAACTGCTGGCGATCGCGGAGTGGGCCGGTGAGGCCACACCGGATGGGATGCAGCATCTGCTGGAGCGGGCGAAGTGGGACGCGGACGCGGTCCAAGACGATCTGCGTGAGTGCGTCGTCGACCACCTGGGCGCCGAGCAGACGGCGCTGATCGTCGACGAGACCGGCGATGGGAAGAAGGGACAGGCGACGGTCGGGGCGCGGCGTCAGTACACCGGCACGGCGGGCAGGATCGAAAACGCGCAGGTGACGGTCTACCTGGTGTATGCCACCGAGCGTGGACACGGCGCTGTGGACCGGGAATTGTCCCTGCCCCCCATCTGGTCCGAGGACCCTCAGCGACGCCGGGCGGCCGGGCCGGAGCCCGACACCACGCGCTTTGCGACCAAGACGCAGCCGGCCGCCGCGATGATCGAGCGGTTCTGCGAGACCGGGCACACGGTCGGCTGGGTGACCCTGGGGCGAGGTCTATGGAGGCGATGGAGGCGACCCCGCTCTGGCCCAGATGCCGGCCGAGCGCCAGATCGGGTCTGTCATGGCGGTCTCGTGCCGCACCGAAGTTCGCACGGCCGGTGGGAAGTTCCGTGTCGATTCACTGGGTCGCAAGGTGCCGCGCACCCCCTGGCGGCGAATGTCCACCGGAGGCGGCGCGAAAGGGCCGCGCCACTACGACCGGGCCGCCATCGCCCTGCTACCGGAGGGCGTCGCGGGCGTCTCCGGCTACTCATCCGCCGCAACCGCACCACCGGCGAACTGGCCTACTACCGCTGCTTCAGTCCCCATCCGGTGCCGATCGGCACGCTGGTACGCGTAGCCGGGATGCGCTGGAGGATCGAGGAGACGCCTGGGCAAGAACCGCTGGGCCGTCGAAGCGGCCTGCACACTTCTGCGCTGGTTCCGCCGACTGCGTATCCGCTGGGAAATCCGCGCTGACATCCACCAGGCCCTCCTCCAGGCCTTCCTCACCCTCGGCCGCGCAATCATCTGCCGGCGGCGCCTGAAAAAACAGTGCTGATCCGAGCCCTCAGCCCGAACCGGCGACCAGCGCCTCGCCGAGCGGGGTGCGCCGGTAGAGCACCGACCGTCCGGACCGGGCGCGGACGAGCAGCCCCGCGCCTCGCAGGATGGCGAGGTGGTCTCCCACCGCGCCGGGTGCCATGGCGAGGCTTCGGGCGAGGTGGCTGGTACTGGCCGGGGCGTCCAGCGCCAACAGCAGCCGGGCTCGGGCCCGGCCGACCAGAGCGGTCAGCGCGTCCGGTTGGGGGACGGTCGCCCGTTCGCCCCACAGGGCGGCGGTGCCGCGGGCACGATAGACCAAGGTCCTGGGCCAGGGGTCTTCCAGGTGGGCGGCGATATTCGCGACGAAGACCGAAGGGATCAGCAGGAGCCCGTCGCCGGCAAGGTGGACGGTTCCGACCGGAGGGAAGAAGCCGATCTCGATACCGCCGGCGCGCCAGGCGATGCTCGGGTGCAGGCTCTCGATGGTCGTGGCCCATCCGTGTTGGCCGATCACACCCACCCGGTGCACGACATCGCGCTCACAGATCGCGCGCAGTTGCGGCCAGTCCGTGGCGAGCAGCTCGTGCCACGCCTGGTCCATCGCCGCGGCGATCCTGGAGACGGCGTCCGTGGAGTCCAGCACTGCGCGTACGCGGGGATCACGGGCGGACGGGCCGGTCGCGGTGATGGCGACTTCGTGGCGGGCCGCTTCCAGCGGTGCGGCCCGGATCATGGCCAGGTCGTCTGCCCAGGTCTGGTTGAGGCCGCGCGGGGGCGGGGCGACGAAGCTCGGTCCGGATCGCGGGGTGTGCAGGGCGAGGACGGCGTCCAGTTCGGTCTCGCGGCGAAGCCGTTCGAAGGCCGGCCGGAGCCGGGTGGCCCAGGCTCGCGGCAGCGGCCGGTCTTGGCCGGCGAGCGAGCGCAGCAGTAAGCAGAGGTCCAGCGCGGGCGACAGCGCGAAGCGGCTGCGCAGCAGGTCCTCGACGGAGACTTCGAAGCGGAGCACCCTGCGATGCTACGGCCGGACGTCTGTTCCGATTCGTCCAGCGACGAATCATTGGTGAGTGGCGTGGGCGCACGGCGAGGCTGCGCGTCATGACCCCAACCGCCGAACCCGCGCAGGGCGACCACCGTGCCACCTACCGCGAGGTGCTGGCCGAGCCGCGATTCCGGCTGATCTTCTCGACCCGCGCCGTCGCGATCACTGCGGGCTCGCTGCGGATCACCACGTTCTCGGCGGATCACCACGTTCTCGGTACTGGTCTTCGCGGCCACCGGCTCCGCGCTGTTGAGCGCATTCGCCTTCGGCATCGGCTTTCTCCCGCAGTTGTTCGGCTCGCTGCTGCTGGGCTCACTGGCCGACCGACTGCCGCCCCGCGCGCTCATCGCCGGCGGCTACGCCTTGGAGTGCGCCGCCGCCCTGCTGCTCGCCCTGGTGCGGACGCCGATCGCGGCAAGCCTCGGTGTCGTGGCGCGGGTCGCCCTCGCCACACCGGTGTTCGGTGGCGCGTCGAGTCGGCTGGTCGCGCAGTGGTTGAAGGGCGACGCCTATGTACTGGGCCGTTCACTGAACAACATCGCCTCCTCTGGCGCGCAATTGTTCGGTCTGGCGCTGGGAGGTGGGTCGTCGCGGTACTCGGCCCACGCCGGGCGCTCGCGGTGAGCGCCGCCCTCTACCTCGGCTGCGCGCTCGCTGTCCGTATCCGGCTACCCCGGCTGGAGCCGGGAGAGTTCGGCGGCACTCCCGGCAGCGCTCGGGGCGATGGCGGGGCCGTCCGGGCAAGCCTGCACGGTGCCGGCCTGCTGCTGCGCGGACACACGGTACGACGACTGATGCTGGCCCAGTGGCTACCGCCCGCGTTCGTAGCGGGCGCGGAAGGTCTGATCATCGCCTACGCGGGAGGACGCCACTTCGCGCCCGGCTGGTACGCGGTGCTGATGGGCTGTCTGCCGGTCGGCATGCTTGTCGGTGACCTGCTGGTGGGTCGATGGCTACGGCCACCCACCCGGGAGCGACTGGTTCTGGTAGTCCCGTTGATCGCGCTGACGGGACTGCCGCTGGTCGGCTTCGCCACCGAGCCCGGAGTGGGCGTCTCGTCTCGTCCTGTCTGCTGCTGCTCTGCGGCTTCGGATTGGCCTACGGTCTCGGCCTGCAACGGCCGTTCCTGGACGCCCTGCCGCAGGATGGCCAGGGCCAGGGCCAGGTCCTTCGGTCTGCTCGGCTCCGGCAGCATGACGCTGCAGGGCGTCGGGCCGGCCTGCTTCGGCTCGGTGGCCGCAGGCATCGCAACAGGCGGCGCAATCGCCCTGGCAGGCGGCGCGGCGGTGCTCACCGCCGGCTGGATTCTCACCTGGCACCCGTCCACCTCCCCGGTCCCCGTCCCGAACTGCTCAACGGGATCAGAGAACGGCACCGAACAGCATGCTGCAGTTCTCCTGCGCGGTAACCGTCGCAGGCCGGGTCGGCCGCGAGCGGTCACGCACCCCACCCCCACGGCTCTCTGAAAGACAGTCATTCCCGGTAGCTCATGGTGTGAGGAGTCCTGAGCCTCGGCTCTGCCGGCCGTTGCGGACCACGTACGGGATCTTGAAACCACGAACAGCCCATGGAAGGTTCACGCCCCATGATCGATGAATTCGCGAAGGACAACCTGCACAGGAGACTGCGGCGCGACCGCGAGGCGCTGCTCTGGAAACTCGACGGCTTGTCCGAATACGACGCCCGCAGACCTTTGACGGCGACCGGGACCAACCTCCTCGGCCTGGTCAAACACGTGGCCACCGTCGAGGCCAGGTACTTCGGCGAGGTCTTCGACCGCCCTTCCCCGGAACCGCTGCCCCGGTGGCAGGACTCCGACGGCAGCGATCAGTGGGCGACCGAGGACGAGACCCGCGATCAGATCATCGGGTTCTACCGGCGCACGTGGGAACACTCGGACGCGACGATCAACGAGCTTCCCCTCGACGCCCCCGGCCACGTGCCGTGGTGGCCGGAGCCTTGTCCCAACACGAACCTGTTCGCCGTCATGGTCCATGTCCTCGGCGAGACCATCCGGCATGCCGGGCACGCCGACATCCTGCGCGAGGGCCTCGACGGCCGGACCGGGGTGCGCGCCGAAAACGAGCAGCAGATCGACGAGGAAGTCCGTGCAGCCTACTGCGCGAAGATCGAGCAGGCCGCCAGGTCGGCCGCACCAATCAAGGCTTAGCCGGACATATCAGGCAGCCGGGCATCAGTGAAGCTGTAGCGGCCGAGCCTGGCTGGACAGGCCGGACGGAGCTCTGGCATGCCCGTCCGGCCGTGTCGGCGACTTGATCTTCTGGCCACTGGAGCAGGAGCTGCGGCCGACAAAAGAAGCGCAACTCCATCGAACGAGCGATCAACAGGCTGAAGCAGTCCCGGGCCAACTGCACCCAGTTCCAGACGGTGCTGGCGAAGATCCGTGTTCCGCGGGTCGGTCTGGGCCGGCCGCGCACGAAGCCCGACCGCGACCGCGGAAGAGGCAGGACTCACTGCTGCACTACGACCGCGACTTCGAAACCATCGCCCGCACCACCGGGCAGCCGGCCCGAATGATCGACCTCAGCTAGTCGGTCGGATCCCCGAGATCCTCCACCACCGCAGACACCCGACCTCCGCCATGGGCTGCTGCTCCCCGACTGCCCCATGCCGTGGAGCTATCCAGCGTCCTGTCCCCGGCGTCGCCTCCGACGCGCTGGCCCTCCGGGAGCCAGAATCCGCACTCGGTGCCCCAATGGGAGAAGGGCGGCGCGTTCGCCCAGCTCACCGACCGCTGTGGAGGGCTGTACGACAGCAGAGGGGCGTGGGGCCACAATGACGATTATTGTCTGCGGCCATGAGCTCCGCCTTCCGCTGCACCGCGGGCTCGTGCACAACCGCAGGATCCATGTTGGCGCGGCCCACCCTGGTATCGCTTGCCCGTGCACTGGGTGACGTCCTGTGACCAGACTCGGATCGCAAGTGGTTCTCACCTGACTGTCGTCGTCTGGTACTCGGCCGGTTTCCATGCTGTGGCTCAGGGCGCATGGCGCCGAGTTCGCAAGGTCGCGTCGTGGCAGACGGCGACGTTGCTGAGGCAATTCGCGGGTGCTCGGGCAGCTCTGGTGGGACGGCCGGGAGCCGGTCGGCAAGCCCGGCGACGCCGGACAGCCTCCAGCTCACCCTCGAAACTGGACGAGCAGCGATCCGACCGGCAGGTGGTGCGCAACGCCTCCAAGGAAGAACTCCGGGCAGGTACGCGGCGATCGGCGCCGACGCGGGTCCGCGCTGCCCCGGTAGGGACGGCGCGGACTCACGCCGACGAGTGGGCGCCGAGGGAGCTCCGGTACAGTTTCGTGTCCTTGCTCTCCGAGCGTGGCGTCCCACTGGAAGAGATCTCCCGGCTCGTCGGCCACTCCGGCACGGCGGTGGCCGAGGAGGGCTACCGGAAGCAGATCCGCCCAGTGATCCAGACAGGAGCGGCTGCCATGGACAGGATCTTTGGGACAGATCGCAGGCAGTGACCGTGTGGGGGTGAGGTGCCTAACGGGTTCCCATCCCCACACATGCCTGGTCGCTGTCGGACGACTGCAGCTTGTTCCACTCGTTACGCGGCTCTCGGATGGTTGAGATCACGTCCCGAAGGAGGGCGCGCAGCAGCATCATGGCGAGCGCGAGCAGACTGGTGATGGCGAGGAGCAGCTGACTGATTCGGTCGCCTCAACTCACGTGGCCACGTACCTTTCCCTTCAGGCACGGCCAGGCTGGGCAGATACGGCAGGCTCAGCCCGACCGCGCGCAGCGGCCGGGCGCCACGCTAGCCCGGCGCCACGGCCTGTGAGGCGGGTTTCGGCGAGATAATCACGCAAACCAGCAGGGGCCCGACCCGCTCTCGCGGATCAGGCCCCTGACCTGGTACTTCACTGTCGGGGTGGCGGGATTTGAACCCACGACCTCTTCGTCCCGAACGAAGCGCGCTGCCAAGCTGCGCTACACCCCGATGTCACTGCTTGTCGCGGCGACGACGTTTACTTTAGCCCACTGGTGGCTGGAGACGAAATCCGGTTTTCGCGCGGTGGTGGACGTGGTGGCGGACCGGGTTGGGGCGGGCGTGGTCGAGGGCCACCAGGGCGATGGCCAGGGCGTAGATGGCGAGGCCGATGAGGAGGGCGTTGCCCAGGACGCTCTTGTAGCCGTGCTGGCCCACGTCGAGGAAGGGGTAGAGGTAGCGGGCCGGCGTGCCGGGGAGGAGGAGCTCGCCTCTGATGAAGGTGAACGCCAGGTAGGCGAGGGGGTAGAGAAGCCAGGTCGCTGCCCGGCGTAGGCGCAGTCGGCCGGGGGGTGTCAGGAGCATCCAGTCCAGCAGGGCCGCGGCGGGCGTCGCCGTGTGCAGGATCTGGTTGGTGATCGCGTGCCAGCCTGTCGGTCCGGCTGCCTCGGCCGTGAGGACACTGGGCACCGCGAAGGGGCTCGCCTCGTTCGCCAGGAGCAGGTGGTAGACGAGGCCGGTGACCATGGCGTAGAGCAGCGTGGCTCCTGTCAGGGCCGACGGCAGGGGGCGGCGGGCGGTCCAGGCGCGTCGGGCTGCCAGGGCGAAGACCAGGGCCAGCAGGATGTTGCTCTGGATGGCGAAGTGGCTCAGGGTGCGCAGGGGGCTGCCGAGGGTCAGCTCGACCGCTACCGCCGCGGCCGCGGCGAGCGCGACCAGCAAGCGGAAGATGGCGGCCAGAGGGCGGCGTACGGGGGCTCTCACCGCCGTGGCCGGGACATGGGAGGGCAGCAGTGCGGGTATGCCCGGTATCGCGGGGAGGTCCGGGATGTCCCTGGGTATCGGGGCGGTCATGCCCTCACGCTAAGCAGGGTGGGCAAAAGGGGCGATATAGGTAGGCCGTGTGGGTTACGTTGCGGAGGCCGCCCGTGCGCCGTCACGGGCAGTGGCCGGACCTGACCCCGCCGACCGCGCATACGCCCGCCTCGGCGACCTACGCCCACCGCCCAGCGCCTACCGCCGAGCCCTGTCCCGCCCCAACAGCAGCCCTACTCCCGCCCCACCAACGTCAGCAGCGTCGCCTCCGGCGGACACGCGAACCGGAACGGCGTGTAACGGTTCGTGCCGCAGCCCGCCGAGACGTGCAGGTACGCCGTACGGCCCTCCGCCGTGTGCGTGGACAGGCCCTTCACGCGGTCCGTGTCCAGGTCGCAGTTGGTGACGAGGGCACCGTAGAAGGGGACGCAGAGCTGGCCGCCGTGGGTGTGGCCGGCCAGGATCAGGGGGTAGTCGTCGGCCGTGTACGCGTCCAGCACCCTCAGGTACGGCGCGTGCACCACGCCCATCGCGAAGTCGGCGGCGCCCGACGGGCCGCCCGCCACCTGCTCGTAGCGGTCCCTCTTGATGTGCGGGTCGTCCAGGCCGGTGAGCTCCACCGACACGCCCTCGACCTTCAGCGTCCCCCGCGTGTTCGTCAGGTTGAGCCAGCCCGCGGCGTCGAAGCCGTCACGCAGGTCCTCCCAGGGGTTGTGGATCGCGCCGACGGCGGGCGGGTTGCCGTTCAGGCCGTGGCGCCCCTGCGCCTTCTCGAGCAGATAGCGGGCCGGGTTGCGCAGCTTCGGGCCGTAGTAGTCGTTCGAGCCGAAGACGTACGCGCCCGGGAACTCCATCAACGGGCCCAGTGCGTCCAGGACCTCCGGGACGCCCTCCGGGTCGGACAGGTTGTCGCCCGTGTTGATCACGAAGTCGGGACGCAGGCCGGCCAGGGAGCGCAGCCAGCGCTGCTTCTTGCGCTGGCCGCCGACCATGTGGATGTCGGAGACCTGGAGCACCCGCAGCGGGCGCATGCCCGTCGGCAGAACGGGGATCGTCACCCGTCGGAGGCGGAAGGAGCGGGCTTCGAAACCCGCCGAATACAGCAGACCGGCGGCGCCAACCGCCGTGATTCCCAGGGGTACTCCGTATCGCGCGCGCATACGACCCATCGTGTCAGACCGGGGGAGTGCCCCGCGCCCGCCTGCCACCCGTCACCGCCCTCCCCCTACCCTCTCTCCCCTCCCCTCCCCTCTCCTCTCCTCTCCTCTCCCTCCCCCCTCCCCTCTGCCTCCGCCACGCCCCCGCCCGCACACCCCTTGAAATCAACGGGCGTTCCCCTCCCCACACCTGCGACAATCAACCCCATGACCACGCTCAAGTCGAAGCTGCAGGAAGACCTCAACTCCGCGATCAAGGAGCGCGACGAGCTCCGCTCCTCGACGCTCCGGCTGACGCTCGCCGCGATCACCAAGGAGGAGGTCGCGGGCAAGGAGAAGCGCGAGCTCTCCGACGACGAGGTGCAGAAGGTGATCACCCGCGAGGCGAAGAAGCGCCGTGAGGCGGCCGAGGCATTCGCGCAGGGTGGGCGTGGGGAGCAGGCCGAGCGGGAGAAGGCGGAGGGCGAGGTGCTCGCCGCGTACCTGCCGAAGCAGCTCAGCGACGACGAGCTGAACCAGATCGTCGCCCAGGCCGTCGAGGAGGCCAGGGCGGCGGGCGCCGAGGGTCCGCGGGCCATGGGTGCCGTCATGAAGATCGTGAACCCGAAGGTGGCGGGCCAGGCGGAGGGCGGGCGTGTCGCAGCCGCGGTGAAGAAGCTGCTGGCCGGCTGAGCTCCTACGCGCGGTCGTTCAACGGCCGAGGGCGATCGCGGTCGTTGGCGGCGGCGGAGCCAGTGCTCGTAGCGGAGCGGTAGAAGCAGAAAGCGGTAGAAGCAGAAGCAGAAGCAGAGGCAGAAGCAGAAACAGCAGAAGGAGAAGTGTGAACACCCTCGTCACGAGGGTGTTCACACAAGGGCCTCGGCGTCAGTCACGCCCCCCGTTCCCGTTGCCGTTCGTCTGGCCCTGCCACCAACCCTCCGGGATCGAGAAGGAGGGCGTCGGGAAGGTACCGCCGTCGCCGCCGCCCGTGGCGCCTCCGTCGGTCAGGCCGCCGATGAAGCCGCCGTTGCCGCCGTTCCCGTTCCCGTTGCCGTTCCCGTCACCGTTGCCGTTGTCCTCGTCGTCGTCCTCGTCCCGGTCCCGGCCCTTGTCGCCGTCGGGGATGTGGACGATGTTGAAGTTCGGCGCCTCCTTGCCCTCCAGGGCGCCTTCCATCATGTCGCGCCAGATCGGGCCGGGGACCTTGCCACCGAACACCTTGTCGTGCCGGACACCGCCGATGCGGATGTTCTGCATCTTCCGCTCGTGCTTGGGGTCGCCGACCCAGACCGCGCCGGCCATGTTCGGCGTGTAGCCCACGAACCAGGCCGCGTAGCGCTCGTCCGTCGTACCGGTCTTGCCCGCGCTCGGACGGCTGGGGCCGAGGCCCGCCTCCGTACCCGTACCGTCCTCGACCACGCCCTGCAGGAGCGTGTTGATGGTGTCGGCGGTGGTCTCGGACATCGCGCGCCGGCAGGTCGACTTCGGGACCTCCAGGGACTTGGTCTTGCCGCCGGCCTTCTGGGTGATCGACTCGATGGCGATCGGCGTGCAGTACATGCCCCGCGAGGCGAACGACGCGTACCCGGCCGCCATCGTCAGCGGAGACATCTCCATGGTGCCGAGGGCGATGGACGGGGCCTGGGCGAGTTCGCCGCCGTCGGCCCGCTCGACGCCCATCTTCTTCGCCATCGTCGTCACCGGGCAGATGCCGATGTCAGAGATCATCTGCACGTAGTAGGTGTTGACCGACAACGCGGTCGCTTCCTTCATGTCGTACGGGCCGACCTCGGACTCGTTCTCGTTGGCGACCGGGACGCCCTTCTCGTTCCAGGTCTTGCCGTCACAGGCCGCGACCGGGCTCGGGTAGTCCATCTCGTACGGCGAGGAGTACGCCTTGGTCGGCGGCATGCCGTCCTCCAGGGCCGCCGCGGCCACGATCGGCTTGAACGTCGAACCGGGCTGGTAGCCGGCGCCGCCGTTCATGTTCTGGTCGACGGAGAGGTTGATCGTCGTCTCGTTCTTCTTGACGTCGATGCCGTACGGCCGGGACTGACCCATCGCCAGGATCTTGCCGGTGCCGGGCTCCACGATGGTGGCGGCGGTGGCGACCTCGTCGCTCTGGTAGACGTGCTCCTTGATGGACCGCTGCACCGACTTCTGCGCCTGCGGGTCCATCGTGGTCCGTACGGTCAGACCGCCCTGGTTCCAGATCTTGGCCCGGTCCTCCTTGGTCTTGCCGAAGACCGGGTCCTTGAGGAACACCTGGCGGACGTAGTCACAGAAGAAACCGCCGCCCTTGACCGCGGTGATGCAGCCGTTCTTGGGCTTGCTGACCTTCAGACCCAGCGGCGTCTCCTTGGCCTTGTCGGCCTCGGCCTGGGAGATGTCGCCGAGGTCGGCCATCCGCTGGAGCACGATGTTGCGCCGTTTGGTGGCCTCGGCCTCGTCGTTGACCGGGTCGTAGCGGCTCGGCGACTGGACGATGCCGGCGAGCAGGGCCGCTTCCTGAACGTTGAGTTCCTTGGCGGACTTGGAGAAGTAGCGCTGGGACGCCGCCTCGACGCCGTATGCCTGCTGGCCGAAGAACGTGATGTTCAGGTAGTTCTCGAGGATCTTCTTCTTGCCGAGCTCCTCCTCGACCTGGATCGCGTACTTCAGCTCCTTGATCTTGCGGCCGAGGGTCTGCTGGGTCGCCTGCGCGACCTTCGTGGGGTCGTCGCCGGCCTCCTCCACGAAGACGTTCTTCACGTACTGCTGGGTCAGCGTGGACGCGCCCTCGGCGACGCCACCGCTCTGGGCGTTGCGGTTGAGGGCGCGCAGCACGCCCTTCAGGTCGATCGCGCCGTGCTGGTAGAAGCGGGCGTCCTCGATCGCGACGATCGCCTGCTGCATGTACGGCGAGATGTCCTTGAGGTCGACCACCGTGCGGTCACGCGAGTAGACCGTGGCGATCTGGCCGCCCCTGGCGTCCAGGATCGTGGTGCGCTGGCTCAGTGGCGGGCGCTTGAGGTTGGCCGGGATCTCGTCGAATCCCTCGACCGACCCCTTGGCCGCGAGTCCCAGCGCGCCGGCCGCGGGCAGCGCGATGCCTGCCATCACGGCTCCCGCGAGCACACTGACACCGAGGAACTTCGCGGCCTGCTGCGTCGTCGACAGACCACCGCCCGAGCGCTTCTTTGGCATGGGTGCAGCCTAATCCGTACGCATGAGCGTTCCGAGAGAGCGGTTGCCTGTCGGGATGTTCGGAGCGAGATCGTGACGTGCGGCGAAGGTTCGTGTGCGCGTGGACGGCGTCCGGCGGACTGTGACGTACCTCGCTCGGCGCTCGCGGCGCTGGGACTGTCCGTGTCTCATGGCACGGCAAAGTCAGGCACCTGCGTTCTCATTTGCCGGACACACGTCAATGCCTTGGCCTAAGCTGCTCTCAACTGTCACAGCAGTGCGGCCACGTATCAATACGTCCGGAGACCCCGAAGTGTTCCGGAGGTTGCTCACTTTTTTTGGTGAGGCGTGTCCGAATCCGCCTTGTGTGTCATCCGGCGTCCGTTGTGACGCAGCAGGACTGTCCCGCTTTGCCAGGAAAGTCACGCATGTCGCCAGCTCACTCCCCCGGGTGATCTGCCGCTTACGCATAGTCCGTTCGGGCCATTCAAGATTGGGCCCGAAGGGGGTGTTGCGCTGTGCCCACCTTCCGTAACGTCCTCAACTGGCGGCGGTGAATATGCCGCTGCCGCCGTGGGGGAGCCTCGATTCGGGAGAGGACGGCGCCGGTATGGGCTGGGTAGTCGACTGGAGTGCGCAGGCGGCCTGCCGCACTACCGATCCGGATGAACTGTTTGTTCAGGGAGCAGCGCAGAACAGGGCCAAGGCGGTGTGCACCGGATGCCCGGTGCGCACGGAGTGCCTGGCGGACGCGCTGGACAACCGCGTCGAGTTCGGCGTGTGGGGAGGCATGACGGAGCGGGAGCGCCGCGCGCTGCTGCGCAGGCGGCCGACCGTCACCTCGTGGCGCCGGCTGCTGGAGACGGCGCGTACGGAGTACGAGCGAGGGGCCGGCCTGGTGCCCCTGGACGACGACGAGGTGTACGAGAACTACGCGGCGGTGAGCTGAGGGGGCCAGGAAGGCCCAAGAAGGCTGAGGAAGGCCCAAGGCCCAAGAAGGCCGAGAGGGTCGAGAGGGCTCGGAGAGCGGGCTCAGGGGACTCGGACGAGCCCAGGAGCCCTTACTCGGGCAGGAGCCCTTCCTCAGGCACCGACCGCGGGATCGGGCAGCTCCGGCCGATTGGCCGCGAGCCGGTTTCCGATGTCCCGCAGCCCCGTGAGGTCATGCACATCGCCGGGCAGCGCGGCCACTTCGGCCACCGCCACCTCGGGGTGGAGCGCGGTGAAGCGGTCACGCGTGCGCTGCTCACGGGAGATGAGCTGCATACGCTCGGCGTGCAGCTTCAACAGGCCTGCGGTGAGCTGGTCGACGGACCGCTCCAGATGGGGGACGACGGATCGAGGTTCGTCCGTGGTCGCGGTGTGCTCCATGTCCGTGACGGCGGGGGAGCCTTCGTCAGGAGCCGGTGCCTCGGGAGCGGGCGATTCTGAACTGTCGTATGTCTCGGGGGAGTTACGAAGTCCAGCTTTCCCGCCCTCCTGATCCACAATGCCAGGCTCTTCAAGATTTTCCGCGGCGGCGAGCGCCCGCTCGGCCGACAGCCGGTCGGCGCCGCTGCCGTGGACCCGGTTGAGCACCAGCCCGGCGAGCGGCATGTCCTCGGCGGCCAGCCGCTCCACGAAGTACGCGGCCTCACGCAGTGCGTCCCGCTCCGGCGCCGCCACCACCAGGAACGCCGTCCCGGGTGCCTGAAGCAGCTTGTACGTGGCGTCCGCGCGCGTACGGAACCCACCGAACATCGAGTCCATCGCGGCTACGAACGTCTGTACGTCCTTCAGCAGCTGACCGCCGAGCAGCTTGCCCAGTGCCCCCGTCATCATCGACATGCCGACGTTCAGGAACTTCATCCCCGCGCGCCCGCCGACCTTCGCCGGCGCCAGCAGTACGCGGATCAGCTTGCCGTCCAGGAACGAGCCGAGGCGCTTGGGGGCGTCCAGGAAGTCCAGCGCCGAGCGGGACGGCGGCGTGTCGACGACGATGAGGTCCCACTCGTCCTTCGCCCGGAGCTGCCCCAGCTTCTCCATCGCCATGTACTCCTGCGTGCCCGCGAAGCCCGCCGAGAGCGACTGGTAGAAGGGGTTGCCCAGGATCGCGGCCGCCCGCTCGTGGTCCGCGTGCGCCTCGACGATCTCGTCGAAGGTGCGCTTCATGTCGAGCATCATGGCGTGCAGCTCGCCGTCGCCCTCGACGCCCTTCACCCGGCGCGGAGTGTTGTCGAGGGAGTCGATGCCCATGGACTGGGCGAGCCGGCGGGCCGGGTCGATGGTGAGCACGACCACCTTCCGCCCGCGCTCGGCGGCCCGCAGTCCGAGCGCCGCCGCGGTCGTGGTCTTGCCGACTCCGCCCGCGCCGCAGCACACCACGATGCGGGTCTTCGGGTCGTCGAGCAGCGGGTCGAGGTCGAGTACGCGGGCGGGGGAGAGGTGCGGGGCATGGTGACGTGCGGTGTCGTGCGCGTGGGCGGGTTCCGGACGAGTCATGACATCCCCTGCTTCCGACGTACCGCGTGCGGCTCCCGACTTGTCAACGACCTCATGACAGTCCCTGTTCCCGCAGCTCGCCCGCGAGTTCGTACAGGCCCGCCAGGTCCATGCCCTCGACCAGCAGGGGCAGTTCGTGCACCGGCAGCCCCAACTCGCCCAGCACCGACCGCTGATCGTGTTCCAGCGCGTGCCGCTCGGCGTACTCGTCGGCCTGCGCCAGCAGCGGGTCCACCAGCCGCTCGGCGTTCCCGCCGCGCCGCGCCCCGCCGAGCCCGGCCGAGGACAGCGCCTTGGCCATGGCGGCGCGCGGAACGCTGCGTACGAGTTCCAGGTCGGCCGCGTCCAACACCTCGGGCCGCACCATGTTCACGATGATCCGCCCCACCGGAAGCCGCGCCGCCCGCAGCTCGGCGATGCCGTCCACGGTCTCCTGGACGGGCATCTCCTCCAGCAGCGTCACCAGATGCACGGCCGTCTCCGCCGACTTCAGCACCCTCATCACGGCCTGCGCCTGATTGTGTATCGGGCCGATCTTGGCGAGCCCCGCCACCTCGTCATTGACGTTCAGGAAGCGGGTGATGCGCCCTGTGGGAGGGGCGTCCATCACGACGTAGTCGTAGACGAACCGCCCGCTCTTGTCCTTGCGCCGCACGGCCTCACACGCCTTGCCGGTCAGCAGTACGTCCCTCAGGCCCGGCGCGATGGTGGTGGCGAAGTCGATGGCGCCGAGCTTCTTCAGGGCCCGGCCGGCGCCGCCCATCTTGTAGAACATCTGGAGGTAGTCCAGAAGGGCCAGTTCGGGGTCGATGGCGAGGGCGTACACCTCCCCGCCCCCTGGAGCGACGGCGATCTTCCGCTCCTCGTAGGGCAGCGCCTCTGTCTCGAAGAGCTGCGCGATGCCTTGCCTGCCCTCGACCTCGACGAGAAGCGTCCGCTTCCCCTCCGTCGCGAGGGCGAGCGCGAGTGCGGCGGCGACCGTGGTCTTGCCGGTCCCGCCCTTGCCGCTGACGACCTGGAGCCTGCTCACGTCTTCGAGCCTAACCAGTCGGTGCGCCGACTACGCGACAGCCTGTGGACAACGTGACCGCGGTCGGCCGCTCGGCCGCCGCTCGACCCCTGCCGGGCAGCGGATAAAGTCGGCCACATGACCAAGTGGGAATACGCAACCGTGCCTCTGCTCGTCCACGCCACGAAGCAGATTCTGGACACCTGGGGCGAGGACGGCTGGGAGCTCGTCCAGGTCGTGCCCGGGCCGAACAACCCCGAGCAGCTCGTGGCCTACCTGAAGCGGGAGAAGCAGGCGTGAGCGCGGTCGAGGCGACCCTCGCCGAGCTGGGCCTGACGCTCCCGGACGTCGTGCCTCCGCTTGCCGCGTACCAGCCGGCGGTCCAGTCGGGCGTGTACGTCTACACCGCCGGCCAGCTCCCCATGGTGGAGGGCAAGCTCCCGGTCACCGGCAAGGTGGGCGCGGAGGTCACCCCCGAGGAGGCCAAGGAACTCGCCCGCACGTGCGCCCTGAACGCCCTCGCCGCCGTGAAGTCGGTGGCGGGCGACCTGGACCGTATCGCGCGCGTGGTGAAGGTGGTGGGCTTCGTGGCCTCGGCCTCGGACTTCACCGGGCAGCCGGGCGTGATCAACGGCGCGAGTGAGCTGCTTGCCGAGGTCCTCGGCGACAAGGGCGTCCACGCGCGCAGCGCCGTGGGTGTGGCCGTCCTCCCGCTGGACGCGCCGGTGGAGGTCGAGATCCAGGTGGAGCTGACGCAGGCGTAGCCCTTCGGCGTGGCGGGCGGCGTGCTCCCGGTCACCGCGAAGGGCCGGGACTGTCGGGCGGCGACGGAAAAATCAGTCACTCCCGCAAAAAATCAGTCACCCTCGTACGCCCGCCACGGCACAGTGGCCCTATGGCCCTATGGCCCTATGGCCCTATGGCCCTATGGCCCTATGGCCGCAGCCGCTCTCCACAGGGGACTCGACGCTCAGGGGTACATCGCGCGCGAAGGATCCCTCGGGCGCGTTCCCGATGCTTTCCGGCCCGTTGTCGCCGCGGCGCGTGGCCGTCTGCCGGCCGTGTTCGGGGCGCGGCTGCACAGCGCCTATCTCTACGGGTCGATTCCGCGCGGCACCGCGCGCGAGGGGCGCAGCGACCTGGATCTGCTGGTCGCCCTGCACCAGGAGCCGACCGAGGCGGACCGGGCGGACGCGCGCGTGCTCGGCGCCGGGCTGGATGAGGAGTTCGCGCAGCTCGACGGCGTCGGGACGCTGCTGTACGGCCGCGGGCGGCTGCTGAGCGACCTGGAGAGGTACGACCTCGGATGGTTCGTCGCCTGCCTCTGTACACCCCTGCTCGGGGAGGATCTCGCCACGTACCTGCCGCGCTACCGGCCCGACTCGCTGCTCGCGCGGGAGACCAACGGCGATCTGGGCCTGCTGCTGCCCCGCTGGCGGGAGCGGATCACCGACGCCGGGGACAGCCACGAGGCCAGGCGGCCGCTCGTGCGGTTCATGTCGCGGCATCTGGTGCGTACCGGGTTCACGCTCGTCATGCCCCGTTGGGGCGGATGGACCAGCGATCTCGGGGAGATGGCGGAAGCCTTCGCGTCGTACTACCCCGCGCGGGCCGGGCACATGAGGACGGCGGCCCTGCTCGGACACGAGCCGACGGGCGACGCGGCCGTCCTGCGGTCGTACGTCGAGGATCTCGGGCCATGGCTCGCGGAGGAGTACGCGCGCGTGCACGGTGTCAAAGCGCCGCGGCCCTGATGGACGCTCCCGGCGTGGGCTAGATGAGGCCGTGTTCCTCCAGGTAGTCCAGCTGGGCCCGCACCGACAGCTCGGCCGCCGGCCACAGGGAGCGGTCCACGTCCGCGTACACATGAGCCACGACCTCGGCCGGTGTGCGGTAGCCGTCCTCTACGGCCGTCTCGACCTGGGCGAGGCGGTGGGCGCGGTGGGCGAGGTAGAACTCCACCGCGCCCTGGGCGTCCTCGAGGACGGGTCCGTGGCCGGGAAGGACGGTGTGGACGCCGTCGTCGACCGTGAGGGACCTGAGGCGTCGCAGTGAGTCCAGGTAGTCGCCCAGGCGGCCGTCGGGGTGCGCCACGACCGTCGTACCGCGGCCCAGGATCGTGTCCCCGGTCAGGACGGCACGGTCGGCCGGGAGGTGGAAGGAGAGCGAGTCGGCGGTGTGCCCGGGCGTCGACACGACCCGCAGCTCCAGGCCGCCCACGGTGACCACGTTGCCCGCGGCGAGCCCCTCGTCGCCGAGCCGCAGCGCCGGGTCGAGGGCGCGCACGCGCGTGCCGGTCAGCTCGGCGAAGCGTGCGGCGCCCTCGGCATGGTCGGGATGGCCGTGCGTGAGCAGGGTCAGGGCGATGCGCTTGCCGGACCTCTCGGCCGTGGCGACGACGTTGCGCAGGTGCCCCTCGTCCAGCGGGCCGGGATCGACGACGACGGCCAGGTCGGAGTCCGGCTCGGAGAGGATCCAGGTGTTGGTGCCGTCCAGGGTCATCGCGGAGGGGTTGGGCGCGAGGACGTTGACGGCGCGCGGGGTGGCGGGGCCGGAGAGGACTCCGCCTCGCGGCTGGCCGGGGAGGGCTGCTGCGTCCGTCATGCGAGGGGGCCTTCCGGTGCTGCGGGCGATGCGAGCGATGCGGCCGGCGGCGGCATGGTCATGCGGGGGCTCCGCCGGTCGGGATGTGCTTGGTGAACTCGTCGTGGCCCGGCCAGGACAGCACGATCTCGCCGTCCTCCAGGCGGGCCTGCGCCAGCACGGGCGTGAGATCGCGCTCGGGGGCGGCGGCGAGGGCCCTGGCGGCGCTGTCGTACGGGGTCAGTTGGCGCAGGGTCGCGATGGTGGGCGGCATCATCAGCAGCTCGCCCTTGTCGTACGAGGCGGCGGCGTCCGCGGGGCGGATCCACACCGTACGGTCGGCCTCGGTGGAGGCGTTCCGGGTGCGCTGGCCCTTGGGGAGGGCGGCGACGAAGAACCACGTGTCGTAGCGGCGGGGCTCGAACTCCGGGGTGATCCAGCGCGTCCAGGCGCCCAGGAGGTCCGAACGCAGCACCAGTCCCCGGCGGTCCAGGAACTCGGCGAACGACACGTCCCGGGCGACCAGGGCGGCGCGGTCCGCCTCCCACTGCTCGCCGGTCGTGTCACCGACCACGGAGTCGTCGGTCGGCCCGGCGAGCAGGACACCCGCCTCCTCGTACGTCTCCCGCACGGCGGCGCACACGATCGCCTGGGCCGCCGCCTCGTCGACGCCGAGCCGCTGCGCCCACCACGCGCGCGTGGGGCCCGCCCAGCGGATCGGATGCTCGTCGCGCGGATCGACACCGCCGCCCGGGTAGGCGTACGCCCCACCGGCGAACGCCATGGAGACACGGCGCCGCAGCATGTGCACGGCAGGGCCGTTCTCGGCGTCCCTGAGCAGCATGACGGTCGCCGCACGCTTCGGAACGACGGGGGTGAGCTCTCCTTCCGCGAGCGCGCGGATACGGTCCGGCCACTCCGGTGGGTACCACTGCCCGTTCGCCATGGGCGGAGGCTATCTCTTGGTGCGCGGATGTTCGAGGGGTGGCCGGTCCGGGCGGCCGAACGCGACGGGGCCCCGCCTCGCGGTGAGACGGGACCCCGGCGTCGTACGAAGAAGCGCGTCTTACCGCGTTACCGCGACCGCTTGGCCAGCCGCTCCACGTCCAGCAGGATCACCGCACGCGCCTCCAGGCGCAGCCAGCCGCGCTGTGCGAAGTCGGCCAGCGCCTTGTTGACCGTCTCGCGGGACGCGCCGACCAGCTGGGCCAGCTCCTCCTGCGTCAGGTCGTGGACTACGTGGATGCCCTCCTCGGACTGCACACCGAAGCGGCGGGAGAGGTCGAGCAGCGCGCGGGCCACGCGGCCGGGTACGTCCGAGAAGACGAGGTCGGACATCGCGTCGTTGGTGCGGCGCAGGCGGCGCGCGACGGCGCGCAGCAGGGCGGTCGCCACCTCGGGGCGGGCGTTCAGCCAGGGCTGGAGGTCGCCGTGGCCCAGACCCAGCAGCTTGACCTCGGTCAGCGCGGTCGCCGTCGCCGTACGCGGACCCGGGTCGAAGAGGGACAGCTCGCCGATGAGCTCGCCGGGACCGACGACGGCCAGCATGTTCTCCCGGCCGTCGGGTGAGGTGCGGTGCAGCTTCACCTTGCCCTCGGTGACGACATAGAGCCGGTCACCGGGGTCGCCCTCGTGGAACAGGGAGTCACCGCGTGCGAGGGTCACCTCACTCATGGAGGCGCGGAGCTCCGCGGACTGCTCGTCATCGAGCGCCGCGAAGAGCGGGTTGCGCCGCAGAACGTCGTCCACGAGTTCTCTCCTTGTCGACCTGCTCAGGGGATCGTGCTCCCCCACGTACCAGGGGACCGTGGTGCCCATTTTGCCGGACAGTCCAAACAGTGTGATCTGTCACAAGGATGCCGCACAGGTGTCCCGGGGTAAGCGGCAGGGGTCCAATTGGGGGCCGATCTTCAGGGTCCGGGGCGGATGTCGGTGCCGGGCTTTAGGCTGGCCGAGTGTCCAAATCGCCGGTGAGAGCACAGGCCAAGGGGGCTGGGCGGGTGGTTGTACGTCGCGATTCCGCTGTGGGCGAACAGGACCCTGGTGGCGGAAGGAAAGCCGCGAAAGCGGCGAACAAGGCGCCGGGTGAGATGGCGGCAGGTGGCGAGAAGGCGGCGGTGAGGAAGACGGCGGTGAGGAAGACGGCGGCCGCGAAGACGCCCGCGAAGAAGGCACCCGCGGCCAAGAAGGCGGCGGCCAAGAAGGCACCCGCGGACGTGGCAGCCCCCGCGAAGAAGGTGGTCACGAAGAAGGCGATCACCAAGAAGCCCGTCGTCGCCCCCAAGAAGGCCACTGCCCGGGTGAAGGCCGCCTCCCCCGTCAAGACCGTCACCCCGAAGCCCCCCACCGCCGAGTCCCGCACCGCCCTCGTCCGCCGGGCCCGCCGTATCAACCGGGAGCTCGCCGAGGTCTACCCGTACGCCCACCCCGAACTGGACTTCGACAACCCCTTCCAGCTCCTGGTCGCCACGGTCCTGTCCGCCCAGACCACCGACCTGCGCGTCAACCAGACGACCCCCGCGCTGTTCGCCAAGTACCCCACCCCGGAGGACCTGGCCGCCGCCAACCCGGAGGAGGTCGAGGAGATCCTCCGTCCGTGCGGTTTCTTCCGGGCCAAGACCAAGTCGGTCATGGGGCTGTCGAAGGCGCTGATGGAGAACCACGGCGGGGAGGTCCCGGGCCGGCTCGAAGACCTGGTCAAGCTGCCCGGCGTCGGCCGCAAGACCGCCTTCGTCGTCCTCGGCAACGCCTTCGGGCGCCCCGGCGTCACCGTGGACACCCACTTCCAGCGGCTGGTGCGGCGCTGGCAGTGGACCGAGCAGACGGACCCCGACAAGATCGAGGCCGAGATCGGCGCGCTGTTCCCCAAGAGCGACTGGACGGACCTCTCGCACCACGTGATCTGGCACGGCCGCCGTATCTGCCACGCCCGCAAGCCCGCCTGCGGCGCCTGCCCCATAGCGCCGCTCTGCCCGGCCTACGGCGAAGGGGAGACGGACCCCGAGAAGGCGAAGAAGCTCCTCAAGTACGAGAAGGGCGGCTTCCCCGGTCAACGCCTCAAGCCCCCGCAGTCCTACCTGGACGCCGGCGGAAAGCCGGCCCTGCCGCTGGGGGCCGGATGACGGGACGAACCGGGCGGAGCGGGACACCGCCGCGCACCCGTCCCATCCGGACGGAACGATCCAAGACCCGTCAGGCGTTGGACTCGGCAGGACGAGGGGGGCGGCGATGACGCGGGCGAGCGATACGCAGAACGGGTCGGTGGTGCTGAGCAAGAAGGGGCTGCCCGCCTGGCTGGATCCCGTCGTGCGGGTGGAGGAGACCGTCGAGCCGATGCAGCTGAGCCGCTTCCTGCCACCGGAGAACGGCGCGGGTCGCCAGTCCGCCGTCCTGGTCCTCTTCGGCGACGGTGAGCGCGGACCCGAGCTGCTGCTCATGGAGCGCGCCAGCTCCCTGCGCTCCCATGCCGGCCAGCCTTCCTTCCCGGGCGGCGCCCTCGACCCCGAGGACGGCGACCCGCAGGCCGACGGGCCACTGCGGGCCGCTCTGCGCGAGGCCGAGGAGGAGACCGGACTCGATCCGAGCGGCGTCCAACTGTTCGGCGTGCTGCCCAAGCTGTACATCCCGGTCAGTGGGTTCGTCGTCACGCCTGTACTGGGCTGGTGGCGCGAGCCGAGTCCGGTCGGTGTCGTCGATCCGAACGAGACGGCCCGTGTCTTCACCGTTTCCGTGGCGGATCTCACGAATCCGGACAACAGAGCCACGGCCGTTCACCCCAGCGGCCACCGAGGTCCGGCATTTCTGGTCGAATCGGCCCTTGTCTGGGGCTTCACGGCAGGAATCATCGACCGTCTGCTCCACTACTCGGGCTGGGAGCGGCCCTGGGACCGGGACAAGCGGGTCCCGCTCGACTGGCGGTCATGACAGGGTGTCTGCCGTGCTGTGTTCTCCCGGGGGCCGCCACGCCGCTGTGCCGTTGTGCGGTCGGCCGGGCCCCGGGCCGACCGGGCGTGATCGGAAAGTGACGAGGCGGAGCCTGAAGCAGTGAACGTGCTGGACATCCTGTTGCTGGTCGCCGCCGTGTGGTTCGCGATCGTGGGCTACCGCCAGGGCTTCGTCGTCGGCATCCTGTCGGTGATCGGCTTCCTCGGCGGCGGCCTCGTGGCCGTGTACCTGCTCCCGGTCATCTGGGACGCGCTGACGGACAACGCCGAGGTGAGCACGACCGCCGCCGTGGTCGCGGTCGTCGTCGTGATCGTCTGCGCGTCCGTCGGGCAGGCCCTGACCACCCACCTCGGCAACAAGCTGCGCCGCTACATCACCTGGTCCCCGGCCCGCGCCCTCGACGCGACCGGCGGCGCCCTCGTCAACGTCGTCGCGATGCTCCTCGTGGCCTGGCTGATCGGCTCCGCTCTCGCCGGGACGACGCTGCCGACGCTCGGCAAGGAGGTCCGCAACTCCAAGGTGCTGCACGGCGTCTCACAGGCGCTGCCCGACCAGGCGGACACCTGGTTCGCGGACTTCTCCTCGGTCCTCACGCAGAACGGCTTCCCCCAGGTCTTCAGCCCGTTCTCGAACGAGCCGATCAACGAGGTCCAGCCACCCGACCCGGCTCTGGCCAACAGCCCGGTCGCCGCCCGCGCCAAGCGCTCCATCGTCAAGGTCATGGGCACGGCGACCAGTTGCGGCAAGGTCCTGGAGGGCACCGGCTTCGTCTTCGCCGACCGCCGCGTCATGACCAACGCGCATGTCGTCGGCGGCGTCGACGAACCCACCGTCCAGATAGGCGGTGAGGGCAGGAAGTACGACGCGACGGTCGTCCGCTACGACTGGGAGCGCGACATCGCCGTACTCGACGTGCCGGACATGAAGGCACCCGTGCTGCAGTTCGCGTCCACCGACGCCGAGAGCGGTGACGGCGCGATCATCGCGGGATTCCCGGAGAACGGGGCGTACGACGTGCGTGCCGCGCGCGTGCGCGGGCGCCTGCCGGCCAACGGCCCGGACATCTACCACCGCGGCACCGTGAGTCGTGACGTCTACTCGCTGTACGCGACCGTCCGTCAGGGCAACTCCGGCGGCCCGCTCCTCACGCCCGAGGGCAAGGTGTACGGAGTGGTCTTCGCCAAGTCCCTCGACGACGCCGACACCGGCTACGCGCTCACCGCGGACGAGATCCAGGAGGACATCGTCAAGGGCCGTACCGCCAACCAGCAGGTGGACAGCGACAGCTGCGCGCTGTAGGTCCCCGCTGAAGGCGTGCTGCCCGGTGGTGAGGCCGTCGAGCCCGGTCGTGAGGGCTGCTGAGCCCGGCCGTGGGAAAGGCGGCCGGTCAGCCGCGCGGGTGGCGCAGCCGTACCGAGACCCAGCGGGCCCGGCGGCGCAGAATGCGCGGAATGCCCACCCGGGGGTCCGGCTCCGCTATCTGCGGGGCGCTGCCTCGCTGGTGGGAGCTCAGCCCACTGGCCGAGCGGCGATTGCGTGCTGCGTCACTGTAGTCGTGCGTCCAGCCCATACCCCGACGTCTGCCCCTGCCCCATGGTCGATAACCGCCTCAGGCGCCCCCAATTGGCCTATGCGCCAGGCAATTGGCTGTTCGTAGGACAGGTGTTCAGGTCCGGATACCGGGCGCGTCGACGCGGTCACCGATCGGGTTCGGGATCCTTCAGCCAGTTGATCAATTCGGTTGAGAAGGCGACCGGGTCTTCCTCATGGGGGAAGTGCCCGAGCCCGTCGAACAGCCGCCAGCGGTACGGTGCTTCGACGTACTCACCCGAGCCGGCCGCGCTGCGCGTGCGCATCACGGGGTCGAGCGAGCCGTGCAGATGCAGCGTCGGCACGCGCACCGGCCGCTTCATGCGCCGGTTGAACTGGATGCCGTCGGGGCGGGCCAGCGAGCGCACCATCCAGCGGTACGGCTCGATGGAGCAGTGCGCCGTCGACGGGATGCAGATCGCGCGGCGGTACATCTCCACCGCCTCGTCCTCCGGCAGCCGCGGGCCCGACCAGTCGCGGACCAGCCGGGCGACGAGCGCCCCGTCGTCCGCCGTGAGCTGACGCTCCGGGATCCAGGGGCGCTGAAACCCCCAGATGTAGGAACCCGCACTGGTCTGCTTGACGTCCGAGAGCATCGCCGAGCGCCAGCGCCGGGGGTGTGGCATGGAGGAGACCGCGAGCCGCCGTACGAGCTTGGGGCGCATCACGGCCGCCGTCCACGCCAGGTACCCGCCCAGGTCGTGGCCGACCAGCGCGGCGTCGGGCTCGCCGAGGGAGCGGATCACGCCGGTGACATCGAGAGCGAGGTTGGCCGGGTCGTAGCCGCGCGGGGTGCGGTCGCTGCCGCCGACGCCCCTGAGGTCCATCGCGACGGCCCGGAAACCCGCGTCGGCGAGCGCGACGAGCTGGTGCCGCCAGGTCCACCAGAACTGAGGGAAGCCGTGCAGCAGCAGCACCAGCGGCCCGTCACCCAGCTCGGCGATGTGGAAGCGCGCGCCGTTGGCCGCGACGTCCCGGTGTGTCCAGGGACCGTCGATTCGGACGACTGAGGCAGGTTGCGCCGAAGGGGTGGCGGGATCCGTCATGACGACGAGCGTGCCACAGCCTCGATGGCCGCGGGCGCGCGGTCCGCCGGCTCCAGTTCCGGTGCCGGGGCCGGACGCGGGTGCGGCTTGGCCTTCTGCAGGACGCCCGCCGTCTCCTTCACCGAGGCGGCGACCTTCTGCGGGCCCTTGCTCTTCTTGGCCTTCTTCGCGAAGACGACCCCGATCAGCGCGAGGACCAGGGCGATGAGGACGTTCGCCGCGAAGGACAGCAGGAAGCAGATCGCGAGGTTCCAGTCGCTCCAGGTCCGAATGCCGTACGCGAGGGCGAAGTTGAGCATCGGCAGGGAGAACAGCAGCACCCCGCCGGCCACCATGAACGCGCCGCCGCTCGTCGCGCCGCGCTTGACGTCCTGCTTGAGCTGCGCCTTCGCCAGTGCGATCTCGTCGTGCACCAGCGCCGACATCTCGGTCGTCGCCGAGGCGAACAGCTGGCCGATGCTGCGTTCGGCGCCGACCGGGCTGCCGTCGGGTGCGCTCATCGCGGTCTCCCTCGTCGTTACGGTTCCGTGTTCTGCCTGAGTGCGTACGGTTCCGTCTTTTGTACCGTCCCGTCAGATCATGCCCGACGCTGGTCCTCCTCGCTTGCCCCGCCCGCCACTTCGGCAAGCGCGTGGCGCGCGGCGATCTTCTCCTCGGCGATACGGCGGTGGTCTGCCGCCTTGCGCTCGTAGACGGCGGCCATCCGCAGGTGGTACTCCGGTTCGTCCTGCTCGTAGATGTCCGGAATGCCGCTGGCGTCCTCGTCGCGCTCCTCTTCCTCCACCATCCGGCGGTACTTGGCGTTCCTTATCTTCAGCAGCACGGTCGCCAGGGCCGCCGCGATGAGGGACCCCATGAGCACGGCGGCCTTGATCTCGTCGGTCAGCGCGGCGTCGCCCTCGAAGGCGAGCTCGCCGATGAGCAGCGAGACGGTGAAGCCGATGCCGGCGAGGGCCGCGACGGCGAACACGTCGGCCCACTCCAGGTCGTCGCTGAGCGAGGCCCTGGTGAAACGTGCCGTCAGCCACGTACCGCCGAAGATGCCGACCGTCTTGCCGACGACCAACCCGAGGACGACACCCAGCGTCTCCGGCTGGGTGAACACATCACCGAGCGCACCGCCGGAGACGGCCACACCGGCGCTGAACAGCGCGAACAGCGGTACGGCCAGCCCCGCCGACAGGGGGCGTACGAGATGCTCGATGTGCTCACCGGGGGAGTGCGCCTCGTCCTCGTGCCGCGTGCAGCGCAGCATCAGGCCCATCGCCACGCCCGCGATGGTGGCGTGGACGCCGCTGTTGTACATCAGCCCCCAGATGACGAGGGCGAGCGGGACGTACACGTACCACCCGCGTACGCCCTTCCTCAGCAGCAGCCAGAACACGGCGAGGCCCACGACGGCACCGGCGAGTGCGGCGAAGTTGATCTGATGGGTGAAGAAGACCGCGATGATCAGGATCGCGAAGAGGTCGTCGACGACGGCGAGCGTCAGCAGGAAGGCGCGCAGGGCGCTCGGCAGGGAGGTGCCGATGACGGCGAGCACGGCGAGCGCGAAGGCGATGTCGGTGGCGGTCGGGACGGCCCAGCCCGCCAGTGAGCCACCCCCGGTGACATTGGTCAGCGTGTAGACGAGCGCGGGCACCGCCATCCCGCACAGCGCGGCGACGACCGGCAGTGCGGCCGCCTTCGGATCCTTGAGGTCGCCGGCGACCAGCTCACGCTTGAGCTCGATCCCGGCGACGAAGAAGAAGATCGCGAGGAGCCCGTCGGCGGCCCAGTGCTCGATGGACAGGTTCAGGCCGAGGGCCTCGGGGCCTATGTGGAAGTGGCCGACGCTCTCGTAGCTGTCGTGCAGCAGGGGCACGTTCGCCCAGAGCAGCGCGGTGATCGCGGCGACGAGCAGCAGCACACCACCGACCGTCTCGGTGCGCAGTGCTTCCGCGACGAAGTTCCGCTCGGGAAGGGACAGGCGTCCGAACACCTTGCGGACGGGGGCGGGGGTGCGGGGCGCGGGCACGGGGGAGACCTCCGGTCGGTGGGCATGACGGAACACATGCCGACCAGACTTCCCGGCGCACCTGAGGGTGAGAATCTTTGGTTAGCTTACTTAAGAATGCGCCGGAGTGCATCCAGCGCTGCCCACCGTACGTACACGAAGGGCACCCGGCGCGCTCTGTGCCGGGTACCCCTCGACGGCCGTACTCAGTCCTGGCCGGGTTCAGTCCTCGCTCGGCGCTGCGGGGAGCTTCGCCTGGATGAGGTCCATGACGGTCGAGTCGGTCAGCGTCGTCACATCACCGAGCTGGCGGTTCTCGGCGACGTCCCGCAGCAGACGGCGCATGATCTTGCCGGAACGGGTCTTCGGCAGCTCGGCCACCGGCAGGATCCGCTTCGGCTTGGCGATCGGGCCGAGAGTGGCGCCGACGTGGTTGCGCAGCTCGGCGACCAGGTCCTCGGTCTCGGCCGCCGTGCCCCGCAGGATCACGAAGGCCACGATGGCCTGCCCGGTGGTCTCGTCGGCGGCGCCGACGACGGCCGCCTCGGCGACGGAGGGGTGGGACACCAGGGCGGACTCGACCTCGGTCGTGGAGATGTTGTGGCCCGACACGAGCATGACGTCGTCGACGCGTCCCAGGAGCCAGATGTCGCCGTCGTCGTCCTTCTTCGCCCCGTCACCGGCGAAGTACTTGCCCTCGAACCGCGACCAGTACGTGTCGAGGAACCGCTGGTCGTCGCCCCAGATGGTGCGCAGCATCGACGGCCACGGCTCGGTCAGCACCAGGTAGCCGCCCCCGCCGTCGGGCACCTCGTTCGCCTCGTCGTCGACGACGGTCGCGGCGATGCCGGGCAGCGGCGTCTGGGCGGAGCCGGGCTTGGTCTGCGTGACGCCCGGCAGCGGCGAGATCATCATCGCGCCGGTCTCGGTCTGCCACCAGGTGTCCACGATCGGCGTCCGGTCGGCGCCGATGTGCTTGCGGTACCAGATCCACGCCTCGGGGTTGATCGGCTCGCCCACGGAACCCAGCACCCGCAGGCTGCTGAGGTCGAACTTCGCGGGGATGTCGTCGCCCCACTTCATGAACGTACGGATCGCGGTCGGCGCCGTGTACAGGATGGTCACCCCGTACTTCTGCACGATCTCCCAGAAGCGGCCCTGGTGCGGGGTGTCCGGGGTGCCCTCGTACATGACCTGCGTCGCGCCGTTCGCCAGCGGCCCGTACACGATGTACGAGTGGCCGGTGACCCAGCCGACGTCGGCCGTGCACCAGTACACGTCCGTCTCCGGCTTGAGGTCGAAGACGGCGTGGTGGGTGTACGCGGCCTGGGTGAGGTAGCCGCCGGAGGTGTGCAGGATGCCCTTCGGCTTACCCGTGGTACCGGACGTGTAGAGGATGAACAGCGGCTGCTCGGCGTTGAACGCCTCGGGGGTGTGTGCGGCGGACTGCCGCTCGACGATCTCGTGCCACCAGACGTCGCGGCTGTCGTCCCAGGCGACGTCCTGGCCGGTGCGCCGTACGACGAGCACGTGCTCGACGTTGTCCACCTTGCCGATCGCCTCGTCCACGGCCGGCTTGAGCGCGGAGGGCTTGCCGCGCCGGTAGCCGCCGTCGGAGGTGATGACGACCTTGGCGTCCGCGTCCTGGATACGGGTGGCGAGGGCGTCCGCCGAGAACCCGCCGAAGACGACGGAGTGGGCGGCACCGATGCGGGCACAGGCCAGCATCGCGACCGCCGTCTCGGGAATCATCGGCATGTAGACGGCGACCCGGTCGCCCTTCTGGACCCCCAGCTCCAGCAGCGCGTTGGCGGCCTTGGAGACCTCGTCCTTGAGCTCGGCGTAGGTGAGGGCGCGGCTGTCGCCGGGCTCGCCCTCGAAGTGGATGGCGACCCGGTCGCCGTGCCCGGCCTCCACATGCCGGTCGACGCAGTTGTACGCGACGTTGAGCTCGCCGTCCTTGAACCACTTGGCGAACGGCGGGTTCGACCAGTCCAGCGTCTCCGTCGGCTCCTTGGCCCAGGTCAGCCGACGGGCCTGCTCGGCCCAGAAGCCGAGCCTGTCAGCCTTGGCCTGTTCATACGCCTCCGCGGTGACATTGGCGTTGGCTGCCAGGTCGGCGGGGGGTGCGAACCTGCGCTCTTCCTTCAGCAGGTTGGCCAGGCTTTCGTTGCTCACGACATCTCCCTTTCCCAGGGTGTCCGTTGTGTCCCAGGCCACAGCTCATCAGACCCGAGGGGCCGATGACAAGGGTCGACGGAAAATTGGTTTAGACCTGTCTGCGGGGTGGATTCCGGAGCTCCTCACGGCGCCCGGGGTCATCCGTTCCCACGGACGTGAGGCGGAGGCGGTTCAGGTCTGTAATCCCTCTCACATTCGGCCCAGGAGCAGGCGATACGCCGTACTCCGGGCGCGCGCTGTGCGGCCCCGCGCCGAACGGGACCGCACAGCACCTGCCCGCCTCACGCCGGCAGATCGGCCACGCCCACGTCGTCGAACACCTCGTCCCCCTGTCCCTCGGTGAGCAGGTACGCCTGTGCCTCACCCACGTGGAAGTACATCCCGTGCAGTTCCAGCTCACCCGCCCTGAGGGCCCGGGTCACCGACTCATGGGCGCGCAGATGCTCCAACTGCTGGACCACGTTGGTCAGGCAGAGCTGCTCGACCGCGTCGGCCGGAGCCCGCCCGGCGAGTCTGGCCCACGGCCGGCTGTCGTCGGACAGCCGCTCCAGGCTGGGCTGCCCGTGCCGCAGCCACCGCCTGAGCGGGGTCTGCGGGTCGCCGGGCTCGGAACCGAGCAGCGCCTGCATGGCCCCGCACCCGGAGTGCCCGCACACCGTGATCGACCGCACCCGCAGCACGTCCACGGCGTACTCGATCGCGGCCGCCACCGAGTCGTCCCCGCTCTCCTCGCCGGGCAGCGGAACGAGGTTGCCCACGTTGCGCACCACGAACAGGTCGCCGGGACCACTGGAGGTGATCATCGAGGTGACCAGCCGCGAGTCCGCGCAGGTGAGGAACAGCTGGGAAGGCTGCTGCCCCTCGCGCGCCAGCCGCGCCAGCTCGCCCCGCACCAGGGGTGCGGTGTTGCGCTGGAACGCGCTGATGCCCCGGGCCAGTTGATGCGCGCTCGGCCGGATTCCGTCGGTTCCGCCGGAGGCGTCGGCTCCGCTCTCACCTGGTCGGCCTGACCCGCCGGGCCTGTCGCCAGTGCTGGGACCGCCGCCCCCGGTGAGTCCATCGGCACTGCTGGACCCGCCGGCCGTGTCGGGCTCGGCCGGACCGCTGGAGGCGTCCGGGGCGCGGGACGCTCCGGACTCGTCGGCTGCACCGGTTGTGTTCGCCTGCGGTTCCCCGGGGTGTGCGTCGCGTCCGTCGTGGGACGGGACCGAGTCCGGGATCTCGCACTGGTGGTTGCGCCAGGCGGTCCAGGGGTGGCAACGGCAGTCGGCCGACTCTGCCGCGGCCGTCCCGGTGTCGAGATGGAGGCCGATCGGCGTTGTCGGCTCGCCGATCCGGACTCCGGCTCTGCGACCGACCAGCTCGACGGAGCCGCCGTGCGCGGTGTGGGTGTTCTGCCAGTCCTGCAGTGACTCGTACGCCGCGTGGTCCATGAAGGAGCCGTCCAACTCCACGACGGCACGGGAGCCTTGCGGGACGAGATGCAGGGCCCGGCTGAGCCGGGGCACCGCGAGGAACGTCAACTGTCCTCGTACGTGTACGTGATGGACTCCTTCCTTCTCGTCGTGCGTGATCCGGGTGCGGGTGAGGCGGTGCAGGGCGACGGCCACGGCCATGGCGATACCGAGCGCCACGCCCTCCAGGACGCCGAAGCACACCACGCCGAGGGTGGTGACGGCGTACACCAGCACCTCTCGGTGGCGGGTCACCGTGCGGATGTGGTGCAGGGACACCATCTGGATGCCGACGGCCATCACCAGGGCGGCGAGCGAGGCGAGCGGGATGAGCTCCAGGATCGGAACCATCAGCAGCGCGGCGACTACTACGAGAACGCCGTGCAGCATCGTGGAGTTCCGGCTGACGGCACCGGATTGCACATTCGCCGAACTGCGCACGGCCACGCCGGCGACCGGCAGTCCGCCGAGCGTGCCGGAGACGATGTTGGCGGCGCCCTGCCCGAGCAGTTCGCGGTCCAGGTCGGAGCGGCCGACGCGGGCGGGCAGCCCGGGGCGCGCGGCGACCATCTTGTCCACGGCGACCGCGCCGAGCAGCGACTGCACACTGCACACCAGGGTGGTGGTCAGCACCGCGGCGATCAGGCCGAGCACCGGGCCTTCCGGCAGACCTGCCAGGGCGTGGCTCTGCCAGGACGGCAGGTCCACCTTGGGCAGGGTCAGACCGGCGAGTGAGGCGGCCGATGAGGCTCCGGCTACGGCGACGAGGGCGGCCGGGACGTTGCGCAGAAGTCGTCCGACCCGGCCGGGAATCCGCGGCCAGAGCAGCAGCAGGGCCAGGGTGAGCGCGCTCACCGACATGGCGGCGGGCTGTAGCTCGGCCAACTGGGCGGGCAGCGCGCGGAGGTTGTCGATGACAGCGCTCTGCGGGGTGCCGCCGAGGACGATGTGCAGTTGGGCGACGGCGATGGTGACGCCGATGCCGGCGAGCATGCCGTGCACGATGGCGGGGCTCACGGCGAGCGCGCCACGCGCCACACGCAGGGAACCCAGGCCGAGTTGGGCGAGTCCGGCGAGGACGGTGATGGCGCAGGTCGTCCGCCAGCCGTACTGATGGATGAGGTCGGCCGTGACGACGGTGAGGCCGGCGGCGGGGCCGCTGACCTGGAGCGGGGCGCCGCCGAGCCAGCCGACGACGATCCCTCCGACGGCGGCGGCGACGAGGCCGGCCTGCAGAGGGGCGCCGGTGGCGAGGGCGATGCCCAGCGACAGGGGGAGTGCGATCAGGAAGACCGCGATCGAGGCCGACACATCGGCGCCCGCGATGCGGTGACGGCGGTGCCGGGGTGGCGGCGGACTGTGGGGTTCGTGGGTGCGTTCCGCTCGACTCGGGTCGTCGGCGCGGGTGGGGACGCAGGCGGACATGTTTCCCGTCTCCTCCGGGGCAGCGCGGTCGCGGATCTGGTGGTCCCCCGCTTGTGGGCGAGGGGTCGGGTCGCGGCCGTGTGGTCACGGCGTGCAGTGGCGGGATGCATCAACAGTCAGTAAACGGATCGTAATGCAGAGTAAAGGGCTGGAATAGGTTTTCCGAGCAAATGGACTAATAAATCCTCCCAAAGAGTGAAGTAGCTGATTAGTCGGCTTGTCGTACTAATTCCTTCTCTGTCCCGTGCGACCTTGGCGGCGCTGTCGCCACCCGAGAGAAGGAAGGTGGACGGAACATGGCCGCCACTCGCAGGATCGCCGCCCCCAGCAAGGCCACCGCGACGCACAGGATCGCGGCGGGCACCGCGATCGCCGCGGTCTGTGCCGCGTCGATCGCCGGTTGCGCGACCGACACCGATCCGTCGGGGCAGGGAGCGTCAGGACCGCAGAAGTCGAAGCCGGCGGCGCCCGCGCCCAGGAGTGCCTTCCGCCTGATCGGCGACGGGTCCACCGCGTACACCGGAGCGCAGCCGCACCTGCCCAGGCCCGAGCGGTTGAAGCCCGGCGAGAAGCCCCCGCAGTTCGTGGTGTTCTCCTGGGACGGCGCCGGCGAGGACGGGCAGAAGCTTTTCTCCCACTTCCGCGAGGTCGCCAAGGCCAACAACGCGACGATGACGTACTTCCTCAGCGGCGTGTACATGCTGCCGGAGCACAAGCGCGATCTGTATCGCCCGCCGCAGCACTCCCCTGGCCGCTCCGACATCGGCTTCAACGACAAGGAGGGCATCGCCGCCACCGTGGAGCAGTTGCGCCTGGCCTGGCTGGAGGGGAACGAGATCGGCACGCATTTCAACGGCCACTTCTGCGGCCGTGGCGGCGGAGTCGGCGAATGGTCGGTGAAGGAGTGGAAGGACGAGATCGTCCAGGCGAAGCGGTTCGTGAAGTCCTGGAAGACCAACACCGGCATGACCGAGGCGGCTCCGCTGCCCTTCGACTACGACAAGGAGCTCATCGGCGGCCGCACGCCCTGTCTGGAAGGCCAGAAGAACTTCGTCAAGGCCGCCCGCGAGATGGGCTTCCGCTATGACTCGAGCGGTGTCAACAACCAGGTCTGGCCCTCGAAGAAGGGAGGACTGTGGGACTTGTCGATGCAACTCGTGCCGTTCCCCGGGCACTCCTACGAGCAGCTCACCATGGACTACAACTTCATGGTCAACCAGTCGGGCACCACGAGCCAGGGCAACCCCGCCAAGCACGACTTCTGGGGCGACCAGATGCGCGACGGCCTGCTCATGGGCTTCCACCGGGCCTATCACGGCAACCGCGCGCCGCTGATCATCGGCAACCACTTCGAGTCCTGGAACGGCGGCACCTACATGCGCGCCGTCGAGGAGGTCGTCGAGGCGGTCTGCAACAAGCCCGACGTGCGCTGCGTCTCCTTCCGGCAACTCGCCGACTGGCTGGACGCCCAGGACCCGGCGACCTTGAGGAAGCTGCGCATGCTGGGCGTCGGAGAGGCCCCGAAGCAGGGCTGGGCGTCCTACCTGTCGGGGAACCCGGCCCCGGCCCCGAGGGGAGTGCCCGGGGCGCCGGCGGTCAAGCAGTAGGCGTCAGGCGGGGATTGCCCCGGGACGCGGCGCTGACGCTCTCACCGAGTACGAACCCGGGGTCGACCTGCGCCGCCAGACCGTAAAGCAAACCTCAGGTTCACGGAGCGTAATGAGGTGATAGTGGTCCGTGACAGGTGTGGGTGAATAAGGCCACTCGATCGTGGGGCGCTGGCCCAGGGTGCGTAGGGTCGTACCCATGAGTACGACAGGCGCGACCGCCGATCCGCTCGCGGCCCTCGGTTCCCTGCCCGGTGTGCCCCAGTCCGTGGAGTCCGTGCGCAAGGCTGTGGACCGGGTCTACGGGCACCGGATCATGCGGCGCCGCAGTAATGAGATCACTTCCGAGGCGGCCCTGCGCGGTGCCCGCGGTTCCGCGGCGCTGTCGGGTGCCGACTGGGCGCTCGAAGAGGTCCGTCGGCGTACCGACTTCAGCGGCGACGACGAGTCGCGCGTCATGGGCGCCTCCCTGCGGCTGACCGCCGAGGCGGGTCAACTGCTCTCCATCTGGCGGCAGTCACCGCTGCGGGTGCTGGCCCGGCTGCATCTGGTGGCAGCGGCCGGCGACGACGACCGGGTCGGGCGCCCGCGCCAGGAGGGCGAGCCGGTCGACGAGCCTCTGGTCGAGCTGGCGCCGCCGAGCGCGACGGAGGTGCACGGGCGCCTGGAGGGGCTGTCCGAGCTGATCATCGCCGGCAGCTCGGCGCCCGCTCTGGTGACGGCCGCCGTCGTCCACGGCGAGCTGCTCGCGCTGCGCCCCTTCACCTCCCACAACGGCCTGGTCGCGCGCGCGGCCGAGCGCATCGTCCTGGTCGGCAGCGGCCTCGATCCCAAGTCCGTCTGCCCGGCGGAGGTCGGCCACGCCGAACTGGGCCGCGCCGCCTATCTGGCGGCGCTCGACGGCTATGTCTCCGGCACCCCCGAGGGCATGGCCGCCTGGATCGCCCACTGCGGCAAGGCCATCGGACTCGGGGCGCGCGAGTCGACGGCGGTGTGCGAGGCGCTGCAGCGCGGGGCGGCGTGACGCACGCGCGCGTGAAGCGTCGTACGGCACGAAAAAAAGCCCCCGAGCGGGGGGCTTGAACAAGTTGCGGCGGTACGAGGACTCGTACCGCCGCTGGCATGTCCACCGGGTTACCAGGCGTCCTCGATATGTTGCCCATCAGGTCGGGAACTTTGCCCGTCACCTGGTGCGGCTGGCCCGTAATCGACGGGTCGACGTCGCGTGGGTGCCCGGTGTCCATGCTCGGTCCGTGGGGCCAAATGCGTTTTAAAGGTGATCCTCTCGGATGTCCTTGGTCTCGCGGGCCGTTGAGTCCTTTGTACTCCAGAACGCAACCAAGCGGAAGGTCTGGCTGCAGTTCTTTACTTTTACTCTCAAAGACCCGCCAAACGGGCAGCGATGTGTCGCAGGGCACGCGTGAACGGCAGGCGCAAGTCAGGCGAGTGCCGTACGGCGGCGGTTCGCGTACCAGACGAGGCCCGCGGTGGCCGCGGCCGCTCCTATGGCCGCCGCCGCGACCAGGGCGGGACGCGGCGGCACCGAGAAGGAGGGAATCCGCTGCTTGAGCCGGACCGGGCGGTGGAAGTCGAGAATCGGCCACCCGCGCGCGAGCGCCTCACGGCGCAGCGGACGGTCGGGGTTCACGGCGTGCGGATGGCCGACGGACTGCAGCATCGGCAGGTCGGTGGCGGAGTCGCTGTAGGCGTAGCAGCGGGAGAGGTCGTAGCCCTCGGACTCGGCCAGCTCCTTGATCGCCTCGGCCTTGGTCGGGCCGTAGGCGTAGTACTCCACCTCCCCGGTGAAGCAGCCGTCGTCGCCCACGACCATGCGCGTGGCCACCACGCGGTCGGCGCCCAGCAACTCGCCGATCGGCTCGACCACCTCGGCGCCCGACGTGGACACGATCACGACATCGCGGCCGGCGGCGTGGTGCTCCTCGATGAGGGAGGCGGCCTCGTCGTAGATGATCGGGTCGATCAGGTCGTGCAGCGTCTCGGCGACGATCTCCTTGACCTGCCGGACGTTCCAGCCGCGGCACAGCGCGGACAGGTACTCGCGCATGCGCTCCATCTGGTCGTGGTCGGCGCCGCCGGCCAGGAAGACGAACTGGGCATATGCGGTACGCAAGACGGCCCTGCGGTTGATCAGACCGCCTTGGTAGAACGACTTGCTGAACGTGAGCGTGCTCGACTTCGCAATGACCGTCTTGTCCAGGTCAAAGAAGGCGGCTGTGCGGGGCAAGGAGCGGTTTTCCACGTCCCTGAGCATAGGCGCAGCCCATTCGGCGTAAGGTGGGCGCGTGGGTTTGCCTGAGAGGGCTCTCGGGTACACCATGGAAGTCACGGATCGTTCGCGACCGTGCTAACCCGGTCCGACTCCTCCCCCCCCGAGTCGGCCGTGGAGACGACCCCCGCTCTCCCCCCCGGCGGGGGTCGTCGCATGTCCGGGTGGGTTTTCCGCTTTCCAGCGCGGCCGCAGGGCCGGAACCGGGCGACTTCGGTCACCTCCTCGGCGCGTCCATGATCCATGACTGTGTGTAATCGTCGTGCTGCTCTGCGGAAGTCGCACAGGGGTTGGTGCGGGGGTCACCGGTATGGGTGACGGCGATATTCACAAGCGCCGAGTTGTCCACAGTTATCGACCAAGATCCACACGATTTGCGGGATCGCTGCACCGTGATTCCAGCGCGCCCCGCTCGGACCGACTTCATGGCCGGTTCCGGTTAGTCGGGCGTGTTTGGCCGGTTCGTATCGGCCGTTCATATGGAGGCCGGTTGCCGGTTCTTCACATGTTGGGGAATCGCGGGGCCGCAGGGCTGCGCGAGTGATGCAGCGAAGGGGGATGGAAACCGTGGCCGCAGCCGTCACACACGATCCGCCGCCCACCGCCTCCGGGCGGCCGGGCAAGCCGTTGATCGTCACGGAAGACGCCGAACTGCTCGACGACCTGCTGCGCCTGTGCGCGGCGGCCGGCGCCACACCCGAGGTCCACCACGGGGTGCCCGAGCCCACGGGCACGTGGGAAGCCGCGCCGCTCGTCCTGGTCGGTGACGACGCCGCACGGCGCGTGCGCGGCGCCGGACGCAGAGGCGGAGTGGTGCTCGTCGGCAGGGACCAGGACGACTCGGGAGTATGGCGCCGGGCCGTCGAGATCGGCGCCGATCACGTCCTGATGCTGCCCGACGGCGAGCAGTGGCTGGTCGACCGCATCGCCGATGTCGCCGAGGGCGTCGGCCGGCCCGCCCTGACCGTCGGGGTCATCGGCGGCCGTGGCGGTGCGGGAGCCTCCACGCTCGCGTGCGCCCTCGCCGTCACCGCCGCGCGTGAGGGGCTGCGCACGCTGCTCGTGGACGCCGATTCGCTGGGTGGCGGACTCGACGTCCTCCTCGGCGGCGAGACGACCGAGGGCCTGCGCTGGCCTTCGTTCGCCGGCTCGCGCGGGCGGCTCGGCAGTGGGGCCTTGGAGGAGTCGCTGCCGAAGCTGCACTCCCTCCGGGTGCTGAGCTGGGACCGCGGCGACTGCCTCGCCGTGCCGCCGCAGGCGATGCGAGCGGTGCTCGCCGCCGCCCGGCGCCGGGGTGGCACGGTCGTCGTCGACCTGCCCCGCCGTATCGACGACGGTGTGGCGGAGGCCCTGGCCCAGCTCGACGTCGGGATCCTCGTGGTCCCCGCCGAACTGCGCGCCGTCGCCGCGGCCCGGCAGGTGGCCTCCGCGGTACGGATGGTCCTGCGGGACCTACGGGTGGCCGTACGCGGGCCGTACGCGCCGGGACTCGACGACCGGGAGGTGGCCCGGCTGCTCGAGCTGCCGCTCGTGGGCGAGGTGCCGATCGAGTCGGGGCTGCTGCGGCCGCACGAGAGCAAGGCTCCGCCGGGGGCCGTGGGGCGGGGTCCGCTGGCGCGGTTCTGCCGGGAGTTCTGGGAGCGCGCCTTGCTGGAAGCGAGGACGGCATGAGCACGGCTTCGGGGCTCGACCGGGAGAGCGCGAGCGCGGCGGGCTCGGTGCGGGCAGCTCCCGAGCGGTGGAGGACGGGCGGGACGGCGATCGGCAGGGCACGCAGGGGCACGCCGCGGTGGGCGTCTGGCGGGGCTGCGGACGGGGCTGCGGACGGGGCTGTGGGCGAGGGGGTGGCGCCGGGGACTGCGGGTCGGGCGTCGGACCCTGTGGCCGCCGGTACGGCTCCTGCGGGGCAGGTGGTCGACGATCGGGCCCGGCCGTCGGGTGGGCAGTGGGGGGTGGTCGATGGGGTCGGTTCGTCGGTTGTGCGGTGGGCGTCGACCGATCGGGCGGGACCGTCGGCGCTTCGGGCGGACGCGTCGGCTGCGCGGTGGGCCTCGGACGGAGGGGTGGCCGGGGCGGCCGGGACGGCAGGGGCAGGTATGTCGGCGGGGCTGCTCGACGGGGTGCGGCAGTGGCTGGCGGAGAGTGGGGGCGAGCCGACGCCCGCGCGCGTGGCGCAGGCCCTGCGGGAGCAGGGCAGGGTGCTGGGCGACGCCGAAGTCCTGGGGGCGGCTGAGCGGTTGCGGTCCGAGCTGGTCGGGAGCGGCCCGCTGGAGCCCCTGCTCGCCGATCCGTCGGTGACGGACGTGCTGGTGTCGGCGCCGGACCGGGTCTGGGTCGACAGGGGCGGCGGTCTGGAACTGACGTCCGTGTCCTTCCCGGACGCGGCGGCCGTGCGGCGCCTCGCGCAACGTCTTGCCGCGGTCGCCGGGCGGCGGCTGGACGACGCGCGGCCCTGGGTGGACGCCCGGCTGCCTGACGGGACTCGACTGCACGCGGTACTGCCACCGGTCGCCGTCGGCTGTGCCTGCCTGTCGCTGCGGGTCGTACGGCCGCGGGCGTTCACGCTCGACGAGCTGGTCACCGCGGGCACGGTGCCACCGGGCGGCGACCGGGTACTGCGGGCGCTGGTGGACGCGCGGCTGTCCTTCCTGGTCAGCGGCGGTACGGGCAGCGGCAAGACGACGCTGTTGAGCGCGTTGCTCGGGCTGGTCGGGCCCGGTGAGCGGATCGTGCTCGCGGAGGACTCGGCAGAACTCAGGCCGGACCATCCGCATGTCGTACGGCTGGAGAGCAGACCCGCCAACCAGGAGGGCGCCGGGCTCGTCACGCTCGAGGACCTGGTGCGGCAGGCGCTGCGGATGCGGCCGGACCGGCTGGTCGTGGGAGAGGTGCGCGGACCCGAAGTGATCCATCTGCTGGCCGCCTTGAACACGGGCCATGAAGGAGGCTGCGGGACCGTCCACGCGAACGCGGCGGCCGACGTACCGGCCCGGCTGGAGGCGCTCGGCACCGCGGCCGGGCTGGACCGGGCCGCCCTGCACAGCCAGTTGGCGGCCGCGCTGTCGGTCGTACTCCATCTCGTACGCGACCGGGCCGGGAGGCGGCGGATCGCCGAGGTGCATGTGCTGGAGCGAGACCCGTCGGGGCTGGTGCGAACAGTGCCGGCGCTGCGGTGGGGCGCGGACGCCTTCGCGTACGAGCGGGGGTGGGAACGGCTACGGGGGTTGCTTCGGGGTGAGGGTCGTGATGTGGCCGGTGCTGCGAGGGGTTCGGTGACGTGAGGGTTCGGCGATCGTGAGGGGTTCGGTGGGCTGAATGGGTGAGATGTCTTTGGGCGCGGCGGTGGTGTGTCTCGGGGCGGTCGCCTGCTTGCTGGGTGGACGGGACTCCGGGGCCCGGCGGGCGCAGTTGCTGCTCGCGGGCGGTGGGGTGGTGGGAAGCGGGCCGCCCGACTGGCGGCGGCTGGCCGGGGAGCTGCGGCGGCTGCGGGGACGGCTTCGGCCCGAGTGGTGGGCGTCGGTCGTCGGGCTGGTGCTGGGCGTGCTGGGGTCGTCGGTGCTGCCGGTCGTCGCGGGGGCGGCCGGGGTGCCGTTGCTGCGGAGAGCGCGGCTGGCCCGGGAGGCGAGGCGGGCACGGGAGCGCCGTGGGGAGGCCGTGATCGCGCTGTGCGGCGCGCTCGCCGGGGAGGTCCGGGCCGGGAGACAGCCGGGGGAGGCGTTGCTGCGGGCGGCGCGGGACTCCGGCGGGCTCGGGGAAGCGCAGGCCGCGGTGTTGGCGGCGGCGCGGTTCGGTGGAGATGTGCCGGACGCGCTCGCCTCCGCGGCACGGCAGCCGGGCGCCGAGGGGCTGTCGGGCCTGGCGGCGTGCTGGCGGGTGGCCGTGGACCAGGGTGCGGGGCTCGCGGCCGGCCTTGAACGCCTCGAAGGGGTGTTGCGTGCCGAACGTGACCAACGCGCCGATCTCCGTGCTCAGTTGGCCGGGGCTCGGTCGACGGTCGTGATGCTCGCCGGGTTGCCGGTCCTGGGGCTGCTGCTCGGTGCCTTCATGGGGGCCGATCCGCTGCGGGTGCTGCTGCATACCGGGGCGGGGCTCGGGTGCCTGGTGGTCGGCGGGGTGCTGGAGGGGCTGGGGATGTGGTGGGCGCTGCGGATCGTGCGGGGAGCGGAGGCGGTGTGAGGAGTGGAGTCGGGCGGAGTCGGGCGGAGTCGTGAGAGGGAATCGACGGTATGGGTGCGGAAGCTGTCCACAGGCTGGAGGCGGTGGTGAGTGCGGAAGTTGTCCACAGGCTGGGGGTGGCCGTGGGTATGGCGATGGTCGCCGTGTGGCTCTTGCGGTGGCTCTTGACCGTGCGGCACGAGAGGAGGGTCCGGCGCCGGATCGCCGAGTTGGTGACGACCGCGGACGTGACGTCCAAACAGCGACGGATCGACGTACGGCGGTGCGCGCGGCAGGGGCTGCCCATGGTGGCCGGCGTGAGCGCCGGTGGGGTGCTGATCGGTGGTGTCGCCGGGGTCGCGGTGGGGCTGCTCATCGCGGGTGGGCTGTGGCTGTGGGGACGTCGTCAGGAAGCCGTTCACGGAGCGGAGAGGCTCGACGCCGGTGAGGTGGCCCGGCAATTTCCGCTCGCCGCCGACCTGTTGGCGGCCTGCATCGCGGCGGGAGCCGGTCCGGTGATCGCGGCGCAGGCGGTGGGCGATGCCCTGGGTGGCCCTGTCGGGGACGGGTTGGCGAGAGGCGCTGCGGAGGTGCGGCTCGGCGGTGCGCCGGGTGAGGCGTGGCAGCGGCTGGCTGCCTTGCCGAGGGCTGGGGCGCTGGCGCGGTTGTTGGAGCGGGCCGATGTGTCGGGCCTTCCGGCCGCCGGACCGGTCGCACGACTCGCCGCGGAGGCTCGCGCCGACTGGGCGCGCAACGCGACCGAACGGGTCAGGCGGGCGGCGGTCATGGTCACAGCGCCGGTCGGGATGTGCTTCCTTCCCGCGTTCATCGCGGTCGGTGTGGCGCCGGTGGTGATCGGGCTGGCGGGCGGGGTGCTGGGAGGGGGTGCTGGATGACGAGGGGAGGTCGAAGGGTCGGCGACGGTCGCGGGATCGGTAGCGGGAGATCGTCGCGGGGCGTACAGCAGGCAGGCGGTGGTCCGCGGGCCTGGAGCGAGCAGGCGTTCGTCACCAGGTGTGGAGCAGGCAGGCGTTCGTCGGTAGAAGGTGAAAAGCAGAAGCTGAGCAGCTGATTTCAAGACAGCTGCTTCCAAGTGGGACTGGACCTTACGGGGGTTGAGATGTGCAAGGCGGTACGGGCACGGGTGCGCGCTCTGATGTGCAGGACGCGGGCGACGCGGAGGGATGAGGGGATGGTCACCTCCGAGTACGCGATGGGGATCGTGGCGGCGGTGGCGTTCGCCGTGGTGCTCTACAAGGTCGTGACCAGCGGGCAGGTCAGCGCGGAGCTGCAGGCCATCGTGAAGCAGGCGCTCGATGCGCGGATGTGAGTGGGAGGGAGAGGATCGCGGGTCCGTACGGGCGCGGGGCCGGGCGTCCGACGAGGGGTTCGTGACCGCTGAGTCGGCTGTCGTGCTGCCCGTGCTGGTGATGTTCGCGATGGCGCTGGTGTGGGGACTGCTCGTGGTGGCCGCGCAGATCCAGTGCGTGGACGCGGCCCGGACCGGCGCCCGCGCGGCAGCCCGGCAGGATCCGCAAGACGCGGTCATCGAGGTGACCCGCGAGGCGGCACCGCGCGGTGCGACGGTCACCGTCGGCCGGGAGGGGGACGAGGTCCACGTCACCGTCGTGGCGAAGCCGCCCTTGCTGCGAGGGCTTCCCTTCGAGGTGCGGGAGGAGGCCGTGGCGTCGGCGGAGGAGAGGGTGGGGGCGGGCCCATGAGAGGGGACATCGCGGGGCGGCATACCGGTCGCAGGCCCATCGCACGCCGGAACTCTGGCCGGAACGTGCCACAGGGCCCCTCCGCCTCTCTGCGCTCCGACCAAGGTTCGGCCACCGTCTGGAGCGTCGGTGCCATCGCCGTGCTCTGCGTCGTCTTCGGCGTAGTGCTCGCCTTGGGGCAAGCCGTTGTGACCCGGCATCACGCGGCCGGCGGTGCGGATCTCGCCGCGCTCGCGGCGGCCGACCACTGGGCGGAGGGCAATGAGGCGGCCTGCGCCCGGGCGGAGCGGGTGGCCCGGGCACAGGGGGTGCGGCTCGTGCGGTGCGTGGTGGTGGGCGAGGTCTCGGATGTGACGGCGGCGTCGGGCCGGGGGCCGTTCGCGGCGGAGGTCAGGGCGCGGGCGGGCCCTGCGGGGCCGGTCCTGCCGACGGGGCGTTCGCAGGCCGGCGATGCGGGGGCGGACCGGGCGACTGGGTTTCCGCGGATCGGCCCTGCGGGGACGGACCGGACGTCGGCTCCCTGACCGATTCCGCGGCCGACGCCGACTCCTGTGTCCCGCCCTTGGTGGGGACAGGCGCAGGCTCGGTCGGAACATGCGCTCCGCCTCCCGCTGGGCCAGACTCCCCGCTTCCCGCCGGGCCAGGTTCCCCGTCCTCCGCCGGGCCGGTCTCCTCGCCCCCCGCCGGGGCGGCCACCCCCTCCCCGCCCGACCCGAGCTCCCCCTCCGGCGCCCCTCGCAACAGCACCGTCAGCAGCCGCACCGCCCCCCTCTTGTGCAGCGGGTCGTTGCCGTTGCCGCACTTGGGGGACTGGATGCACGACGGGCAGCCGGCGTCGCACTCGCAGGAGGCGATGGCCTGGCGGGTGGCGGTGAGCCAGGCGCGGGCGGTGTGGAAGGCGCGCTCCGCGAAGCCCGCGCCGCCGGGGTGGCCGTCGTAGACGAAGACCGTGGGCAGCAGCGTGTCGGGGTGCAGCGGGATCGAGACGCCGCCGATGTCCCAGCGGTCACAGGTGGCGAAGAGGGGCAGCAGGCCGATGGACGCGTGCTCGGCGGCGTGCAGGGCGCCGCCGAGGATCTCCGGGTTGATCCGGGCCTCGTCCAGCTGGTCCTCGGTGACCGTCCACCACACCGCGCGCGTGCGCAGCGTACGAGGAGGGAGGTCGAGTTTCGTCTCGCCCAGTACTTCACCGGTCATGAGCCGACGACGCAGGAAGGAGACGACCTGGTTGGTCACCTCGACGGAGCCGTAGCACAGGCGGCCGTCGCCCCACGGGATCTCGACGTCCGTCTCCAGGACGGAGATGGACGTCGTGTCCCGGGCCACCGTCGAATACGGCGGGGCCGCCTCCTCGACCAGGGCGACCGAGTCCTCCAGGTCGAGGGAGCGGACGAGATACGTGCGGCCCTGGTGCAGGTGGACCGCGCCCTCGTGCACCGTGCTGTGCGCGGCGCCCGCGTCGACCGTGCCGAGCAGCCGGCCCGTCCCGGCCTCGACCACCTGCACGGGGCGGCCGCCCTCACCGCGGATGTCGGTGAGGTCGGCGGCCCGTTCCCGGCGTGTCCAGTGCCAGGCCCTCGTACGGCGGCGCAGCAGCTTCGCGGCCTCCAGTTGCGGCAGCAGCCCCTCGGTCTCCGGGCCGAACAGCGTCAAGTCCTCCTCGGTCAGCGGGATTTCCGCAGCCGCCGCGCACAAGTGCGGTGCCAGGACGTACGGGTTGTCGGGGTCGAGGACCGTCGACTCCACGGGCCGTTCGAACAGGGCTTCGGGATGGTGGACGAGGTAGGTGTCCAACGGGTCGTCTCGGGCGACCAGAACCGCCAGCGCCCCCTGCCCCGAGCGGCCGGCGCGGCCCGCCTGCTGCCACAGGGACGCGCGGGTGCCCGGATAGCCGGCGATCAGTACGGCGTCCAGGCCGGAGACGTCGATGCCGAGTTCGAGGGCGGTGGTGGCGGCGAGGCCGAGGAGTTCGCCGGAGTGGAAGGCCTGCTCCAGGGCGCGGCGCTCCTCGGGGAGGTAGCCGCCGCGGTAGGCCGCGACACGCCGGGCGAGGGAGCGGTCGACCTCGGCGAGGCGTTCCTGGGCGATGACCGCGATCAGCTCGGCGCCGCGCCGGGAGCGTACGAAGGCGACGGTACGGGTGCCCTGGACGGCGAGGTCAGTCAGCAGGTCGGCCGTCTCGGCGGTGGCGGTGCGGCGGACGGGTGCGCCCTTCTCGCCCTGGAGTTCGGTCAGCGGGGGCTCCCAGAGGGCGAAGACCAGTTCGCCGCGGGGAGAGGCGTCGTCGGCGACCTCGACCACCGGGAGGCCGGTGAGGCGGCGGGCGGCGACCGCGGGCTCGGCGGCGGTCGCGGAGGCCAGCAGGAAGACGGGAGAGGAGCCGTAGCGGGCGCACAGGCGGCGCAGTCGGCGCAGGACCTGGGCGACGTGGGAGCCGAAGACACCGCGGTAGGTGTGGCACTCGTCGATGACGACGTACTTCAGCGCCTTCAGGAAGGAGGACCAGCGGGGGTGTGACGGGAGTATGCCGCGATGCAGCATGTCGGGGTTGGTCAGCACGTAGTTGGCGTACTGGCGGATCCACTCGCGTTCCTCGAATGGAGTATCGCCGTCGTACACGGCCGGCCGTACGGAATTGCCCAGCGGATGTGAAAGTTCCTTCACGGAACGGCACTGATCCGCCGCAAGGGCCTTGGTCGGGGCCAGGTAGAGCGCGGTGGCGCCGCGGCCGCTCGGGGCCTCGGAGCCGTCCAGAAGGGTGGACAGGACCGGCACGAGGTAGGCCAGGGACTTGCCGGACGCGGTGCCCGTGGCGACCACCACCGAGTCGCCGTCCAGGGCGTGCTCGGCGGCCCGTGCCTGGTGGGCCCAGGGGTGTTCGATTCCCGCGTCCTGCACGGCGGCGATGACCTCCGCGCGGATCCGGTCGGGCCAGACGGCATGCCGACCCGCCCGCGGGGGCACATGCTCCGTATGAGTGATGCGCGAAGCCCGGCTCGGCCCCGAGGCGAGCCGGCCCAGCACCGTGCCCGGGTCCACCCGGGAAACGGGGCCCGTCGGGGATCGATCGGATCGGTGATTCTTGGCCATCGGCACCGAGTGTGTCACTGGCGTGACGGACAATGGGACCAAGGCGTCGTGCACGCCTGCCGGTAAGTGATTGAATGCCATCGCGGCTGGCGAACCGTCCTTGGGGTTGCAAGCCGAGGTGTCCCGAGGGGCGACCGCTCGATAGCAAGGTGCTGGAGGATCCGTGGACCTGTCCCTGTCGACCCGTACCGTCGGCGATCGTACGGTCGTCGAGGTCGGTGGCGAAATCGACGTATATACCGCGCCCAAGCTGCGCGAGCAGCTGGTCGAGCTGGTGAACGACGGGAGTTTCCACCTCGTCGTCGACATGGAGGGCGTGGACTTCCTCGACTCCACCGGGCTCGGCGTACTGGTCGGCGGCCTGAAGCGTGTGCGTGCCCATGAGGGCTCTCTGCGCCTGGTCTGCAACCAGGAGCGCATTCTCAAGATCTTCCGCATCACCGGCCTCACCAAGGTGTTCCCGATCCACACCTCGGTCGAGGAAGCGGTGGCGGCAACCGACTGATCACCGCACCGGGCCCGCCGCAGGGCGTGCCCGGCACGGCAGAAGTGGAAAGTGACGGGGGACCGGGCTTTCGGCGGCCCGGCCCCCCGGACAGCACGCCCGTAGTTCGGAGGGGGATGCATGGCCACCGTTGAACTCCGCTTCAGCGCGCTGCCCGAGCACGTCAGGACCGCCCGGCTGGTGGCGGCAGCGGTGGCGCGCAGGGCCGGAGTGGACGAGGCCGTACTGGACGAGGTGCGACTCGCCGTCGGTGAGGCGTGCAGCCGTGCCGTCGGACTGCACCAGAGCGTGGGCATCACGGCGCCGGTGAAGGTGGCGCTGATCGAGGAGGAGAAACAGTTCTCCATCGAGGTCGGCGACGAGGCGCCGCACTCCGCCCCGGGCGAGCGCTCGGGCGGCGACGCGGACGTGGAGGCCGAAGAGGACGAGATGGGCCTCGCGGTCATCAGCGGTCTCGTCGACGACGTGGAGGTCTCCGCCGACGAGCACGGCGGGTTGATCCGCATGACCTGGCCGACCACACCGCCGACCGCGGTGCTCGCCTGATCAAGCTCATCGCTCGACCCATCGCATACCGAAGGGGCCCTGCTCAGCAGGGCCCCTTCGGGTTTTATTCGACCAGCGCGCGGGAATTCGTGAAGGAATTCACGATCAGCAGCCGATCATTTGATCAAGCGCAATACGGGCGTCAATGGTTTCAGGGCATTAGCACTTTCGGGTTCAGTGGCGTGACGTCGATCATTTGCTGAACGGCATGTGAAGGCCAATTCCGCTTACCGCGCTCTGTTTTGATCAGGTTCCGGTACCTAGAATCCGTCCACATCTTGAGCTCAGCCCAAGCGTCAAGGAGGACGAATGGCGGGGCTTTCTACCCCTCATCAGCTTGACCACCCCACAACCTTCGCAGCCGCGGTACTGACCGACGACAACCGGATCATCATCACGGTCATCGGGGTCGTCGCGCTGGCCGCGCTCGTGGTCGCCGGCGTCCTGGTGCGCCAGGTGCTCGCGGCGGGCGAGGGCACCGACAGCATGAAGAAGATCGCGGCAGCGGTCCAGGAAGGCGCCAACGCCTATCTGGCCCGGCAGTTGCGCACGCTCGGCGTATTCGCCGTCGTCGTGTTCTTCCTGCTCATGCTGCTACCCGCGGACGACTGGAATCAGCGCATCGGCCGATCGGTGTTCTTCTTGATCGGCGCCGCGTTCTCGGCGGCCACCGGTTATATCGGCATGTGGCTCGCCGTGCGCAGCAATGTGCGCGTCGCCGCGGCCGCACGGGAAGCGACCCCGGCGCCGGGAGAGCCGGAAAAGGACCTCACCGCCGTCTCACACAAAGCAATGAAGATCGCTTTCCGTACGGGCGGCGTCGTCGGCATGTTCACGGTGGGGCTCGGTCTGCTCGGCGCCTCCTGTGTGGTGCTGGTGTACGCGGCCGACGCGCCGAAGGTGCTCGAGGGCTTCGGCCTCGGCGCCGCGCTGATCGCGATGTTCATGCGTGTCGGCGGCGGCATCTTCACCAAGGCCGCCGACGTCGGCGCCGACCTGGTCGGCAAGGTCGAGCAGGGCATTCCGGAGGACGACCCGCGCAATGCCGCGACCATCGCCGACAACGTGGGCGACAACGTCGGCGACTGCGCCGGTATGGCGGCCGACCTCTTCGAGTCGTACGCCGTGACCCTGGTCGCCGCGCTGATCCTCGGGTCGGCGGCGTTCGGCGACCTGGGGCTCGCCTTCCCGCTGATCGTGCCCGCGATCGGCGTGATCACCGCGATGATCGGCATCTTCGCGGTGGCACCGCGCCGCAGCGACCGCAGTGGCATGACCGCGATCAACCGTGGGTTCTTCATCTCCGCGGTGATCTCGATCGTGCTGGTCGCGATCGCCGTGTTCAGCTACCTGCCGTCGTCGTACGCCGACCTCGACGGCGTCACCGACGCGGCGATCGCGGGCAAGGACGGCGACCCGCGGGTCCTCGCGCTCGTCGCGGTGGCGATTGGCATCGTGCTGGCCGCCGTCATCCAGCAGCTGACCGGCTACTTCACCGAGACCAACCGCCGGCCGGTCAGGGACATCGGCAAGACCTCGCTCACGGGGCCCGCCACCGTCGTCCTCGCCGGTATCTCCGTCGGTCTGGAGTCGGCGGTCTACACCGCCCTGCTGATCGGTCTGGGCGTGTACGGGGCGTTCCTGCTCGGCGGCACGTCGATCATGCTGGCGCTGTTCGCGGTGGCACTGGCCGGCACCGGCCTGCTCACCACGGTCGGCGTGATCGTCGCCATGGACACCTTCGGTCCGGTCTCCGACAACGCGCAGGGCATCGCCGAGATGTCCGGCGACGTCACGGGCTCGGGCGCGCAGGTGCTCACCGACCTGGACGCGGTCGGCAACACCACCAAGGCCATCACCAAGGGCATCGCCATCGCCACCGCCGTCCTCGCGGCCGCGGCGCTTTTCGGGTCGTACCGCGACGCCATCACCACCGGCGCGCGGGACGTGGGCGAGAAGCTGACCGGCGAGGGCGCGCCGATGAGCCTGATGATGGACATCTCGCAGCCCAATAACCTCGTCGGCCTCATCGCGGGCGCGGCGGTCGTCTTCCTCTTCTCCGGACTCGCCATCAACGCCGTGTCGCGGTCGGCGGGTGCCGTGGTGTACGAGGTGCGGCGGCAGTTCCGGGAGAAGCCCGGGATCATGGACTACAGCGAGAAGCCGGAGTACGGCAAGGTCGTCGACATCTGCACCAAGGACGCGCTCCGGGAGCTCGCGACGCCCGGTCTGCTCGCCGTGATGGCGCCGATCTTCATCGGCTTCACGCTCGGCGTCGGCGCGCTGGGCGCGTTCCTCGCCGGTGCGATCGGCGCGGGCACGCTGATGGCGGTGTTCCTCGCCAACTCCGGTGGCGCCTGGGACAACGCCAAGAAGCTCGTCGAGGACGGCCACCACGGCGGCAAGGGCAGCGAGGCCCACGCCGCCACGGTGATCGGCGACACGGTCGGCGACCCCTTCAAGGACACCGCCGGTCCCGCGATCAACCCGCTGCTGAAGGTGATGAACCTGGTGTCGCTGCTCATCGCGCCCGCGGTCATCCAGTTCAGCTACGGCGAGGACAAGAACGTCGGCGTACGGGTGCTGATCGCCGTACTGTCGCTCCTCGTGATCGTCGGCGCGGTGTACGTCTCCAAGCGACGTGGCATCGCCATGGGTGACGAAGGCAACGCCGACAGGGTGGCCAAGCCGGTCGATCCGGCGGTGGTTTCGTAGGCGGTCTTACGACGGCCCAGCTCAAGAGGCGGGCGGGTGGCGCGCGTTGACGTGCCGCCCGCCCGTCTTCTGCTTGTACACGCCCTTGCCGTGACCCTTCTCTCACATGGTGCAAAAAGTTGGAAAACATTACAGAGGTGATGTTTGGCTCACGGCTGTCTCCTGTTCGCCGTGTAGGGTCCGGTGGCCGAGAGCCACGGAAGGGACCGAACCGGTGAACAAGAAGCTCACGGCCGCACTGTCCGGCGGTGCGGCACTGGCACTGGCTTTGACGGGATGCACGAGCGACGAGGGCAACCCGGAGCTGGACGCCTGGGCCAAGAAGGTCTGCGACACGGCGCCGGCGCAGAACGCGAAGATCGCGGCCGCCGACGCCGCGATCACGAAGGCGGCCAAGGACAGCCCGCCCAAGGAGCTCCAGAAGGTCGACGCCCAGGCATTCCAGGATCTCTCCGACGGCTTCAAGGCACGCGCGACCCTGCTTCAGCAGGCCGGACCGCCTCCGGGCGTCGGGGACGGCAAGCAGAAGCAGCAGGACGCCATCAAGAAGCTCACCGCCGTCTCCGTGAGTTACGCCGAGCTGAAGAAGCAGACGGACGCGCTGAACACCAAGGACCAGGCGAAGTTCGCTTCCGGGCTGCGCAAGGTCGGGGAAGACATGAAGGACGTCGTGAGCCAGCGCAAGAGCGCGCTCGACGCGCTGAAGAAGCTGGAAGTGAACGGCGACACCAAGCAGGCGCTGCTCAAGCAGGAAGGCTGCAAGCAGGCGACCGCTTCGGCGCCGGCACCCGCCACCGGCAGCTGAGCCGCCCGCACGGCGGGCGGAGGCGGACGCGGGTCACAATGAGGGCGTGAGTGACTCCAGCCTGTCTGCCCTGCCCGCCTCCGATCGTCCCGACGTCGCCGCCCGGCTGAGGGATGCCCTGCTCGCGGCGTCCTTCACCGCCGACGGGCTGCTCGAACTGCTCGGTGCGCCCGCGTACGCGGCGCTCGCGCGAAGCGAGATCGTGCCCGCGCTCCGGGCGACCCGCGGAGACACACCGCTGGAGGCGCTCGTACGCCTGTTCCTGTTGCAGCGGCCGGTGCCGCACGCGCGCGTGGCGGACGTTCTGCCTGTCGAGGCGTGCCTGGACAGCGGGTGGCTGATTCGGGTCGGTGGGGACTCCGGCGACGACCTCGCCGCGACCGTGGACGTACGGCCCTACGGCGGACCCGGTGGCGAGGACTGGTTCATCGTGTCCGACCTGGGGTGTGCCGTCGGCGGGGCGGGCGGCATCGGCGGCAACGGCCGCCAGGCAGACGCAGGTGTCGTCCTGGGTGTCGGCGGCGCCTCCACGACGCTCGCCGGCATCACGGTCCGTACGCCCGTCGCCTCCGCGCTCGACCTCGGCACCGGTTCCGGCATCCAGGCGCTGCACGCCGCACAGCACGCCACGCGCGTGACGGCGACCGACCTCAACGCGCGCGCGCTGCACATCACCGCGCTGACGCTCGCGCTGTCCGGTGCCCCGGCCGCGGATCTGCGGCAGGGCTCGCTGTTCGAGCCGCTCAAGAGCGGCGAGACGTACGACCTGATCGTGTCGAACCCGCCCTTCGTGATCTCGCCCGGCGCGCGACTCACGTACCGCGACGGCGGGATGGGCGGGGACGATCTGTGCCGGTCGATCGTTCAGGGAGCGGGGGAGCGGCTCAACGAGGGCGGGTTCGCGCAGTTCCTCGCCAACTGGCAGCACGTGGAAGGGGAGGACTGGCAGGACCGGCTGCGGTCGTGGGTGCCGCGCGGGTGCGACGCCTGGATCGTGCAGCGCGAGGTCCAGGACGTCACGCAGTACGCCGAGCTGTGGCTGAGGGACGCCGGTGACCACCGGGGGAATGCGGCCGAGTACCAGGCGCGGTACGACGCGTGGCTGGACGAGTTCGAGGCGCGCAAGGTGAAGGCCGTGGGGTTCGGGTGGATCACCCTGAGGAAGACGTCGGCCGCCGTGCCCTCGATCACGGTGGAGGAGTGGCCGCATCCGGTCGAACAGCCGCTCGGCGACACGGTCCGCGCGCACTTCGACCGCCTCGACTACCTGCGCGCGCACGACGACGCGGACCTGCTGGAGGACCACTTCAGGCTCGTCGCCGAGGTCGTGCAGGAGCAGGTGGGGCTGCCCGGTGCCGAGGACCCGGAACACGTGGTGCTGCGCCAGAACCGCGGTATGCGACGGGCCACCCAGGTGGACACGGTCGGCGCGGGCTTCGCAGGCGTGTGCGACGGCTTGCTCAGCGCGGGGCGCATTCTGGACGCGATCGCCCAACTGATGGGCGAGGACCCCGTGTTGCTGCGCGACCGTACGCCCGCGCAGATCCGGCTGCTGGTGGAGCAGGGGTTCCTCGAACCGGCGCGGTGACCTCGAACCGCCGCGGTGACCACGAACCGTCGCCGTGACCACGACGGGCGCCGTGACCGCTATCCATCGCGCTGCCTCGATCCGGCGCTCGCCTTTGCGGCCAGCCGCGTGAGGTGTTTTCTCGGAGGAGGCAGCAGATAGAGGCTCGGGCAACGCCACCAACCCGGCGAGCCGACAAATTCGAGTCGATCTCGGCGCCGCCCGCCCTCGGCCAGGTCTGGTCGCTGGTGGGGCTCAGGAGGCCGATGAGAGCGACCAAGGGTGCAGAGGTCGGCGAGAGTGATGGGTCTCATGGGGCTTGTGTGGTCGCCGCCGCGGGGAGGGCCTCCAGGAGTCCGCAGCCGCGGCGGCCCGCCGTTCACCTGAGGTTCGCCTGAGCGCCGCACGCGCGTGTCAGCCTCGCCGGGCTGAGAACTCTCGGACGGGAGAAAAGGGGCGAGCCCCGCCATGGAGAGGGGGCCGGCGATCTTCGCTGGGGCGGTCTTCGCCCTGTTCGGAGGCGGGTTGCTGATGTGGACGGCGGTCCGGGTACGACAGCACCGGCCCGTCGCTCAAGGTGTGAGCCGCGTCGCATCGGCGACGCTCGCCGGCCTTGTCTCGGTGGTCGCGTTGATCTTCGGCGTATGGTGCTTGACCCGTCTGTGAGAAGCCCTTCGAGCTGTGCGGCCGATAATTAGGAGGGTGCCTTCCGGAAAGGCTCGAATAGGACTGTGGGCACTCCGGGCGGCAGGAATGACGGAAGTCGGGTTACCGTTCGAGTGGCCGTTGCGGGCTTTTCCCGTTTGACAACGGGGCGGGATGTACCGTCACACTCCGCAGCGTCACCACCACCACCCGACCCCGGGATGTAGGCCTGGGGAGGCCCCAGCGTCGACCGGAGAGAAGAGCGAAGTTGTCCCCGACCAGCGAGACCGCACAGGGCGGCCGCCGACTCGTCATCGTCGAGTCGCCTGCCAAGGCGAAGACGATCAAGGGCTACCTGGGCCCCGGCTACGTAGTCGAAGCGAGCGTCGGGCACATCCGCGACCTTCCCAACGGTGCCGCGGAGGTGCCGGAGAAGTACACCGGCGAGGTCCGCCGCCTCGGCGTGGACGTCGAGCACGACTTCGAGCCGATCTATGTCGTCAACGCCGACAAGAAGGCCCAAGTCAAGAAGCTCAAGGACCTGCTGAAGGACTCCGACGAGCTCTACCTCGCCACCGATGAGGACCGCGAGGGCGAGGCCATCGCCTGGCACCTCCAGGAAGTGCTCAAGCCGAAGGTCCCGGTCAAGCGGATGGTCTTCCACGAGATCACCAAGGCCGCGATCCAGGCAGCCGTCGCCAACCCGCGCCAGCTCAACCAGAAGCTCGTCGACGCCCAGGAGACCCGCCGCATCCTCGACCGCCTCTACGGCTACGAGGTCTCGCCGGTCCTGTGGAAGAAGGTCATGCCGCGCCTGTCGGCGGGCCGTGTCCAGTCGGTCGCCACCCGACTCGTCGTGGAGCGGGAACGCGAGCGCATCGCGTTTCGTTCTGCTGAGTACTGGGACCTGACGGGCACCTTCGCGACCGGCCGCGCGGGGGATCCGTCGGACCCGTCGTCGCTGGTCGCCCGCCTGCAGACCGTCGACGGCAGGCGGGTCGCGCAGGGCCGCGACTTCGACTCCCTCGGACAACTCAAGAGCGCGAACACCCTCCACCTCGACGAGGCGAACGCCCGCGCCCTGGCCGCCGCCCTGGAGAACACCCGGTTCTCGGTGCGGTCCGTCGAGTCCAAGCCGTACCGCCGCTCGCCGTACGCCCCGTTCCGTACGACGACACTGCAGCAGGAAGCCAGCCGCAAGCTGGGCTTCGGCGCGAAGGCGACCATGCAGGTCGCGCAGAAGCTGTACGAGAACGGCTACATCACGTACATGCGTACGGACTCCACGACGCTGAGCGACACCGCCGTCGCGGCCGCCCGTGCCCAGGTCACGCAGCTTTACGGCGCCGACTATCTGCCGTCCTCCCCGCGGACGTACGCCGGGAAGGTCAAGAACGCCCAGGAGGCGCACGAGGCGATCCGCCCCTCCGGCGACCGCTTCCGCACGCCTGCCGAGACCGGGCTGACCGGCGACCAGTTCAAGCTCTACGAGCTGATCTGGAAGCGGACCGTCGCCTCCCAGATGAAGGACGCGACCGGCAACTCGGTCACGGTCAAGATCGGTGGCGCGGCGGCCGACGGCCGGGACGTCGAATTCAGCGCGTCCGGCAAGACGATCACCTTCCACGGCTTCCTGAAGGCCTACGTCGAGGGCGCCGACGACCCGAACGCCGAGCTGGACGACCGTGAGCGCCGGCTGCCGCAGGTCACCGAGGGCGACGCCCTGAGCGCCGAGGAGATCACGGTCGACGGGCACGCCACCAAGCCCCCGGCCCGCTACACCGAGGCGTCGCTGGTCAAGGAGCTGGAGGAGCGCGAGATCGGCCGCCCGTCGACGTACGCGTCGATCATCGGCACGATCCTCGACCGCGGCTATGTGTTCAAGAAGGGCACGGCGCTCGTCCCGTCCTTCCTGTCCTTCGCCGTGGTCAACCTCCTGGAGAAGCACTTCGGGCGACTCGTCGACTACGACTTCACCGCCAAGATGGAGGACGACCTCGACCGCATCGCCCGCGGCGAGGCGCAGGCCGTGCCGTGGCTGAAGCGGTTCTACTTCGGCGAGACAGCATCCGACAGCGGATTCGCCGCGGGCAGCAGCGGCACCGCGGCCGACGCGGGCAACGGCGACGGGGACCACCTCGGTGGCCTCAAGGAGCTGGTGACCGACCTGGGCGCGATCGACGCCCGCGAGGTCTCGTCGTTCCCCGTGGGCAACGACATCGTGCTGCGGGTCGGGCGCTACGGCCCGTACATCGAGCGCGGCGAGAAGGACACCGAGCAGCACCAGCGCGCCGACATCCCGGACGACCTCGCGCCCGACGAGCTGTCCGTCGAGCTGGCCGAGGAACTGCTGGCCAAGCCCAGCGGCGACTTCGAGCTCGGCACCGACCCGGCCACGGGCCACGCGATCGTCGCCAAGGACGGCCGCTACGGCCCGTACGTCACCGAGGTGCTCCCCGAGGGCACCCCGAAGACCGGCAAGAACGCCGTCAAGCCGCGTACGGCCTCGCTGTTCAAGTCGATGTCGCTGGACACGGTGACGCTGGACGACGCGCTCAAGCTGATGTCGCTGCCGCGTGTCGTCGGCACCGACGCCGAAGGCCAGGAGATCACCGCGCAGAACGGCCGCTACGGCCCGTACCTGAAGAAGGGCACGGACTCGCGTTCGCTCCAGTCCGAGGAGCAGCTCTTCACGATCACCCTCGAAGAGGCGCTGGAGATCTACTCCCAGCCCAAGCAGCGGGGGCGTGCCGCCGCCAAGCCGCCGCTGAAGGAGCTGGGCGCGGACCCGGTCAGCGGGAAGCCGGTCGTCGTCAAGGACGGTCGCTTCGGGCCGTACGTCACCGACGGGGAGACCAACGCGACCCTGCGCTCCGGCGACAGCGTCGAGACGATCACCCCGGAGCGCGGCTTCGAACTGCTCGCGGAGAAGCGCGCGAAGGGGCCCGCGAAGAAGACGGCGAAGAAGACCGCCGCGAAGAAGACGACCGTGAAGAAGGCCGCCCCGGCCAAGAAGACGGCCGCCAAGAAGACCGCGGCCAAGACGACCACGGCCGCGAAGAAGACGACGGCGAAGAAGACCGCGGCCAAGAAGGCGACGGCCGCCAAGTCGGCGGCGGAGGACTGAGCCGCCGTCCCGGTCGGCGTCGACCGGTCCTCGTGAGGGCCAACCCGGCCCGTTCGAGGGTCGCTTGACGGTCCGGTTCTTCACTTCCGGTTCGCAAAACGAACGCCTCGGCATCAGTTTGGTGTCGGGGCGCGCGTACGTTCGGGCGCGTGCGCCGGGCTGTCAGTCCGTCCCGATAGGCTGAAAGCATGACGCGAGCCGAGCAGACAACGGCCCCCAACACCGCCCCCGACGACGCCCTCGCGGCGGACTCCCGCGAGCGTGCCGTCCGCGCCCTGCTGCGCCGACCGCAGCTCAAGCGGTTGTGGAGCGCACAGTTGGTAGGCGGAGTCGGCGACATGCTCGCGCTCCTGGTGCTGGTCCTGCTGGCCCTTCAGGCGTCGATCGCCGAGGGGACGTTCGGCGGTGGGTACCGGGGCGTGGCGTTCGCAGTGGCGACCGTCTTCGGGGTGCGCATCCTGGCGACGCTGCTGTTCGGGGCCGTACTCCTCGGTCCCCTGACCTCGCTCACCTCCCACGACGGCCCGCTCGACCGGCGCTGGACGATGGTCGGCGCGGACGGCCTGCGGGCGGCGCTGCTGATCGTCGCGCCCCTGTGGATCGACTGGACGCCGGACAACGCGCTCGCCGTCCTGTTGGTCACCGTCTTCGTGACCGGCGTCGCCGAGCGCTTCTGGACGGTGTGCCGGGAGAGCGCGGCGCCCGCCCTGCTGCCACCCCCGCCGCCGGAGGGCGCGACGGTACGACCGCTGCCGGACCACATGGACGCCCTGCGCCGCCTGTCACTGCGTACGGGCTTCGTGGCGGTCCCCCTGGCCGCCGCCGCGCTCGTCGTCGCGGCACTGCTCAACAACCTGCTCGGCGCCGGAGTCGACTGGTTCGCCCAGCATCAGGCGGCCCTCGGGTCGTATGTCGCGGCCGGCCTGTTCGCCGCGTCCCTGTCCGTGCTGACCTTCCTCGACCTGCCCGACACACGCACCCCGCGCGCGCGGTCGCCGCTGGAGGGGCTGCGCCGGCCCAAGACCGGCTCGGGCGTCGACAAGGGCCGTACCGGCGCGATCGCCCTGCTGGTGACCGCCTGCGCGGCCGTCGCCGGGGCGGTGTCCGCCGCGGTCGCCGTGACCGTGCTGCACGCCAAGGACCTGGGCGGCGGGCCGGTGCTGTACGGCCTGCTGGTGCTCGCGCTGACCGGCGGAGTGGTCGTCGGCATCCGTACGGCGCCCTCCGTGCTGCCCGCCCTGTCGCGGCGCCGGCTGCTGGCGCTGGCGATCGCCTTCACCGGCGTCGCGCTGCTGGCCGCGGGACTCGTCCCGGACGTCACCACCGTGCTGCTGATCCTCGCGCTGGCCGGCGTCGGCGCGGGCATGGCCGCCAACACCGGGCACACCCTGCTCGACCAGGAGGCCGAGGAGTTCCGGCGGCCCCGGACGACGGAGCATCTGCACGCGGTCGCGCGGGTCAGTGTCGCGCTCGGCGCGGTGATCGCGCCGCTGGTGGCCGCGCTGATCGGGCCGCACCGCCTGGAGAGCGGCAAGTTCGTCTTCGCGCACGGCGGCGCGGCGTTCACGCTGATGCTGGTCGGCGCGCTGCTGCTGCCGGTGGCCGCGCTGGTGCTGGCCAAGGTCGACGACCGCTCCGGTGTGCCGCTGCGGCAGGACCTGCGGGACGCGCTGCTCGGCGGTGACGATCCGGAGCAGGTGCCCGCGACGTCCGGTTTCTTCATCGCCCTGGAGGGCGGCGACGGCGCCGGGAAGTCCACCCAGGCCGAGGCGCTCGCCGAGTGGATCCGGGCCAAGGGCCACGAGGTCGTCGTCACCCGCGAGCCGGGGGCGACGCCGGTCGGCAAGCGGCTGCGGTCGATCCTGCTGGACGTGTCGAGCGCCGGACTGTCGCACCGCGCGGAGGCGCTGCTGTACGCGGCGGACCGCGCGGAACACGTCGACACGGTGGTCCGGCCCGCGCTGGAGCGCGGCGCGGTCGTGATCTCGGACCGCTACGTCGACTCCTCGGTGGCCTACCAGGGGGCCGGCCGTGACCTGTCCCCGACGGAGGTCGCCCGTATCAACCGCTGGGCGACCCACGGCCTCGCGCCGCATCTGACGGTCCTGCTGGACATCTCGCCGGAGGTCGCCCGCGAGCGGTTCACCGAGGCGCCGGACCGGCTGGAGTCGGAGCCGGCCGAGTTCCACGCGCGCGTGCGGTCCGGGTTCCTGACGCTGGCCGCGGCCGACCCCGGGCGGTACCTGGTCGTGGACGCGGGCCAGGAGCCCGAGGCGGTGACGACCGTCATCCGGCACCGGCTCGACCAGATGCTGCCGCTGTCCGAGGCGGAGATCCAGGCGCAGGAGGAAGCGCGGCGCAAGGCCGAGGAGGAGGCCCGCCGCAAGGCCGAGGAAGAGGCCGCCCGCAAGGCCGAGGAGGAGCGCCTGGAGCGTGAGCGCCAGGAGCAGCTCGCCCGGCTGCGTGCCGAGGAGGAGGAGCGCAAGCGGCGCGAGCTGGAGGAGGCGCAGCGGCGCGAGGCCGAACGGCAGGCGGAGGAGGCCCGGCAGCGGGCCGAGGAAGCGCGCCGCAAGGCCGAGGAGGAGCGGCAGCGGCTCCTCGCGGAGGAGAAGGCGCGCGCCGAGGAGGAAGCGCGTCGCAAGGCCGAGGAGGAGCGGCGCCGCAAGCAGGCCGAGGAAGAGGCGCGCATTCGTGCCGAGGCCGAGGCACTGCGCCTGGAGAAGCAGCGCAAGGCCGAGGAGGCTCTGCTGCGGGCCGAGGAGGCACGGCGGCAGGCGGAGCAGGCGGCGGCCCAGGCACAGGCGGGGCCGAGGCCGACGGGTCCTGGAGCCGGTGTCGCCCCGGCGGACGCGGCAACCGTGCCCACGCCGGTGGTGACGCCGGGGCAGGCACGGGAACAGGCACCGGGCGGGGCGTCGGACGAGACGACTGTGCTGCGGCCCGTGCGCGACGAGCAGCGGCGCAAGCCGGACGCGGAGCCGCCCTCCGAAGACCGCGCCGCCGGTGAGTCCGACTCGGAGGTGACGACGAAGCTGCCGCAGCCGCCGGTTCCTCCGGGGGCTGCGGACGAGACGGCGGTGCTGCCTCCCGTGGTGCCCGGCGCGGCGGACGAGACGGCGGTGCTGCCTCCCGTGGTGCCCGGCGCGGCCGATGAGACGGCGGTGCTGCCGCCGGTGTCGGGGCAGGGGCCCGCGGACCGCGTTCCGCCGGACTACTTCCGCGACGAGCGGACGGGACAGCCGGACGGGTCCGAGGACCGCACGCGGGAGATGCCCCAGGTCGACGAGTCGGGGGTACCTCGGCACAGGGCTCGGTCCGACTGGGCCGAGGAGACACCGCTGGACGATCTGCCGACGCTCGCGGACGAGCTGCTGGGGCCGCATGAGGACGAGTACGACGAGGACGGGGGCCGGGGGCGCGGTCGGCGACGCTGAGGTCGGCTGGCTCTGGGGTCGGTTGCTCGGCTGCTCGGCTGAGCTGCGCGGCGGCCGACGCCGGGCTGTGGCCGACGCCGGGCTGTGGCCGCCGGCCCGCCCGCTTGGGAGGTTTGGGAGGTGTCGCGCTCTGCGGCACCGCAGGTGCACGATTCGGGCCGCAGTCGCACGATGTACGTGCCGCCCGCCCCGGCCCCCGTTGTCAGTGCCGCCCCGCACAATGGATCTGGCGACGCGAAGTGCGAAGTGTGACGAAAGGCGGGCGTGACCCATGAGCGTGTGGGACGACCTGGTGGGGCAGGAGAGGGTGAGCGAACAGCTGGACGCTGCCGCTCGGGACGCCGACGCGCTCGTCACCGCCGTCGCCGCCGACACGCCGCTCCCCGAGGCGTCCAAGATGACGCACGCCTGGTTGTTCACGGGTCCGCCCGGGGCGGGCCGGAACCAGGCGGCGCGGGCCTTCGCCGCCGCGCTGCAGTGCGTCAGCCCCGACCGGGCGCTCGGGGGATCCCCCGGCTGCGGTTTCTGCGACGGGTGTCATACGGCGCTCGTCGGCACGCACGCCGACGTCACCACCGTCGCCGCCGTCGGCACCCAGATCCTCGCCGACGACATGCGGGACACCGTCCGCAAGTCGTTCACCTCACCGGCGAACGGCCGCTGGCAGATCATCCTCGTCGAGGACGCCGAGCGGCTGAACGAGAAGTCGGCCAACGCCGTCCTGAAAGCCGTGGAGGAGCCCGCCCCCCGTACGGTCTGGCTGCTCTGCGCCCCCTCGGTCGAGGACGTCCTGCCCACGATCCGCTCCCGCTGCCGCCACCTGAACCTGAGCACGCCCTCGGTCGACGCGGTCGCCGACATGCTCGTACGGCGGGAAGGCATCGAGCCCGACGTCGCCGCAGCGGTGGCCCGCGCCACGCAGGGGCACGTCGACCGGGCCCGCCGCCTGGCCACCGACCCGGCCGCCCGTGAACGCCGGGCCGCCGTCCTCAAGCTGCCCCTGCGGCTGGGTGAGGTCGGTGCCTGCCTCAAGGCCGCCCAGGAACTCGTCGACGCCGCCGCCGAGGACGCCAAGCAGCTCGCGGAGGAGACCGATGTCAAGGAGACCGAGGAGCTGAAGGCGGCGCTGGGCGCGGTCCAGGGCGGCCGGATGCCGCGCGGCACGGCGGGCGTGATGAAGGAGCTGGAGGACAAGCAGAAGCGGCGCCGGACGCGGACGCAGCGCGACAGCCTCGACCTCGCCCTGACCGACCTCACCGCCTTCTACCGCGACGTCCTCGCCCTCCAGCTCGGCTCCCGCGTCGCCCTCGCCAACACCGACGCCGAGGACGCCCTGCAGCGCCTCGCCCGCGACAGCGCCCCGGAGTCCACGCTGCGCCGCATCGAGGCGATCGCCGCCTGCCGCGACGCCCTCGACCGCAATGTGGCGCCGCTGCTGGCGGTGGAGGCGATGACCATGGCGCTCAGAGCGGGCTGACCAGGCCGAGTCCATGGGTGCCGGCCGAGTCCACGGGCCAGCCTGAATGCATGGTTGCGGCCGAGTCCACGGACCTGGCCGGATCCATGGACCGTCCCATCCCTCTTATCCTCTCCTCTCCTCTCCTCTCCCGCAGGTGATCAACACGAGGTTGACCATGTAACTCGTACGAGCCGTGCTGTGCACACACAGCACCCAACCCGCTGCACAGAGTTACTCTCGCCTGATGTACACCAGGCGCAGCCCCGCACTCAGCCCCGACCCGAGCCCACGCGGGCAGGACCCGCGCAGCCACCGCTCCACCCCTCGGCGAGCGGGCGCGGTCGGTGCTCTCCTCACCGTCGCCGCGTTGCTCGTGTCCGCCTGCACTTCCGGCGAGCCGACGAAGGCGACAAAGCCGAGGAGCCCGGCGGCCGGGGCGGCGGCGCTGGCCGCGCTGCCGCGGTCGACGCCGGCCCCGCTCGCGCCGTACTACGGGCAGAAGCTGACCTGGCGCAACTGCGGCGCGCCCGGCTTCCAGTGCGCCACGATGCGCGCGCCGCTGGACTACGCGAAGCCGGACGCCGGGAGCATCCGGCTCGCCGTGGCCCGCAAGAAGGCGACGGGCCCGGGCCGGCGGCTCGGGTCGCTGCTCGTGAACCCGGGCGGCCCCGGCGGCTCGGCGATCGGCTACCTCCAGCAGTACGCGGGCATCGGCTATCCGGCCGACGTGCGCGCCCGCTACGACATGGTCGCCGTGGACCCGCGTGGAGTCGCCCGCAGCCAGCCCGTCGAATGCCTCGACGGACGCGAGATGGACAGGTACACGCAGACCGACTTCACGCCTGACGACGAGAAGGAGACCGGCGAGCTCGTCGCCGCGTACAAGAGGTTCGCGGAAGGCTGCGGAGCGGACGCGCCCGGCCTGCTCCGCCATGTCTCCACGACCGAGGCGGCCCGGGACATGGACGTCGTGCGGGCGGCGCTGGGGGACGAGAGACTGACGTTCGTGGGGGCGTCGTACGGCACCTTCCTCGGGGCGACGTACGCAGGGCTGTTCCCGGACCGGGTGGGCCGGCTGGTCCTGGACGGTGCGATGGACCCCTCCCTGCCCGCCCTCAGGATGAACCTCGACCAGACGGCCGGCTTCGAGACGGCGTTCCAGGCGTTCGCGCGGGACTGCGTTCGGCAGCCGGACTGTCCGCTGGGCACGAAGGCCGCGGACGTCGGCAAGAAACTCAAGGCCTTCTTCCGCAAGCTCGACGCGCGACCGATCCCGACCGGCGACGCGGACGGCCGCAAGCTCGGCGAGTCCCTCGCCACCACCGGCGTGATCGCGGCGATGTACGACGAGGGGGCCTGGTCCCAACTGCGCGACGCCCTGTCCGCGGCGATGCGGGAGAACGACGGCGCGGGCCTGCTCGGCCTCTCCGACAGCTACTTCGAGCGCGACGCCGACGGCCGTTACACGAACCTGATGTTCGCCAACGCGGCCGTGAACTGCCTCGACCTCCCGGCCGCCTTCGCCACCCCCGACGACGTCCGCAAGTCCCTCCCCGCCTTCGAAAAGGCGTCCCCCGTCTTCGGCGAGGGCCTCGCCTGGGCCACCCTGAACTGCGCCTACTGGCCGGTGGCCCCGACCGGCGAGCCGCGCCGCATCGTGGCGGAGGGCGCGTCCCCGATCGTCGTGGTCGGGACCACCCGCGACCCGGCGACCCCCTACCGCTGGGCCCAGGCCCTGACCCGCCAACTCTCCTCGGCCCGCCTCCTCACCTACGACGGTGACGGCCACACGGCGTACGGGCGGGGCAGCGCGTGCATCGACGACACGATCAACGCATATCTCCTCCGGGGGACGCCGCCGAGGGACGGAAAGCGCTGCTCATCGACTTGATCACGGCTGTGGCAGGGGCTGGTACGGAGCACCTCGGAAACTGTGTAGACTTACCGACGTTGCCGATCGCACCATAGTGCGGACGGCGTGCCGCCTTAGCTCAGATGGCCAGAGCAACGCACTCGTAATGCGTAGGTCTCGGGTTCGAATCCCGAAGGCGGCTCCAAGGTGAACCGCAGGTCAGACCTCTGACCTGCGGTTTCTTTCTTGTGCTGGCCTTGGAATGTGCGCACGATACGTGTTGATCACCTGTGCATGGAATGCGTAGGTCAGAGGTTCACTCTTTGGATTCAGGAGTGCGCATCTCGCGTCATTTACTGGCGCTGACCTGCGATTCTTGGAACTTACTGATGGGGGAGTCAGTACGGGCGAGATGCGGGGTGGTCATGGGGTGGCCGTCGGTGCTGCGTTGGCGTATGGAGTGGGCTGACGGGAGGTCGGCGGGTGCTGACAGGGTCTCCTCGCTCTTGTGGCTGCTCGACAACACAGCCCCTCGGGCGGTGGGTGGTGAGCGGATTGCCTCTCCCCCGCAGTGTGACGACCGTGACTGCGGGCCCACTGATGCGCAATCGCCCCCGGCGCGTCAGGCGATGGTGTCGTCTCGAATGTGCGACCCCGACAAGACATGCGACCATGGTGTCGCCCCCCCCGAGCTGTGCAGGCCGGTTCAGCGCTTCGCCGAGGGGTGGGGAGCGCCAGGGGAGCGCGGACGCCTGTGGTCACTCTTCTTCGGGCCGTTCGGATTGGCGTGGTGGCCGTGTGGTGGCCGAGCGTGCAAACCGGCTTCCGGTTCACCGCGAAATTGGTGGTTCACGAGGGAGCGCTGGTTGTGGCATCCCGACAGTGGGCGTCGTGTGCCTCGCGGGCCGGGATCGCCTTCAGGGCAACCCCCTCCGGAGTCGAGGGTGGTCGACTTGGATCGGATGGATGGGCTTCCGAGCCCGTGTGCGCCTCGGCCAGTAGGCACTGGTTCTGGCGGACCTGCTCTGCGGCCTGGGCGTCGAGGCTGACGTGCTGTCGGCCGTTGGGCTGAAGTCGGCGGCCCGGTCCTCAGCCACCACCGCGTACCTGTCTCCACATGCGCCACTGCCTGGCATCTCGGGGTGGACCGTCTGCGGGCCATGGCAGTGAGTAGGCAATAGTGGCCCGGTCAAAGGCCCCGCCGAAGCCGCGATCTGCTCTGCGGAGATCCTGTGGCGGAGTCGGTGCTGCGCCGTTGGCCTCCCTGCCACGCTTGCGCCCCGGTGCCGATCCGGTTCGGGCCACCGGCACCCACCGCGATCGCCACTACATCCGGGCGTCGCCAAGCGCTACCGAGCCGGAATCGTCCTGGCGTCCCTCATCCTCTGGCTCCGCGAACCAGCCAGATGATCATTTCTGATCAGGGGTTGGTCCCAGGCCCCGGGCCGGCGGTGAGGTCGCCTGGCCCGGGGCCGTCTATGAGGTGTCGCTCAGGCGACCTTGGGCGGGGTGACTCCCTTGCCGTGACCCTCGGAGATCCGGCGCGTGCGGCGCTTCTCCGCCTCCTCGTCGGCCGCCGCGATCTCCGGGTCACCCTCGAAGTCGCCGGCCGCCGACTCCGCAGCGATCTCGATCACGGCCTCGAACTGATCGGTGAAGGCGCGCATCGCTGCCAGCACCTCGCGGGCCTGCGGGGGAGTGAGCGAGCCGCACGAACCGCCGTAGTCCAAACAGACCTGGGTACGACGGCCGTACGCCTGCGACCGGTAGCCGAGCACCACGGCCTTGGCGGCGAGGAAGGGAATCTGCTCGTTCTCCGCGGGGAGGGCGTTGTCGTCGATGTCGCGGTGTGCGGTCTCGACGGGAGCGGTCATCCATCCGCCGAGCCCGTCATCAGGGGTGAGAGTCTGCTGGGCCGGGGTGAGTGACCGCTTCGCGGCGGCGACCCGACGGCCCTGGATGAGTTCGGCGATCATCGTTGTGGCTAAGGTGGCGGCGTATTCGGGCGTGTACTGCTCGGGCAGGGTCTTCTCCATGGACTCCGCGACGGCGGCGGGCAGGGCGCCGATGACCTTGGCGAAGCTGGGCATGTCAGGTTCGGCGGTGGGCCGCTGGGCCGGGGTGCCGCCGCGCGAGCTGCGGGCGACCTGGGCCAAGTCGCGGATTCGTCGTCCGAACACGTCGAGGTTCTCGGCGAAGACGTCGGCCTGGTCGGGCGTGAAGAACCTTTCCTCGCCACTGCCGTCCTCGACGCATACGTACGGGGCGCGTTCCTTCGGGTCCACGGAGAACAGGTCCTGGCCGAGGCGCGCGTAGGCGAAGAGCACGTCGTCGCCGCTGTTGAAGGGGTGCGCGTACAGGTCGACGTGTTCGCCCGAGTGGACGACGTCCTCAAGGTGCGTCGTGTTCTCGCCGGCGTGGTCCTCGACGCACCACGATGTCGGGCAGGCGATGGGGACCTGGACCCCGTTGACGAGGGCGGTCACGACGGACAGGGCGGCGAGCTGGGAGCCGTGCCCGGTCTCGCGCTCGCGGGTCTCAGTGACCGGGGCGACGCGGAGCCGGGCGGTTCCCGGGGTGCTGGTGGTGTCGTTGATGGGCTCGATGTTTTCGATGGACATGGTGCGTACTCCTTTGGGTAGTTCGCTTCGTTGTCGCTTCGAAGTAGTCGCGCTGGTGGGAGTCGTCGAGGCGGGCCGTCCCCGTTAGGGCGGTGTCACCCCGGATGCCGGTTACTGCCTGGCGGGCGGCGCGTAGAATGCGCCTTTTCGTCTGGCGGGGTGCCGTCCGAGGCGGGTCTCCCCACCCGCGCCCGGACGGCGGTTTACGGGGCTACGCGGCGGAGGCGAACGCGGCGATCCGCGCGGCGGCCGTGACGTACTCCGCCTTGCGCGGCCGGTAGGCGGCGGTCAGGGTCGACACCTGCGCGAGACCATGCGGTCTGGCGGGCGTGCCCACCGGCGACGGTGCGGCGGGTGCGGGCCCGCTCGGCCGGCGCGACGTCGAGGCGTCAGCCACCTGCGGTTGCGGAGGAGCCCAAGCCCGGAGGCTGCCGCGTCGTCCGGGGGCTGGATGACACGACCCGTACCAATCGGTGGGTTGGATGAGCAAGGCCGTCTCGCACACAGGGGCGGCCCTCGCTGAGACGGGGTCCTGTGTCCTGTGTCCCGCTGCCCTGCGAACTCACTCGTGTCGGCCGAAGGAGAGGCCGCACGGGCTCCCGTGATCCGTCCTGAAGGATCCAACTGCGGTGTCTACTCACATTTGCTCCCTTGTCCAACTCACCTCATAGGACACGGCCTTGATCGAGGCGATGCGCGCGCCGAGCATGGTCCCCCCGCTACGGTTGGTTTCCAGGCCGGGGCGTGCGGTCGCCCGGTGGGTGACGCGTGGGAACGGGGAAGCGCAGGATGCTGGAGCTCATATCGCTGGCGACGGTCACGGCAATGCTGGGGACCGTGGGTGCGGGGATGGGTAACGAGGCGGGAAAGAACGCGTACCTGATGATCGGCGGGTTGGCACGTCGGATCGCGGGGCGGGAGGTTCCGGCCCCCGAGCGGCCCGCCGAATGGGAGGGACTGGCCCGGCTGTTGTACGAAGGAGCGTTGCGCAATCCGGAGCACGCCCGGGGGCTGGCCGAGGTGGAAGCGGTGATCAGCAGGGCGTTGGTCCAGGTGCGCATCCGTACTTCTCCGCAACTGCCCGACGGCCTCAGGGGCTTCGTTGATCGCGACAAGCAGATGCGGCAGCTTACGCGAGAGGCGTCCCGCAAGTTCGACGGACGTGCTCGACGGGTTCATCTGTACGGGCCTGAGGGGATGGGCGGCACATCCCTCGCTCTGCGGTGGGGTTGGCGCGAGCTGCAGCGGTATCCGGACGGGCAACTGTACGTAGACCTGGCCCGGGTGCCGGACCCCGCCATGGCTCTCCGACAAGCCCTTCGCAGCCTCGGACTGGACTCGGAGGACATCCCGCCGGGTCTGGAGGAGCGGATGGATCTGTTCCGTCGGCTTGTCGCGGACCGGCGGCTGCTCATTGTTCTCGACCACGTCCAGACAGCCGCGCAGGCGACGCCTCTGCTCACCTCGGCGCCAGAAGTCTTCACCATCATCGTCGCCCACCGCCGTCTTCCCCAGGCGGACGCCGAACCGATCGAGGTGGTGCCGCTGCCCGAGAGGTACGCCGTCGAATTGCTCACCGAAGTCGCGGGCAAGCGGACCGTCCAGGAAGCCCGCGCCCGCGCCATATTGCCGCAGGTGCTCGACCAATGCGGCGGATCTCCGTACGCGTTGAGGACGTTCGCGTCGCTGCTGGAGGCGCGCCTGGGAGAGGAAGGGATCCCCACCATGCCCGGGAACGAACCCGCCTACGCCGCCGCGCAGGAGCAGTACCGCACGCTCGGGCCGGCTGCTGCCCGGCTGTACCGGCTTTCGGCACTGTGGCCGTGGCCGGCGCTCAGCCCGGCCGTGGCAGGGATCATGGCCGAGGTCGAGGAGGCCGAGGCGGCCCGTCTGCTCGCCGAACTTGCGGAAAAGGGGCTGCTGGAGGAAACGGGCACCGGCCGCTACCGCTTCCGTCCCGCAGTACGTCGTCACGCCGAGCAGGCCGCAGTACGGGAGGACGGCATCCCCGCCTCCTCCCGGGCCGTGGCGCGCGCGGTGGAGTCGCTGTTGTCGTTCGCGGTGCAGGCCGACCGCGCCGCCCTGCCGGAACGCTGGCACGTGGGCCCTCTGTTCACCGTGCTGCCTCCTGGCGCCTACGCGTCCAAGGGCGAGGCCATCGCCGCCCTCGGCGCCGAGCTGGGCAATCTCGTTCAGGCGGTGTTCGCTGCTGAGGAGTACCGTCTCGGCGACACCGCGTGTCAGCTGTGTGAGGCTCTGTGGGCCTTGCAGCTCAAGGACGGACGCCATGAAGAGATCCTGCCGGCGCTTCGGGTGGGCACGAAGGTCGCTGACGACATCTGTCCTGGCACCCGGATGGCGGGGCGCATGCACACCCTGCAGGCGATGGCCCTGATCGAGGCGCGGCAGTTCGACGAGGCGATGATCCAGGCGGAGGCGGCTGCGGCGGCCGAGCGGCAGGCGGGGCACCTGCGTGGTCTGGCCACCGCCATCGAGACGCTGGGCCTTGTACGGCTGGGGCAGTGGAACTTCCCCGATGCCCAAGACCTGTTCGTCGAAGCGGACGACATCTGGGAGCGTATCGGTCCCGGAGACGACGGCTACGGTGACAAGCCCCGTGCCCGTGCCCTTCTGAAGCGTCACCGGGGGCGCGCGCTGAACGGTCTCCATCTCCTGGACGAGGCCGAGGAGTTGCTGGTGGAAGCTCTCGGGTTCTTCCGCGAGAAGGAGCCCTACAACACCGCCCGTACGCTCACCGATCTGGCCGACACGTACATGCGTGCCGGACGGCAGTCAGAGGCGCTGCCGCTGATCGACGAGGCGATCGACGCGCTCGCGGGCGAGAACGCCCACTACCACGTCAACCACCTTCGGGCCTTGCGTGATCGCTGTGCGTCAGAGGGCCGGGCCCTGCCTGAGTGACCGACACCTGATGTGCGGTCTGCCCGGTCCATACGGTCAGACCGCCCTTCAGGTCTGCGGGGTCCTTGCCGAGAGCCAGCCAGGCATGCAACGCCGAGGCGTATGCGGCCGGGTCGGCTGCCTGCGGGTCGGCGTCGAGGCGCAGGAGCGCTCCGTCCCTGGTCCGCACCACACAACAGCCGGCGGCCGTGACGTATACGGCGAGTGCGCAGCCCGGATGGCGTTCCAGCACCTCGGCGGTCCAGTACTCGGGCGGGCCGAGCCTCGGGTCGTCGGGTGAGCCGTACCTGAAGATCACATCGGCGATGGCAAGGAGACCGGGGTCCAGGGTGTCTTCGTGCACCGCCGTGTGAGCTTCGCCCGGGCCCTGCGGTTCATAGCGCGGATCGGCGTAGCGGGTGACCGATACCTCGGTTGCACCCAGCACGTTCGTCAGCACCCGCAGCGGAGAAGTGCGCACCGGCGGGTCGTACGAGGGCAGCGGCAGTGGGTCGAGCAGCGCCGGCGCCGTGGGCTCGGGTATCCCCATGACGTCGTAGAAGACGCGGCGCAAACGGGCGGCCGCCTCACCCGGAGCGGAGGTCGTGAACTCGGCAGGGCCGCTCATGGGTCGGTGCGTGGCCAGCACCGCTTCCAACTGTGGTCGCAACGGCGCGTGCGGGTCCAGTCGTGGTGCCCTTCGTACGAAGTCGGCTACCGGCGAATCGGCGGCCAGACCTGCCAGTGGTGAGGCCCCGAGCACTGTGGGGGTGCCGAGGGCGGCGGCATAGTACGAGACCGATCCGAAGTCCCCCACAACGACGTCCGCTGCCAGCAATGCCTGCTGCCACCCCTCCAGCGGATCCACCAGCGCAAGGCCGCTGCGTTGTGCCCTGTCCAGCCATGTTCGGATTTGTCCAGGGCCATGGCCATGCCAAATATTGGGGTGGAGTACGGCTGCGATCCGGTGCTCGTCCGCAGCGAGTTCGGCGCTCAGCTTCGGCAGCAGAAGCGGCAGTACGTCCTCGTCGCCGCCGTCCCCGAACAGTGACTCCGGGTTCCACGTCGAATTCAGCAACACGAGCCGCTGCCCGCGTTTCACCCCCAACGCCCTACGGAAGCGCTCCCGATACGGGCGCGCTGCGAGCATGCGGTCGAAGCAGGGATCTCCCGCGAGTACCGCTGTCGGGGCCGCTTCCGGGCAGGCGTTACGCAGTCGCTCGACCTGTTCGGGGTGCGACAGCACCAGCACGTCCGCGACCGGGGTGCCATCCGCCAACAGCCACTCCGAGGAAAGGCCGAAGACGGGTCCGGTCTCCGGTCTCCGGTCTCCGGTCTCCGGTCTCCGGTCTCCGGTCTCCGGTCTCCGGAGTCTCTTATTGTAGCCCACGCCATGGGAAATTATGATCAAATCACCCTGAATGGCGTGGATTTCGCCGCCGAAACTGGCTGCCAAAGCCAGATCCACCGGGGTTCGCAATGCCTGATCCCAGGGCAGCACTGGCACACCCACACGCGCCAGCAACTCGCTCACCCCTGCCTGGAACGGCGATGAGCCAGTGCAGGTCGCGAGGAGTTGCACTCGCAGGTCGTCACGGAACAACGGCAGCACGTCCAGCAAGCGGGTAGCCGAGGTGACGTTGTGGACGATCAGCAGCACTTTCCGGCAATGCCCGCGAGTTGCCCAGCCGGTCGATCCATGTCCTACTGGCACGCGGAGCCATCCGGTCCGCCCCTCGCTCACCCTGCCTCCTTGTAATCCGCATTGCGGCGCCACCACTCGTATGAGCAGTCACGATAACCAAGCCGGTAAACCGCACGTAGGGCACCATCCTTAGCCGACGAGCACCTCCACGGGGACTGTAAATCGTTCGGTGTAGCTCCTGATCATGGAAGATGCGTCGATGAAGCGGCTGCTGGAGTCCGCCCTCGATGGCGAGATCACCGATCACCTCGGCTATGACAAGCACGATCCGGCGGGCAAGGACGGTGGCAACTCCCGCAACGGCAAACGCTCCAAGACCGTGCTGACCGACGTGGGGCCGGTGGAGACAGCCGTGCCCCGTGACCGGGACGGCTCCTTCGAACCGGAGATCGTCAAGAAGCGGCAGAAGCGCCTGACCGGCGTCGACGAGATGGTCATCTCGCTGGCCGCCAAGGGCTTGACCACCGGAGAGGTCCAGGCCCACCGGCGGAGGTCTATGGCGCCGAGGTCTCCCGGCAGACCGTCTCCACCATGACCGACAAAGTCCTTGAGGGCATGGCCGAATGGCGCAGCCGGGGACAAGATCGCCAAGCTTCTCAAGCCCGTCTGCACCGCACCGGCCGAGGAGGCCGCCCTGGAGCGGTTCGCCGAGTTCGTCGACGCGTGGGGCAGGAAGTATCCGGCGATCGTGAAGCTGTGGGAGAACGCCTGGGAGGAGTTCACTCCGTTCGTGCGTTTCGACACCGAGATCCGCCGCATCGTCTGCACCACCCACGCGATCGAGTCGGTCAACGCCCGCATCCGGCGGGCGGTCAAGGCCCGCGGCCACTTCCCCAACGAGCAGGCCGCGCTGAAGTGCGTCTACATGGCGATCATGTCTCCCGATCCCACCGGCAAGGGCCAGGCCCGCTGGACCATGCGCTGGAAGACCGCGCTGAACGCCTTCGACATCACCTTCGACGGCCGACTCTCAGCCGCCCGCCAGTAACCCAACCACCCTGGTTACACCGTTCATAAGGACTTCCAGCGGTTCCAGACTCGTTCACCGTGGAGGACAGGTCGGAGCGGACCCGCATGGTTGTCAGAGCTTCTGCCCCGCGCTTGGGTCGCGCGGATGTCGGCAATGCGTCCGGTCCCTGGGGAAGGGCGCGGAGCGCGAATGCGAGGGGAGGGGAGGCGGACGGGCGTCAGAAGCGGCTGTCCGCGAGGCTTGGCGGAATCTCCGCAGCCACGGCGCCGGAAGGGATTCACCCTGCCGGGAATGAAGAGGGCCACGCTGTGCGATCACCAAGGGCCCACAGCGGGCCTGGCGATGAGTGGCTGGGCCCCTCGGAGCCCGGCCCGGCCAAGGCGTCTCCCGATCTTCCCCAAGCCTTCACGGGGTGCGCACGGATGTGCCCCTCGTGTCCTGTCTTCGGGGCGGCGTCACGGCGACTCACCGTGTCGGGAAAGATCGATGGGGTAGCGTGAGCGGGCCGATGTCGCATCAACGGGGAGGCGCGAATCGTGGCTGACTACTTGTTGTTGGTCTATGAGAGCGAGGACGAGACCCGCGAGCTGGAGCCGGCCGAGGACGCGGCTCTGGTGGGGCGGTTCCAGGACTTCATGCGGCGCAACGAGGGGAACGTGCGGCGCGGGCAGCGGCTGCATCCGACGTCGACGGCCACCTCGGTACGGCGGGACGTCGACGGCGGGGTGCGGATCAGCGACGGGGCCTTCGTGGAGTCGAAGGAGGTCGTCGCCGGGTACTTCCTGATCGAGGCCGAAGACCTGGATGAGGCGCTCGCTGTGGCCCAGCAGGTTCCGGTGCCCAACGGCGGGGTCGAGGTACGGCCGATCCGGTCCGTGCCGGGCTGCTGAGCCCCGTCGACCGACCACTCGACCCGGGACACGCGTACCGCGATGAACACGACTGTCGCCGCCGCCGTCGCCGAGGCGCACCGCCTGCAGTGGGGCTTCGTGCTCGCGGCGACGGCGCGGGTCACCCGGGACCTCGACCTCGCTGAGGAGTGCGTCCAGGATGCCTACGCCCAGGCGTTGCAGCAGTGGGCTGAGGACGGAGTGCCGAGCCGGCCGGGAGCGTGGCTGACCACGGTCGCGCGGCGGCGGGCGCTGGACGCGTTGCGTCGGCACGACACCTTCCGGGGGAAGCTGCCGTTGCTTGTAGGTGAGGACGTCGCGCCGCCCGCCGACCGGGACATCGCCGACCAGGACATTCCGGATGACCGGCTGCGGTTGATCTTCACGTGCTGTCATCCTTCGTTGCACGTCGACACCCGGGTGGGGCTCACGCTGCGCCTGGTGTGCGGTCTGTCCACCGCCGAGGTCGCCCGGGCGTTGCTCGTCTCGGAGTCGACGATGGCGGCCCGGATCACCCGGGGCAAGAAGAAGATCAAGGTCGCCGGGATTCCGTACCGGGAGCCGTCGCCCGAGGAACTGCCGGCCCGGCTGGACGCCGTCCTGGATGTCGTGCATCTGGTGTTCAGTACGGGACACACCGCGCCGTCGGGTGAGCGGTTGCAGCGGCGTGATCTGATCGAGCGGGCGTCACATCTGGCACGGGTTCTCCATGAGTTGCTGCCCGCGCAGTCCGGGACCACGGGGCTGCTCGCGCTCATCGTGCTCACCGACGCGCGGCGCCGTGCCCGTACGCGGCCCGATGGTTCGCTGGCGTTGCTGTCCGAGCAGGACCGGACGCTGTGGCACGCCCAGGAGATCCAGGAAGGGCTGCGGCTGGTCAGGTCTGCCCTGCGGCACCGTCCGCCGACCCGGTATGCGTTGATGGCGGCGATCGCGGCCGAGCACGCCCGGGCGCCGAGCTGGGAGGCCACCGACTGGCCCGGCATCATCGGTCTGTACGACACCATGCTGGAGGTCTGGCCGTCACCGGTGGTGGCACTGAACCGGGCCATCGCGGTCGGACAGGCCTACGGGCCGGCCGCCGGTCTTGAGGCACTCGGGGAACTGTCCGCCGAACCGCAGCTGACCGGCTACCAGTACTTCGCGGCTGCCCGGGCCGACTTCCTACGCCGGCTGGACCGTATGGACGAGGCCCGGGCCGCCTATCGGGAAGCGCTCGCGAGGACTGAGAACGCCGTGGAGCGGGAGTTCCTCCGGTCACGTCTCGAAGAGCTCGGGGATTTTGTGTAAAGAACCCTGAGGCATCGATCGGTTCGGTTTCAACCAGTGCTGTCAGTGCCGCCGTTTAGGCGGTATCTGTCATTCCGATCGGGTGCGACAGGCGCAAGCGGAAGGCGCGCATTCTCGTGAGGCAGCCGAAAATTGCAGGCGCGGAGTGGGCGTTGGTACCGTCCGTCAACATCGAAGGCGCATCCATCTCGGACGCATCATCGAGCGCTCGCGAAATGCGCCGCAGAACATCGCATCGGACCGGGGGAAGAATGCCTGAAACGAGCACTCCTGTAATATCCGAAGAAAACGCCGGTGACCGCGAGCAGAATCGCCGGGTCGTTGCGCAGTACATGAATACGCGCGGACAGGACCGGCTGCGGCGTCATGAGCTTTTCACCGAGGACGGACAGGGTGGTCTGTGGACCACGGACACGGGTGAGCCCATCATCATTCGAGGCCGTGACCGGCTGGCTGAGCACGCGGTGTGGTCACTCAAGTGCTTCCCGGACTGGCAGTGGACCGACATCGAGATCTTCGATACGCAGGATCCGGACCAGTTCTGGGTCGAGTGCAACGGTACCGGGAAGATTCTGTTCCCCGGCTATCCGGAGGGGCACTACGAGAACCACTTCCTGCACTACTTCCGCTTCGAGAACGGGAAGATCAAGCAGCAGCGGGAATTCATGAACCCGGTCCAGCAGTTCCGTTCACTCGGCATCGAGGTTCCGCTCATCGTGCGGGAGGGAATCCCCACCTGAACGGTAAGCGCTGTCTGCATCTCGTTCTCAAGTAACCCCGCGGGGGTGGGTTCGAACGTGAAGGGCCAAGGCTCCGTCAAGCACGTATTGCCGGCCGCACAACAGCCAGAATGGAGCGATCCGCATCAAGCCGCCCAGGTGCGCAATGTGCTGGCGGCCACCGATTCCCTTGTCGACGCCGAGCAGGTCCTCGCACTCCGCGAGAGACTCGCGGCGGTGGCGCGCGGCAAGGCCCTGATTCTGCAGGCCGGTGACTGCGCCGAACATCCGGATGAAAGCAGTAGAGCGCACATCGAAACCAAGTCCGATCTGGTGAACAGGCTCGCCGACCTGCTGAGTGCCCGCTCCGGGCTGCCGGTCGTGCGGGTCGGCCGGATCGCGGGGCAGTTCGCCAAGCCCCGCTCCAGTCCCTACGAGGACGTCGACGGCCCGGCTCCGCTGCCGGTTTACCGGGGCCACATGGTCAACCTGCCCGAACCCGACGCGCACAGCAGACGGGCCGATCCGCTGCGGCTGCTGATGTGCTTCATGACGGCTCGCGAGGCGATGAGGCACCTCGGGTGGCGGGCCGACAGCGACTGGGCGGCGCGGGACGCCGACCGTGCGCTGTGGACCAGCCACGAGGCGCTGTTGCTGGACTACGAGCGGCCGCAGCTGCGCCCGCTCGACGAGGACCGGACGCTGCTCGGCTCGACCCACTGGCCGTGGATCGGCGAGCGCACCCGGCAGCTGGACGGCGCCCATGTCGACCTGCTGGCCGGAGTCGTCAACCCGGTCGCCTGCAAGGTCGGACCGGACATCACGGCCGGCGAGCTGCTCGAACTGTGCGCCCGTCTGGACCCGTACCGCGATCCCGGCCGTCTTGCACTGATCGTGCGGATGGGTCCGGACGCCGTCGCAGAACGGTTGCCCGGCCTCGCCCGCGCGGTCCGGGACGCGGGCCATCCGGTGCTCTGGTTGTGCGATCCGCTCCACGCCAACACCGTCAAACGGCCGGACGGGACGAAGACGCGGTACGTCGGTACGGCCGTCGACGAGGTCCGCCGGTTCGCGGCGGCCCTGGACGAGGCAGGCGTGCGTGGCCACGGGCTCCATCTGGAGGCCAGCCCGTATGCGGTCGGCGAGTGCGCCGGGGGCTCCCCGGGCGCACTCGCGCCCGGTGGGGTCCAGCCCGCCGTGGGCACGCCGAGCCTGTGCGATCCGAGGCTCGATCCGGCCCAGGCGGCGGAGGTCGTCTCGGCGTGGCCGGGTGCCGGTGAACCGCTCGGTGAGCCACGCGGCCAGTCTGTCCTGACACAACGGGGGTTGTCATGAGCCTGAAAGTCACGGTCGTGCCGTACGAGCTGCCCACGCGGCGGGACATGCCGGTCGGCGTCGTCGACTGGACCGTCCGGCCGGAGCGGGCCGTACTGCTCGTCCACGACATGCAGAACTACTTCCTCGCGGCGTTCGAGCCGCAGATGCGAGCCCGGCTGGTCGACAACGCGGCGGCACTGCGCAAGCGGTGCGCGGACCGTGGTGTCCGGGTCGCCTACACGGCCCAGCCGGGCCGGATGACGGCGCAGGACCGCGGGCTGCTCCGGGACTTCTGGGGAGCGGGCATGACCAGCTCCGACGCGGACCGGGCGATCGCCGCCGCACTGGCCCCGGACGCCGCCGACTGGACGTTCACGAAGTGGCGCTACAGCGCGTTCTTCCGTACCGACCTGCTGGCCCGGATGCGCGCCGAGAGCCGCGACCAGCTCGTGGTGTGCGGGGTCTACGGCCACGTCGGCATCCTCGCCACCGCGTTGGAGGCCTACAGCAACGACATACAGGTCTTCCTGGCCGGGGACGCCATCGGAGACTTCTCCGCCGACAAGCACCGTCAGACCCTTCAGTACACGGCGAGTTGCTGTGCCCGGGTCGCCACGGCAGAGGAGCTCGTGCCATGACGCGGGACCTTCTCGACGCCGTACTGAAGGGCGACGCCGGCGACTACGCGCTGATCTGCCGGACGGACGAACACGGCTGCCGGGTACAGGTCATCACCGGTGAGACCAGCCACCCCGTCTCGCTCGACGCGATCGACCTCGCCCGGCGCCCGGCCTCCGGCAGTGCGAGCAGTGACACGCTGATCGTGGTGCCGTACCGCCAACTCGTCGAGCGCGGCCACCCCGCGCCCGAGGACGGCACACCACTGATCGCGATGACGGTGACCGGCGCGGAGTACCACTCCGTCCCCTCGGTGCTGTCCAGGCTGCCGCGCCGTCAGGTGCGGCTGGCCGACGGGCACTTCGACGCCGACGACACCGAGTACGCCAGGACCGTCGAGGCGGTTCTCGCGAACGAGATCGGCACCGGCCAGGGCGCCAACTTCGTCATCAAGCGAACCTACGTGGCGGACATCATCGACCACGGTCCGGATGCCGCCCTGGCGGCGTTCCGGGAGCTGCTTGCGGCCGAACGCGGGGCGTACTGGACGTTCCTGGTGCGCACCGGGTCGGTGACCCTCGTCGGCGCCTCGCCGGAACGTCATGTCGGCCTGACCGGGGACATCGTCCGGATGAACCCGATCAGCGGTACCTACCGGTACCCCGTCGGCGGCCCCACGCTGAGCGGCGTCACCGAGTTCCTCGCCGACCGCAAGGAGGCCGAGGAGCTGTACATGGTGGTCGACGAGGAACTGAAGATGATGTGCCGGCTCTGTCTGCCGGGCACGGTGACGGTGAGCGGCCCGCACCTGAAGGAGATGGCCCGGGTCGCCCACACCGAGTACCACATCCAGGGGCGCACGGACCGGGGTGTGACCGAGGTGCTGCGCGAGACCATGTTCGCGCCCACCGTCACCGGAAGCCCGGTCGAGAGCGCGGCGCGAGTGATCGAACGCTACGAACCGGGCGGCCGCGGCTACTACAGCGGCATCATGGGGCTGGTCGGCAGCGACGAGACGGGCGAGCGAACGCTCGATTCCGCGATCCTCATCCGCAGCGCCGCGATCGACCCCGCCGGGCGCCTGTCCCTCTCGGTCGGTTCCACCCTGGTGCGGCACTCCGACCCGATGGCCGAGGTCGCCGAGACCCGTGCGAAGGCCGCCGCGCTCCTGGCGGCGTTCGGGGAGACGGAGTCCCGCCGGCAGTTCGCCGGCCACCCCGAGGTGCTGTCCTCGCTGAGCCGGCGCAACGAGGGCATCGCCGGCTTCTGGACCACGACCGGCGCGGTCCGCTATGCGCGCTCCAAGCGGCTGGACGGGCACAAGGTGCTCGTGATCGACGCCGAGGACACCTTCACCTCGATGCTCGAACACCAGTTGCGTGCCCTCGGGCTCGCGGTCACCGTACGGCGCTTCGACGAGCCGTACGAGACCCACGACCACGACATGGTCGTCATCGGCCCCGGGCCCGGCGACCCCTGCGACACCGGCGATCCGAAGATCGTCGCCCTGGAACGGATCACCGACAAGCTGCTGGCCGAGCGGCGCCCGATGCTGGCCGTGTGCCTGAGCCATCAGGTGCTGGCCCGACGGCTCGGTCTGCCCGTGGTGCGGCGGACCAGCCCCAACCAGGGCGTACAGCGGCGCATCGACCTCTTCGGCTCGCCCGAACGCGTGGGCTTCTACAACACTTTCGAGGCCCGCGCCACCGCCGACCGCCGGGACACCGGCCTCGGCGGACCGGTGGAGATCAGCCGCGACCCGGACACCGGGGAGGTGCACGCGCTGCGTGGACACCGGTTCGCGTCGCTGCAGTTCCATCCGGAGTCGCTGCTCACCGTCGACGGACCACGAATCCTCACCGACATGACCGAATGGGTGCTGTGCGAATGAGCGAGAGCAAGCGGACAGGGCCGACGACCCTGGAGATCGCCTGGTGGAATCTCGACGGCGACAGCGCCGTCACGGTGGACGACCTCGAACGGCACCTGGACCACGACGGTGTCGTCGATGACTGGCGGTACGTCACCGGCCTGCACGAGAAGTTCTGGATCGCCGACCGGGCCGGCAACCGCTGGGGCGCGGTCATGGTCTGGGAGGGCGGGCGTCCCGCCGTATTGCCGGAGAACCGGGCCGCCGGGCTGATCGGCGGATCGGTGACGCACCGGGAGCGGTTCGAGGTGCAGGCAGCCGTCCGGGGCCCCGGTTCCGGCCGGGGCGCCCGACACCGCTACGTCGTCGTGGACGCCTTCGCGAACGAACCACTCCTGGGCAACCCGGTCGCGGTGTTCTTCGACGCCGATGACCTGACCGGCAATCAGATGCAGCGCATCGCACGCGAGATGAACCTCTCCGAGGTGACGTTCCTGCTGCCGCCCACGGCCGGTGACGCGGACCTGAGGGTCAGGATCTTCACGCCGGTCAACGAACTGCCGTTCGCCGGGCACCCGTTGCTCGGCACGGCCGTCGCGGTCGCGCTGGACGCCGGGGCCGACCGACTGCGATTCGAGACCGCGATGGGCGTCGTGCCGTTCGCCGTCGTACGCGCACCGGGCGGCCAGGTGGCACACGCCACCATGGAGCAGCCGATCCCCGACTGGCAGCCCTACGAGCACGCCGAGGCGCTGCTCACCGCTCTCGGCGTCGACTCCTCGACCCTGCCGGTGGAGATCTACCGCAACGGGCCCCGGCATGTGTTCGTCGGGCTCCCGGACGTGGCCGCGCTGAACGCGCTGCACCCCGACCACCGGGCGCTGGCCGCTTTCGAGGACATGGCGGCCAACTGCTTCGCGCCGGACGGCCTGCGCTGGCAGACCCGGATGTTCTCGCCCGCCTACGGCGTGGTCGAGGACGCGGCCACCGGCTCCGCGGCCGGTCCGCTCGCCATCCATCTGGCCCGGCACGGTCTCGCCGAGTACGGCAAGACCGTCGAGATCCACCAGGGCGTCCGACTCGGCAGGCGCTCGGTCATGTTCGCCGAGGCGGACCTCGACTCCGGCGGCGAGATCGTCCGGGTACGGGTCAGCGGCCACGGCGCCGTCGCCGCCGAGGGCACCATCCACGTCTGACGGGGGAGCATTGAGCAGCGAACTGGAGAGTCTCACCGGCGTCGTCGACCTCGACTTTCCCGAGTACGACGCCCCGCCGCCCGAACCCATGAAACCGGCCGTCGCCTGGCTGAAGGCGGCCGTCGAGAGCGGAGTGCGAGAACCGTACGCCCTGGCCCTGGCCACCGCCGACGCAAGCGGCCGTCCCTCCAACCGGATCGTCGCCGTCATCGACGTGTCCGGCGAGGGGCTGCTGTTCACCACGCACAGCAGCAGCCGCAAGGGCCGCGAGATCGCCGAGACCGGCTGGGCGTCGGGCCTCTTCTACTGGCGGGAGACCGCACGGCAGCTGTGCGTCTCGGGCCCCGTCGTACGACTGGACGACCACGAGAACGACCGGCTCTGGCACAGCCGCGCGCCAGGTCTGCACCCGATGACCACCGCCTCCCGGCAGAGCGAGCCGCTCGACGATCCGCACCGGCTGCACGACGAGGCCGAGCGCCACGCAGCCGAGGGCACCTCGCTGCCGCGCCCGGAGCGCTTCGTCGGCTACCGGCTGCAGCCGCACTCCGTGGAGTTCTGGTCCGCCGCGCGGAGCCGGCTGCACCGGCGGCTGCGCTACGAGCGGACGGCCACCGGATGGCACGTCGCCAGGCTCCAGCCGTGACCGCCGGCGCCCACCCGCACCCATCGAAGCTTCGAAAGGCAGTCATGAACGCAGTCACCGACGCAGCCGACGCCGTTGTCACGAAGGACCGGCCGACCCACTTCGACGCCCTCGTCATCGGCGCCGGAATCGCCGGCATCTACATGCTGCACAAGCTGCGCGACGAGGCCGGCCTCAGCGTCCGGGCCTTCGACAAGGCCGGCGGTGTCGGCGGCACCTGGTACTGGAACCGGTACCCGGGCGCCGCCGCGGACGTCGACAGCATCGTGTACCGCTACTCCTTCGACAAGGAGATGCTGCGCGAGTGGCAGTGGAAGACCCGCTACGCCACCCAGCCGGAGATCCTTGCGTACCTGGAGGCGGTCGTCGACCGGCACGACCTGCGCAAGGACATCCAGTTCGACACCGCGATCACGTCGCTGGCATACGACGAGGCAAGCAACCTGTGGACCGCGCGGACCGACGGCGGCGCGGAGTTCACCGCCCGGTACGTGGTCAGCGCGCTCGGACCGCTGTCGTCCGCGAACCTCCCCGACATCGAGGGCCGGGACAGCTTCGCTGGGCCGATCGTGCACACCGGGTCCTGGCCCGCGGACCTCGACATCGCGGGCAAGCGCGTCGGGGTCGTCGGCACCGGGTCCACTGGAACCCAGTTCATCTGCGCCGCCGCGAAGACGGCCGGGCACCTCACGGTGTTCCAGCGCTCCGCGCAGTACGTCGTGCCCTCCGGCGACGGGCCGCTCAGCGACGAGTACCTGGCCGAGGTCCGGGAGAAGTACGACGAGATCTGGGAGCAGGTCTTCAACTCCCGGGTCGGCTGCGGCTTCAAGGAGAGCGAGACGCCCGCGATGAGTGTCTCCGAGGCCGAGCGCGAGCGCGTCTTCGAGGAGGCGTGGCAGGCGGGCAACGGCTTCCGTTTCATGTTCGGCACCTTCGCCGACCTGGCCTTCGACCCGGCAGCGAACGAGGCCGCCGCATCGTTCATACGGACGAAGATCGCGCAGATCGTGCAGGACCCCGAGACCGCCCGCACACTCATGCCGAGCGACTTCTACGCCAAGCGGCCCATCTGCAACTCCGGTTATTACGAGACGTACAACCGCGACAATGTCACCCTGGTGTCCACCAAGGAGAACCCGATCGCGCGGATCACCCCGACCGGCGTGGTCACCGAGGACGGCACGGCGCACGAACTCGATGTGCTCGTCTTCGCGACCGGCTTCGACGCCATGGAGGGCGGCTACCGCCACATCGACATCCGCGGGCGCGGGGGCGTCGAGCTGGGGGAGCACTGGGGTGACGCCCCGAGCAGCTACCTCGGCATGGCCATGAACGGGTTCCCCAACCTGTTCATGGTCTTCGGCCCCAACAGCGTGTTCTGCAACCTGCCGCCGGGCCTGGAGACCCAGGTCGAGTGGATCGCCGAGGCGGTCGGCGCGGCGGAGCGGCGCGGTATCGCCACGGTCGAGGCGACCGCCGCCGCGGAGGAGGGCTGGACCACGCTCTGCCGGGAGATGGCCGAGCACAGCCTGTTCGCCCAGACCGAGTCGTGGATCTTCGGCACGAACATCCCCGGCCGCAAGCGGCGCACGCTGTTCTACTTCGGCGGGATCGGTGCCTACCGGCAGCGACTGCGCGAGATCGTCGCCGCCGACTACGAGGGCTTCACCCTGGACGGCCGGCCGTCCCTCGCCTCGGCCTGACCCGCCGGATCCCGTCACTCCCCTTCGGGGGCACCGGGCGACGGCCGGCGGAAGCTCTGCTTTCCCGGCCGTCGCCCACGTAATTCAAATACATTCGGCATGCATTCGGCGCGCATTCCCTGTGAGTCAACGCACGTATTGTCAGGGCGATTTGGACGTCGATAGCTTCGACTCCATGAGTGAGATGACAATTCGACCGGACGGTAATCTCGTCACCTTGATCAATGTCTTCGAAGTGGACCCGGCGAAACAGCAGGAACTCGTCGCACTGCTGAACGAAGGACTCGACAAGGTCTTCCGGCACCGCCCCGGTTTCGTCTCGGCGCACATCCTCGTCAGCAAGGACGGCGGCCGGGTCGTGAACTACGCCCAGTGGCGCAGTCCGCAGGACATCCAGGCCACCCTCGCCGATCCCGCCGCCCAGGAGTACGCGCGCCGCACGGCCGAGCTCGGCAAACCCGCCCCCGCCCTGTACTCGGTGGTCTCAGCGACCACCGCTTCCTAGCGCGCCTCCGGTCTCTTCCACACTCCGCTCCGCAGAAGGGTGACAGCCGCCATGACCAATCCGGCCCGATCCGGCATCGTGATCACCGGCGCAGGCATAGGGGGCCTCACGGCCGCGCTGGCACTGCACGCCCGCGGATTGGCCGCCACGGTCCTGGAGAGCGCACCCGAGATCCGGCCGCTCGGCGTCGGCATCAACATCCAGCCCGTCGCGGTCGCCGAACTCATCGGCCTCGGCCTCGGCGACGCGCTCGCCGCCACCGGCATCGCCACCCGCGAACACCGATACCTCAACCACAAGGGTGCCACCCTGTGGAGCGAACCACGGGGCGCGGCGGCGGGCCACCCGGCTCCGCAGTACTCCATCCACCGCGGCGAGCTGCAGACCCTGCTCCTCGACGCCGTACGCGAACGGCTCGGCGCGGACGCGATCCGCACCGGGGCCGAGGTGCGCGGGTTCGACCAGGACGGCGAACGGGTGGCCGTACACATACACACGCCGACGGGCGGGGCGACGGCCGTCGTGGCCGACGCGCTGATCGGCGCGGACGGGCTGCACTCGGCGGTACGAGCCCGACTGCACCCCGACGAGCCGCCGTTGCGGACGACGGCCGTACGAATGTGGCGGGGACTGACCGAACTGCCCGAGTTCCTCGACGGGCGGACGATGATCATCGCGGCCGACGACCGGGCCAACCGGATCGTCGCCTACCCCTGCTCCCGACGGCACGCCGAACGCGGCACGGTCCTGCTCAACTGGGTGTGCCTGGCCGCTGTGCCGGGCGACGACGCCGGCTCCTTCGACGTCGGACCGGGCCGGACGGCCGATCTGCTCCCGCACTTCGCGGACTGGGAGTTCGACTGGCTCGACATCCGCGCAGCGCTCGCAGCGAGCCCCCGGATCCTGCACTACCCGATGGTGGACCGCGATCCGCTCGCCTCCTGGGGCGAGCACCTGGTCACCCTCCTCGGTGACGCGGCGCACCCGATGTACCCGATCGGCGCGAACGGTGCGAGCCAGGCGATCCTCGACTCGGTCGTCCTGGCCACCGAACTGGCCGCAGCCTCGGGTCCGTCGGGGCTCTCCGGAGGCGACGAGACCGCCGCCGCGCTGCGCCGGTACGAGGCGGTCCGTCGGCCGGCCACCACCACGATCGTGCACGCCAACCGGAAGATGGACCGCTCCGAACGCGCCCTTGCCGACCGCCTGGACGGTGACGTCTCCGGCGAACTGCGAACCATCACCCGCGACTACCGGGCTGCCGTCGAACGGTCGTAGCCGAACGACCGCCGCGGTCGGCGTCGCGCGGCCCGCGCACAGGCGCCTGTTCCGCCCACCGTTTTCCCGAAGTTCCCACGAGAGAAGGGTCCGCTCCCGTGCCCAGCACGAGCGCCACCACATCCGGCATGACCATCGCCCAGGTATTCTCCGACTCGCGCGGCGTGCCGACCGAACGTGCCCCGCTCGGCACACGCCTCAAGTACGCCCTGGTCATCCGCCGTATCGAGTTCCTGCCCATCCACATGGTCATCGGCCTCGTACCGACGGTGCTGGGCGCGCGCTCCTGGAGCGAACTCGCCTCCGTGAACGCGATCGTGGCGTTCCTGTTCTGCGTCACCCACATGCAGATGGCCGACATGCTGAACGCGTTGGCCGACCGTGAGCTGGACGCCACGTACAAGTCCCGCCAGCCGAAAGCCGTCTACGGCCTCGGGGTGCGCAAGGTGGTCGCCCACTTCGCCGTCACGTCCGCCCTGTACTTCGGCGCGTCGGTCTTCCTCGCCGTGCGCACCGGGCACTGGGACCTGGTGCCGATCGCGTTGGCCGGCTGGCTGATGGGCGTGCAGTACTCGCTGCCGCCGCTGCACCTCAAGAGCGCCGGTCTCTGGCAGCTTCCGACCCTGCAGTTCGGTTGTGTGTTCATCCCCGGGATGTTCGCCCTGCGGGCCTACGAGCACCCGCTGGAGTGGGCCAGTGTCGTGGTCGTCGTCGGTCTGTCGCTGACGCTGACAGGCACATTCGTCACCAACCACGCCGAGGACTACCTGGAGGACCAGCAGTTCGGCATCCGTACCTATGTCATCGCGCTCGGAATTCGCAGGGCGATGCAGGTGCAGTCCCTGATGCTGGCCCTCGGCGCACTGCTGGTCCTGGGCGCGGTCCTGCTCGGCTTCGGGTTCACCTGGGGGCTGGCGCTGTACGCGGTGGTCTGGCTGGTGAGCCAGCGCTTCATCTGGATGGTCACCAGCGGTACCCGCGACTCCTTCGACACCGCGCTCGCCACGGTGCGCAAGCACGCGCTGTCCCTGCCGTACCACGGGGTCGCGCTGGGCTTCACCAACGTGGCGCTGGCACTCTTCGTCCTCGGGGGACGCTGACACCATGGCCGTGGGACATCCCGAGACGGTCGCGGCCACGGAACTCTTCACCACCGCACTGCGGGAGTTCTTCACCGCCCGCCGCGGCGAGGCCGACGCGATCGGGGCCGGCGTGGTCCGCGCGGTCGAGGAGCTGGAGAGCTATGTGCTGCGGGGCGGCAAGCGGGTACGGCCGACGTTCGCCTGGCTGGGCTGGCTCGGTGCAGGCGGCGATCCCGCGGGACCGACCGCCCCGGCGGTCGCCCGCGCCTGCGCGGCACTGGAGCTGCTGCACGCCTCCGCCCTGATCCACGACGACATCATCGATGCCTCCTCGACCCGCCGCGGCTTCCCCGCCGCACATGTGACGTTCGCCGAACAGCACCGTGAACACGGCTGGTCGGGCGACCCGGTCGACTACGGCACCGGCACCGCGATCCTCGTCGGCGACCTGGCCCAGGCCTGGGCCGACGACCTGATCCGTACCTCCGGACTGCCGGAGCGGGCGCAGGCGCGGCTCGGTCCGGTGTGGTCCGCGATGCGCACAGAGGTGCTGTGCGGTCAACTGCTCGACCTCACCGCCGAGGCGAGCGGCGCCGAGGACATCGCGTCGGCGCTGCGGGTCGACCAGTACAAGACGGCCTCGTACACCGTGGAACGTCCGTTGCACCTCGGCGCCGCGATCGCCGGCGCGGACGAGCGACTGATCGCCGCCTACCGCGCGTTCGGCGCGGACATCGGCATCGCCTTCCAGCTCCGCGACGACCTGCTGGGCGTCTTCGGCGACCCGGTCGTCACGGGCAAACCCTCCGGCGACGACCTCCGCGAGGGCAAGCGGACGGTACTGCTCGCCACGGCACTGCGTCGCGCGGACGAGTGCGACCCGGCCGGAGCCGGATTCCTCAGGGCGAAGATCGGCACCGACATCGACGAGGCCGAACTCGTCACCATCCGCCGTGTGCTCGTCGACACGGGTGCGGTCGACCTCGTCGAGCAGGACATCGCCCGGCGTACGGAACGGGCCCTTGCTGCACTGCGGACAAGCGGGGCCGACGAGCACGCGAGGGAGCGACTCGCGGCGATGGCGGTCAGTGCGACGCAACGGATCCGCTGATCCCACCGAAAGGCGCGTGCATTTTCGGCGATTCCATCGAGCTGTTGTCCGGAGTAATTCCGTAGGTAATTCTCGTTCTAGTGATCCGATGGTCAAAGCAATCGGACAAGGTAAATGACAAGGGGAGTTGAGCGCGTTGACTCTGCCGACCTCGGCACAGGGAGCGCCAGGAAACTCGAAGATCCGTGAACTCGGTATCGGATGCGCCCACGGGAAAGTGATTCTGCTGGGCGAGCACGCTGTCGTCTACGGGGCCCCGGCGCTCGCTCTTCCGGTCGCGGAGCTGATGGTCACGGCGAACGCCGCGCAGTCCCCGCACACGCCCGCGGCCGAGGGTGACGTCACCTTCACCCTCACGGGGGCGTCCGCGCCGGTGAGCATGGAGGCGTCCGACGGACTGCGGGGGCTGGTGGCCGAGTTCAAGCGGGTGGCAGGCGTCGACCGCGCCCCTCATGTGGACGTCCTCATCGACTGTGCGATCCCGACCGGCCGGGGGCTCGGCTCCAGCGCGGCCTGCGCACGGGCCGTGGCCCTCGCCCTGGCCGACCTCTTCGGCGTCACACTCGACACCGGGACCGTGTTCGACCTCGTACAGATCGCCGAGAACGTGGCGCACGGCAGGGCGAGCGGCATCGACACCCTCGCCACCGGCTCGCCGTATCCCGTGCTGCTCTCCGGCGGTGTCGCCCGCGAACCGCGGATCGGGTTCGACGGCCGGATCGTCGTCGCGGACAGTGGTGTCGCCGGCCGGACCAAGGACGCCGTCGAGCTGCTGCGCCGCGGGTTCGAACGCGACCCACGGGCACGGGCCGACTTCGTGGCTCGGGCAGCCGAGCTGACCCGCGCCGCCGTGCGCGACCTCGCCGACGGCCGGGCCGCCGCCTTCGGCAGTCGGCTGACCGCCTGTCATGAACTGCTCGGCGAGGTGGGAATCAGCATGGACCGTATCGACGCCCTCGTCGACGCGGCCCTCGCGGCGGGCGCGCTCGGCGCCAAGATCAGCGGTGGTGGGCTGGGCGGTTGCGTGATCGCCCTGGCCCAAGGGCCGGAGCAGGCCCGGCGGGTCGAGCGGCGGCTGTGTGAAGCCGGGGCCGCCCGGACCTGGATCGTGCCGATGGAGAGGTCCTCCGGCCATGCCCGTTGACGCAGGAAAGCTCCCCGATGCACAGCTGTTGGACGGACGGTCCCGGGACGGCGGCGCCACCGCGGTCGCCCACCCGAACATCGCCCTGGTCAAGTACTGGGGCAAGCGCGACGAGCGGCTCGTACTGCCGTACACCGACAGCCTGTCGATGACTCTGGACGTCTTCCCCACGACCACCTCCGTACGGCTGAGCCCGGGGGCGACAACGGACGAGGTGACACTCAACGGCGTCCTCGCCGAGGGGGAGGCCGGCCGGCGGATCACCGCCTTCCTCGACCTGGTCCGGGAGCGGGCCGGACGAGCCGAACGGGCCGTCGTGTGCACCTCCAACACCGTGCCCACCGGGGCGGGTCTGGCCTCTTCGGCGAGCGGGTTCGCCGCACTGGCCGTCGCCTCGGCCGCCGCGTACGGCCTCCGACTGGACGCCACCGGCCTGTCCCGCCTGGCCCGGCGGGGCTCGGGCTCGGCCTCGCGGTCGATCTTCGGCGGGTTCGCGGTGTGGCGGGCGGGAACGGACGCGGGAACGGACACGGACCGGGATGCGGAGACGGTCATGGACCTGGCCTCCCATGCCGAGCCCGTGCCCGTCGGTGACCTCGCCCCCGCCCTCGTGATCGCCCTCCTCGACACCGGTCCCAAGGCCGTGTCCAGCCGGGAGGCCATGCGGCGGACCGTCGAGACCTCCCCGCTCTACCGGGCGTGGGCCGCGTCGAGCCGGGCCGACCTCGTCGAGATGCGGGAGGCACTGCGGCACGGGGACCTGGCCGCGGTCGGTGAGGTCGCTGAGCGGAACGCCCTCGGTATGCACGCCACGATGCTGGCCGCACGCCCGGCCGTGCGATACCTGTCACCGACCTCCGTCACCGTGCTCGACACGGTCCTGCGGTTGCGGCGGGACGGCGTGCCCGCCTACGCCACGATCGACGCGGGCCCCAACGTCAAGGTCCTGTGCCGCAGTTCGGACGCGGACCAGGTGTCAGCGGCCGTCCGCGCCGCCGCGTCCTGCCCGGTGGCCGTCGCCCACTGCGGCCCCGGCGCCCGTCTGCAGACCGGGGACCGGTGACCATGCCCCACCACACGGTCACCCGACACGCCCCGGGCAAGCTGTTCGTCGCAGGCGAGTACGCCGTGGTGGAGCCCGGCACCCCGGCCGTCCTGGCGGCGGTCGATCGCCAGGTCTCCGTCACGGTGACGGCCGCCCCCGGTGACGGCGATGCCGCCCCGGCGGTCCCTGGCGCCACCGCAGACGTGTCGCCTGCGGCCCGCGCCGCACCGGCCGTGCCATCCGCCTCCTGTGCCGCCGAGGTCGTGGTCGCCTCCGATCTGCTCTCCCGGGAAGTACGGCTGCGGTGGCGGCGGGGACGGCTGGCCGGGATCGGCTCCGACGACGAGCGGCGGGTCCGGGAGCACCTGGCACATGTGGTGTCGGCCGTCGAGGTGGTGGACCGGCTCCGGATCGGGCGTGGGCTGCCGGCACCGGGGGTGCCGCTGCATGTCTCGATCCGCAGCCGGCTGCACGACAACGGCACGAAGTTCGGACTGGGTTCCAGCGGCGCGGTGTCCGTGGCGACCGTCGATGCCATGGCGGCGTACCACGGGACGGAGCTGTCGTCCGAGGAGCGGTTTCGGCTGGCGTTGCTGGCCGGAGCCCGGGTCGACGCCGGCCCCTCCGGTGGTGACCTCGCCGCCAGCAGCTGGGGCGGCTGGATCCTCTACCGGGCACCCGACCGGGCCGCCGTACGGGACATGGCCCGGCAGCGGGGCGTCGAAGAGGCGTTGCGCGTCTCCTGGCCGGGCTTCGAGGCGCGGCCGCTGCCGCCGCCACGGGGGCTCGCACTGCTGGTCGGCTGGACCGGGCGACCGGCCTCCACCGCGACTCTCGTGGCCGATCTGGGCGCACGCCGGGACTGGCGGGGCGGCCCGGCGCACCGGGACTTCCTGGCCCGTAGCACCGCATGCGTGGAAGCCGCCGCCCGGGCGCTCGAACACAGCGACCGCGACGGGCTGTTGCGGCAGATCGGCGCCGCCCGGCAGATCCTGGCCCGGCTGGACGAGGAGACCGGCCTCGGTGTGTTCACCCCGGCCCTGCACACGCTGTGCGACACCGCCGAGGCCGCCGGCGGCGCGGCCAAGCCCTCGGGGGCCGGCGGCGGCGACTGCGGCATCGCCCTGCTGCCCGACGGCGAACCGGCCGCACTCGACCGGCTGCGGGCCCGCTGGCAGACCGCCGGAATCACGCCGCTGCCCCTCACCATCGCCGACCGCCGACCGAAGGACGTGCGCAGTGATCGCTGAACGCAAGGACGACCATGTACGGCTCGCCGTCGAGCAGCAGCGTGGGCACAGCGGACCCAGTCAGTTCGACGAGGTGTCCTTCGTGCACCACGCGCTGGCCGGCATCGACCGCGCCGACGTGTCCCTGCGAACCCGGTTCGCGGGCATCGAATGGCCGGTACCGCTGTACATCAACGCGATGACCGGTGGCAGCGCCAGGACCGGCGTCATCAACCGGGACCTGGCGATCGCCGCCCGCGAGACCGGCGTACCGATCGCGACGGGCTCCATGAGCGCCTACTTCAAGGACCCGTCCTCGGCAGACACGTTCGACGTGATGCGCCGGGAGAACCCGGACGGGTTCATCATGGCCAACGTCAATGCCAATGCCACCGTCGAGCAGGCACGGCGGGCCGTCGGGCTGCTCCGTGCTGACGCGCTGCAGATCCACCTCAACACCGTCCAGGAGACGGTGATGCCGGAGGGCGACCGGTCGTTCGCGTCGTGGGGTCCGCGGATCGAGGACATCGCGGCCGGCGTGGACGTCCCGGTGATCGTGAAGGAGGTCGGGTTCGGGCTGAGCCGCGAGACTGTGGCCACCCTCCAGAAGCTGGGTGTGGCGGTGGCCGACGTGGGCGGCCGCGGCGGCACCAACTTCGCCCGCATCGAGAACGGCAGGCGCGCTGTCGCCGACTACGCCTACCTCGACGACTGGGGGCAGAGCACCCCGGCCTGTCTGCTGGACGCGCAGGACTCAGGCATCCCGCTACTCGCCTCCGGCGGCGTCCGCCATCCGCTCGACGTGGCACGCTCGCTGGCCCTCGGCGCCGTCGCCGTCGGCGGTTCGGGAGAGTTCCTGCGGACCCTGCTGGACGGCGGCGTGCCCGCGCTGGTCGCCCGGATCACCACCTGGCTCGACCAGGTGACGGCACTGATGACCGCCCTCGGCGCGCGCACACCGGCCGAACTGGCCCGCTGCGACGTGCTGGTCCACGGCGGCCTGCGGGACTTCTGCGCCGACCGCGGTATCGATACCCGCCGGACCGCCACCCGGTCCGGCTCCCCCCGCACCACCCACCGGACGACCGCGAGCTTGTGATGGACGACGGGAAACACGCGATGAGCGACACACACACGACGAACGATCCGCACACTGTCGCAGGGGTCCCCATGCAGTGGGTCGGCCCCCTGCGGATCTCCGGCAACATCGCGACCACCGAGACCGAAGTCCCGCTGGCCACCTACGAGTCGCCGCTGTGGCCCTCGGTGCGACGTGGCGCGAGGATCTCCCGGCTGACCGAGCGGGGCATCGTGGCCACCCTGGTCGACGAGCGGATGACGCGCTCGGTGCTCGTCGAGGCGAAGGACGCGCAGAGCGCGTACGCCGCCGCCCGCCTCCTCGACGCGCGGATCGACGAACTGCGCGAGGTCGTGCGCGGTTGCAGCCGATACGCCGAACTGCTCGCCGTCCGCACCGAGATCACCGCCGACCTGCTGTTCGTCCGCTTCGAGTTCAGCACCGGCGACGCGTCCGGGCACAACATGGTCACGCTGGCGTCCGACGCACTGCTGACGCACATGCTGCGGACCATTCCGGACATCGCGTACGGGTCCATATCCGGGAACTACTGCACGGACAAGAAAGCGACCGCGATCAACGGAATTCTGGGACGCGGCAAGAACGTCGTCACGGAACTCCTGGTGCCACGCTCCGTGGTCACCGAGAAACTGCACACGACAGCCGCGAAAATAGCCCAGCTGAACGTACGCAAAAACCTCATCGGCACCTTGCTCGCCGGCGGCATCCGCTCAGCGAACGCCCATTACGCCAACATGCTGCTGGCGTTCTACCTGGCCACCGGCCAGGACGCGGCCAATATCGTCGAGGGTTCACAGGGCGTGACCGTCGCCGAGGACCGGGACGGCGACCTGTACTTCTCCTGCACCCTGCCGAATCTGATCGTCGGCACGGTGGGCAACGGCAAGGGGCTCGGTTTCGTGGAAACCAACCTCACCCGCCTCGGCTGCCGGGCCGGGCGCGCCGCCGGCGAGAACGCGCGCCGGCTCGCCGTCATCGCGGCCGCGACGGTCCTGTGCGGCGAACTCTCGCTCCTCGCGGCCCAGACGAACCCGGGCGAACTCATGCGCGCGCACGTGCACCTGGAACGCAACAACGAGACAACCCGAATCGGGGTGTAGGACATGACCCACGACGGCATCGACGCGGCCGCCGGGCCCATCGGCATTGACGACCTGTCGTTCGCGACGACACAGTTCGTCCTGCCGCACACGGAACTGGCCCGCCACAACGGCACCGACATAGGCAAGTACCACATCGGCATCGGCCAGCGGGCGATGAGCGTGCCCGCCGTCGACGAGGACATCGTGACCATGGCCGCGGCGGCCGCAGCGCCCGTCATCGCCCGGCACGGCACCGACGGTATCCGCACGGTCGTGTTCGCCACCGAGTCCTCCATCGACCAGGCGAAGGCGGCAGGCGTTTACCTCCACTCGTTGCTGGCACTGCCGTCGTCCACCAGGGTCGTGGAACTCAAGCAGGCCTGCTATGCCGGAACGGCAGCACTCCAGTTCGCCGTCGGCCTCGTCCACCGCGACCCCGGCCAGCGGGTCCTCGTCATCGCCAGTGACGTGTCGAAGTACGACGCGGACAGCCCCGGCGAGGCCACCCAGGGGGCCGCCGCGGTCGCCATGCTGGTCTCGGCGGACCCGGCCCTCCTTCGTATCGAGGAGCCGTCGGGGCTGTTCACCGCCGATGTCATGGACTTCTGGCGGCCCAATTACCGGGAAACCGCACTGGTCGACGGACAGGAGTCCATCTCCGCCTACCTCCAGGCGGTCGAGGGGGCGTGGAAGGACTACGGTGAGCAGGGTGGCCGGGCGCTCGGTGAGTTCCACGCCATCTGCTATCACCAGCCGTTCACGAAGATGGCCCACAAGGCGCACCGGCACCTGCTGCACTGCTGCGGCGAGGACACCGACGAAGCGGTGGTGGAGCGGGTGCTGGGGCCGACGACGGCGTACAACGCCGTCGTCGGCAACAGCTACACCGCTTCCGTGTACCTCGGCCTCGCTGCGCTGCTCGACCAGACCGACGAAGACCTGACCGGTCGGCCGATCGGGTTCCTCAGCTACGGCTCCGGCAGCGTCGCGGAGTTCTTCGCAGGGACGGTCGTACCCGGCTACCGCGCGCATCTGCGCACCGCCGCGCACCGCGAGGCCGTGGACCGCCGACAGACCGTCGACTACCCCGCCTACCGCGAACTGCGCGACAACTCCCTCCCCACCGACGGCGGCGACCACATGCTCCCGGCTCAGACGGAGGGACCGTACCGGCTGGCAGGCATCAGCGGCCACAAGCGCCTGTACGCGCCCTGCTAGGGCCGGCATCGGCACTTGCACGGAAGACTCCGCCCTTACGGCACTCCCGGTCGTAAGGGCGGACTCGTATGTCAGGCCGTGGCGCCCTGCGTCCGGTGACGGGCGTGGTGCGGTGACGGGGCCGCGCTCGACGCCAACAGGTGCAACCGGTCGGTCATGGCGGTGATCCGGCGGTGCAGATCGGCCGGATTGAGACATACGTAGGTGTCGGCGAGGATCGCCTTGTCATGGGCGGTGACCCGAGGGTGGCGCACGGTGCGGCGGTAGGGCGTGGCCGTGTCGTACTCCTTGCGGCGCGGGCCGGCGGGCACCGAGTGCTGTTGCGGGTAGAAGTAGTTGGTGAGCCTGGACAGGGCAGCCCAGATCCGGTTGAGCTGGACGAGCTCGGTGGTGGTGTCGTAGCGGCGGCCGTCGGTGATGGTGTGCAGCAGGCTCCAGTTCTTCTGGCCGACATGGTAGTTGCCACCACTCGTGGGCCGGGCGTGAGTGAAGGTCACCCGGCGCTGCCGGCACCAGCGCAGCAGGATCTCCTCGGCTTCCGAGCCGGAGTTGCCCGAGTCGAGTCCGAGAATGGGGAAGGGCAGCAGCCGGGCGATCTCGTCCAGCGCGAAAGGCACCCAGTTCACGGTGCGCACCGTGCGGTTCTCCGTCCAGCCGGTCGCGATGTCGGTGGCCGTCACCGTGAGCAGACAGTCGTGGTTCGGTCCGCCTCCGTCGTGCCGGACCACCGTGATCTCCATGAACCCCGGCTTGGTGTGGTCCCACTCCGCCCAGCTGAGCACGGGCAGTTCGCCCCGCAGCAGCGAACCGGCCCTGATGTGCCGGGGTGCGGCGGTGGTCCGCCGTTGCGCCGCCAGCCGGCGGTCGATCGTCGCCGCCGACATGCCCATCAGCAACTCGGCGGTCTCCTCGCTGATGTCCAGCTCGCCGTGGCGGCGCAGCACCGGCACCAGTTCGGGCAGCACCGGCGCCAGCCGCTTGCCGGCGGGCCGGTCCAGCACCGTCCAGCAGAACGTCAGCGCGGCGACGACCCCGGCGTCGTACTTGGTGTGGCCACTGCGCGGCGTCCTGGTCGGCTGTGGCCGCGCCGCCCTGAGCAGCGCCTTGCGGGCGTGGCTGCGGTGCCAGCCGGTCACGGCGCAGACCCGGTCGAGGATCTCCGACTTCTCCTGCTTGCCCGCCTGCGCGTAACGGGTGGCCACGGCATTGGTCAGCGCCTTGCGCTCGGCGAGCGTCCTGGCCACCGTGCGTTCGGGTTCGAGCGTCCTCCTGGTGTCGATCCATGTATCGAGCCGCACCCCGGCACCGGCCGTTTCCATCGCAGTTCCCCCATGGTCGTCGGCCTCCCCGTGAGGCCGCTCGCTCCATTCGTCGAATGCGGGACGGCCCAGATCGACAACCCGGACCCCGCAGCCCACGATTTCGTGGTTCTGGCTGAATTCGCACGCGCATTTTGTGTGCGGCAACCCAGCCGTAGAGATCAGCCCGGCGGCTGCCTACGCTCGACGCGAAAACACTGGCAACAGACCAGAGGTGGCCCGTGGCAGGGGTGCAGGAATGCTGACCCGAGTAGTTCGACTTGCAATCAACCGACCCAAGCCGGTGCTCATCGGCGCGCTATTGGTGGTGATAGTGTGCGGGATTTTCGGCGCATCTGTCATGAACCATCTGAAAGCTGGCGGATACACCTCGCCGGACTCCGAGTCGGCGCGTGCCACCACCATCGTCAATGAGCACTTCAACGGCGTACAGCCGAATCTGATCATCGCGGTGACGTCCGGCGAGGGTGTGGACAGCACGCGGGCGACTGACGCGGCCGGCGCCGTCGCGGAGTGGCTCGGCAAGCGCGACGACATCGACGGCATCCAGTCGTACTGGAGCCTCGGCGAAAAGGCCGGAGCCGCACTGCGCAGCAAGGACGGCGACACCGGGCTCATCACCGCCCACATCGACGCCAGCGAGACCGAACTCCCCAAGGTTTCCGACGAGTTGCTGGCGAAGGCGCCCCGGCCGGACGGCGTACAGGTCCGGGTCGGCGGCTACGGCCCGCTGACGGCGGAGATGAACTCGGTGGTCGCCAAGGACGCCACGATCGGCGAGGCCGTCGCCTTCCCGATCACGCTCATCGTGCTGATGATCGTCTTCGGTAGTCTCATCGCGGCCGGACTGCCCCTGCTGATCGGTGCCATCTCCATCGTGACGACGCTCGCGGTCCTGCGGCTGGTCACCATGTTCGCCGATGTCAACATCTACGCGCTGAACATGACGACCGTGCTCGGTCTCGCCCTCGGCATCGACTACAGCCTGCTGATGGTCAGCCGGTACCGCGAGGAGCTTCGCGCCGGCCTCGACGCGAGGGACGCCGTGCTGCGCACCGTGCAGACCGCCGGCCGCACCGTCGTGTTCTCCGGAGTGACCGTCGCGCTCGCGCTTGCGGCCCTGTTCGTCTTCCCGGTGTTCTTCCTCAAGTCCTTCGCCTACGTGGGGGTCGCCGTCGTCCTGGTCGGCGTCCTGACCGCCGTACTCGTCCTGCCGGCGGCCCTCATCCTGCTGGGCGACCGGGTCGACAAGTACGACATCCGTGTCCCGCTGCGCCGCTGGTTCCGGCTGAAGCCGCCCCGCCAGATCGAGCCGCAGGACAGCCGCTGGTACCGCATGGTGGTCGCCGTCACCCGGCGTGCCGTGCCGATTGCGGTGCTCACCACCGCCGTACTGCTTCTCCTCGGCGCCCCCTTCCTCAACTCGAAGTGGGGATACCCCGACGACCGGGTCATCACCGCCAGTGCCTCCGAGAGCCGCCAGGTCGGCGACCTCCTGCGCAAGGACTTCGCGGAGGACGCCGCCGCCTCGACGACGATCGTGCTGCCCGACTACGACGGCGGCGACGGCGAACTCACCGCATACGCCACCGAGTTGTCCCGCATCGACGGTGTTCAGGAGGTGGCCGGCGGGACCGGTGTCTTCGCCGACGGCACACAGGTCGGCCCGGCGAACGCCGGGCTGACCGACAAGGCGGGCGCGGTCCTGAGCGTCGGTACCGGCGTCGACCCGTATGCCGAGGAGGGCAAGCAGTTGCTGGATCGGCTGCGCGCTGTGGACGCACCGGGCGAGACCCTGTTCGCGGGCGCGGCCGCGGAGAACCAGGATGTCATCGATGCCCTGGCCGAGCCGCTGCCGTACGCGGCCGGGTTGATCGCGCTCACCATGTTCGTGCTGCTGTTCCTCTTCACGGGCAGCCTGGTGCTGCCTGTGAAGGCGCTGGTGATGAACACGCTGTCGCTCGCCGCCGCGTTCGGCGCGATGGTGTGGGTGTTCCAGGAGGGCCATCTCTCCGGCGTCCTGGGCTTCACGGCGACCGGCTACCTCGTCGCCAACGTTCCCGTCCTGATGTTCTGCCTCGCCTTCGGTCTCTCCATGGACTACGAGGTGTTCCTGCTCTCCCGCATCCGCGAGGAGTGGCTTGCCTCGGGCCGCACCACCACGGAGGACAACACACACGCCGTGGCGATGGGCGTCGCCCGCACCGGCCGTGTCTTCACCGCCGCCGCCGTCCTCATGGCCATCGTGCTGACCGGCATGGGCGTGTCCAAGGTGTCCTTCATGCAGCTTTTCGGCCTGGGACTGGCGCTGACCGTCCTGGTGGACGCCGTGATCGTACGGTGCCTGCTCGCCCCGGCCATGATGCGTCTCATGGGCCGCTTCAACTGGTGGGCCCCGGCCCTCTTGAGGCGCCTGCACGCCCGCATCGGCCTCACGGAGGACGAGGCGCCGCCGCCGGCCACCGGGAAGACGGCGGAGCCGGGGGCCGTCCAGGCACGCCCCTGACCTCGACTCGCACGGTCACCGCCCAGCCCCCGGAAGGAGCCTCCATGACCGCCGTGGCGATCCTCGGCACCGGCGCGTACCTTCCGGAGCGCGTCGTCTCCAACGACGAGGTGGGCTGGGCGGCGGGTGTCGACGACGCCTGGATCACCCGTAAGACGGCGATCCTCGAACGGCGGTGGGCCGCCCCGGACCAGGCGACCTCGGACCTGGCCACCGCGGCGGCCCGCGCGGCCCTGGACTCGGCCGGCGTCAACGCCGACCGGCTGTCCGTGATCGTGGTGGCGACGTCCACACCGGACCGGCCGCAGCCGCCCACCGCCGTCCACGTCCAGCACGCGCTCGGCGCGTGCGACGCGGCGGCGTTCGACGTCAACGCCGTGTGCTCCGGTTCGGTGTTCGCCCTTGCCACGGCCGAGGCCATGCTCGCGCGGTCCGGCGGATACGGGCTGGTCATCGGCGCGGACGTCTACTCGCGGATCCTTGCCCCGGCCGACCGCCGGACGGTCGTCCTGTTCGGTGACGGCGCCGGGGCGATGGTGCTCGGACGGTCACCGCGCGGCAGCGGGATACGGCACTGCTCGCTGCACACGTTCGGCGAGTACGCGGAACTGATCCGAGTGCCCGCGGGCGGCAGTCGACTGCCCGCCGACACACAGACGTTCGGCGCGGGACTGCATCACTTCGCGATGGACGGACGGGGGGTGCGTGAGTTCGTGGCTGACCGACTGCCCGGGTTGGTCAAGCAGTTCCTCCACGATGCCGCCGTCACACAGGGTGACATCAGCCATGTCGTCCCGCACCAGGCCAACGGCGTCCTGCTGGACGAGTTGCTCCCGCATCTCGGCCTGCCACACGCCGTCACCCACCGGACGCTCACCCGCTATGGCAACACCGGCGCAGCGTCCCTCCCGATCACCCTCGACAGCGCAGCCCGTGCCGACGCCTTCCGCCCTGGTGACCTGGTCCTTCTGGCCGGCTTCGGCGGCGGCATGGCTGCGGGGCTGGCGCTGGTCGAGTGGTGACCGGTGGACCCCGCAGAAATACAGCCGCATGCCCCGACCCGTGCCTCCGATTCCTCACGGCCCGACTCCGCGACGAGGAACAGCGCTTGGGCGGGATCGACGTCGACACACAGCGGCAGCGGATCGAGGCCCAACGGCTGACCCTGGACGCCTACGAAGCCGTGCCGTATGTGACGCACCTGGACTTCCGCACACGGCGGCGTTCCCTCGCCGAGGCGAGGATCCCGTGCGTCCCCTTCGAGTACGCACAGGCCGGGCGACTTGGAGTCGTACCGCCTCCGGTCGCCGGGGAGTGTCTTCGGCTGCACCGGACGCCCGACGGTGAAAGTCTCTAGAGTGCGTGATCGTCGGGCAGTGTGCGCAGTGCGCTGCGGGTCGTCGAAGGGGCTGTTGTGAGGGTTGAACTTCCGCCGGAGCCGGTGTACTTCGTCAACCGTGACGAGGAGCTGGAGCGTGCCTTGCGCGCTGTGGCGGAATGGCGCAGCCGTTCCCGTCCGCTGGTTCTCGCGCTGAGCGGACCGGGCGGCCTGGGAAAGACGGAGCTGGCCGGCCTGATCGCCCGTTCTCTGCTCGACCGCTACCCCATGACCGATGGTGTGCTGTCCGTCGACCTCGACGACTTCCGGGACGGCGACGTGCTGGATCCCGGCGATGTGCTCACCCAGTTGCTGAGTTCGCTCGATGTGGACCCGGACCAGGTGCTCGCCTCGTACGCGGCCCGGTGCAGGCAGTACTGGAACAGGACCTCCGAGGCGAAACTGGTTCTCCTGCTGGACAACGCGCGCTACGCCTCCGAGGTCGTTCCCCTGCTTCCGGCGTCGGGCGACAGCGTCGTGATCGTCACGAGCCACGGTCCCCTCCGCGAACTCGAGGCCGGTGCCGCGGTGGATCTGGCCCTGCCGCCCCTGCAGGAACGGGCCGCGACGGAACTGCTGGAGCTGATCGTCAGCGACCACCGGCTGGCCGCGGACCCGGAGGCGGCGCGGGCGGTGATCCGGTTGTGCGACGGCCTTCCCGCGGCGCTGCATGTGGCAGCCCGGTGGGTGCGTACCCACCGGCTGCGTCCGCTCTCCCGTCTTCTCGCGGATCTGCAGGCCGAGTTGGACGAGAAGGGGGTGTCCGGTGTGGAGCACATCTGGGACACGGCCTACGCCGACCTGTCCCGCCCGGCGGCCCTGCTCTACCGGCTGCTGCCGCACCACCCCGGCGAGACGTTCACGCTCCACTCCGCCACCGCTCTGTCAGGACTGGGGCCGGAGTCCTGCCAGGACGCCCTGGAGGAGCTGGACCGGGCCGGATTACTCGACCTGCGCCTGCTGTCGCTGACGGAGGCCGGCCAGATGAGGCTGCCGGGACCGCTGCGCGCACACGCCCTGCGTCGGTCCCGCCGGGAGGGGACGGACGGGGAGGTGGCCGAGGCGCAGGTGAGGGTGGTGCGCTGGCTCGTCCGGCAGGCTCAGCTGGCCGACCGGTTCGCCGCCGGCCGTCGGCTGACCGTCGTGGATCTTCTCGAACCCGTGCCTGGCGTGCCGGATGGTCCGCTGGAGGATCCGGAAGCGGCCGCGAGCGACGAAGCCCGCGCTCAGCGTGCCGAACGCGCGGCCCGCTGGCTGGACGAGGAACGCCACGTGCTGTTCGCGTGCGCGCGACTGGCCCACGGCCGTGAGATGGACACCGAGGTCGTGGCCCTGTCCGAGCCGGTGTGGACGCATGCCCTGGACCACCCCCACCAGTCCGAGGTCATCGAGGTCTTCCGGCTCGCCGTCGACTCGGCGGTCCGGCACGGGGGGAACGCCGGATGGTTGGTGCGCACGCGCTGCCAGCTGGCCAGGCCGCTCTGGGAGTCGGGAGAGTTCGGCGAGGCCGGGACCCAGCTCGACAGCGCGACGTCGGCTTGTGAACTGCTGGGAGACTCCGCACGCGACCGCAAGCTCGCCGCGTCGTCCTTGGAGCACCGAGGCATGCTCAAGGGCGCACAGGGTGAGTGGAGCGCGGCCCTGGCCGATTTCGCCAGATCCCGCGACATGCATCAGGCGATCCCCAACCGCTACGGCGTCCTGCTCCAGACCTATCGGATGGGAGAGGCGAGTGCGAAGCTGGGTGATCTCGAGACAGCGCATCGTCTGCTGTCCGAGGCGCACACCGGCTTCGTGGCACAGCGGCGCGAGAGGCTGATCGGACGCTCGGCGTTCGCCCTCGCCGGCGTCCTGCACCAGCTCGGTCGTACGGTCGAGGCCAGGGAGCTGTACGAGCAGTCGCTGGAGCGTGCCGACAGGCGCCGCTCGGGCTTCGACCGGGCACGCGTCCATGAGGCTCTCGCCGAACTGGACACGGCCGAAGGGCACTTGGTGGAAGCCGAGGAACACCGTACGGCGGCCCGTACCCTCCGGCGGCGCAACGGCCTGGTCTAGATCACCCGCGCTGCTTCGGCCTCCGTGGCCGGGCGGAGAGTGATGCGGAAGGTCCGGTCTCCGATGAGGCAGTTCAGCACAGTGCGGCTGTCCGGTGCGGGCTGAGGGGAGAGGAGCCGGGCGTACGCGGCCGACAGTGCGATGGCCGGGTCGATGCGCGCTACCCGGCCTGCCTGGGAGAGAGGTTCGATCTGGACGGCGTACGGGTGCTCATGGCCGCTGATTCTGATCAAACACCCGCCGGACGGCAGCAGCGCCGCGGCCGAACGGCAGCCCGGGTAAGCGGACAGCGCGTGCCGAGTCCACCCGTCGGAGGTCCAGGCGAGGTCCACGGGGGCTTGGGACGGCGGCAGCGGACGACGGTACAACAGGCCCGCGGAGCGGGTGAGTCGCTCGTCCGCGGCGCCGTGCTCCACAGCCAGATGGTGGCCGGGCGGTCCGGTGCCGGCCGGGTGCCGGGCGATCCGGACACCGGCCTCGGTGGTCTCGACATGGACGTCGAACGCCGCGGGCACACGCGTGGCAGGTGCGGGCGCGGGCAGCAGCCGGGGGGTGAGGCCGTGAGTGGGCGGCGCGAGACCGAGCAGGGCGTAGACCTCGGTTCGCAGGCGGTCCACGGCGTCACCGGGGGTCGCGAACGCGGCCTGAGCGGCGGCGTGCCCGGGGCCCGGCCGGTACGCCCGCAGGGCGTCGGTGACGTCCTGGCCGTGTTCCAGCCGCGGTATTCGGCCCAGGAGTACGTCCATGGGGCTGCCGGGGATCAGCTCGCCGCCGCCTGGGTGGACGCTCACGACGGGGCGGTCCTGGACGGCGCAGTAGTACAGGGCCGCTGATCCGTGGTCGGTGACCAAGGCATCGGCGGCGATCAGGACGGAGGCCCATTCCTCGTGGGGATCGGGGAGGACCATCCCCGCGTCCAGGGCCGGCGCCAGGCGTTCGGCCAGCTCGTACCTTCCGAGCAGGCTGCGCTCGTTGGGGTGGACCACGAGCGCCAACTGGTATTCGTCGTGGGGCAGTTGGGCCGCGAGCCTGGCGGGCAGACCCGGGCGCTGTCGGATGAGGGAGTCGGGTCCCCACGTGGAGACCAGGACCAGCAGCCTGCGGGCCCCGGTGCCCAGAGCCGCCCGGTAGCGGTCGCGCAGGGGCACCGAGGCGAGGACGCGTTCCAGAGTGAGATCGCCGATCACCTTCGCGCACCGGGCCGCCTGCGGATTCGTGGCGGCGAGCCGGGCGACCTGGTCGGGGTGGGCCAAGGCGTGCAGCGCTATCGGAGCGTCCTGGTCGGTTCGGTGCAGATAGGCCGGGTCCAGCCCGGACGCCGAGTCGGCCGAGCCTTCACCGGGGAGTGCCTTGTTGAAGCCCGCGCCGTGCGGCAGGAGGACGTGGGGGCCGCGCAGCAGCCTCAGGTCGCCCTTGGGGCTCGCGGCGACGACCAGGTCGTGGGTGCGGTCGCACGCTTCGCTCCACGGCACCGTACGGCCTCCGACGGCGTCGATCGCGGAGATCGCGTCGGCTCCGAAGTCCGAGCCGGGGACGAGGGTGAACAGACGGGTGATCCGGTCGTCACCGGAGAAGATGGGGAGGACGTCGAGCAGGCGATACAGGGCTACCGCCGATCGAGCCGCGAACAGAACCGCTCGCCCGTCGCCCGTCGCCCGTCGCCCGTCGCCCGTCGCCCGTCGCCCGTCGCCCGTCGCCCGTCGCCCGTCGCCCGTCGCCCGTAAGTGTCCATCCTACCGGTAACCGGCGGGCGGAAACTGCTGTTTTCGCAGGTCGGGGCAGGTTCGTTGGCGTCGGCGGGCGACATGATGCGATCCTATCGCGCGCTGTTCGAAAGGCGCTGAGAGTGATCCATACCGCACATCGGGCAAGGGTGGTGTGGCATGCCGTGCCTGATCGCGAGGATGGCGGCATGAGTGACTGGGGAATCGCACTGATCGCCGCGGGATCGGCGATCGCGGGCAGCGTGGTGACCGGCTGGTACGCCCGCAGCGCCGGCATCCGGCAGGCCGCCGCGGCACGCCACGCGGGCGACCGCCAGGCGGACGCGCTGCTCGAATCGGTTCGGATGACGCTGCGCGCTGAGTCCGGCCACCGCGAGTTCGCCCTGCGCCGTCAGACCTACGCCGAGTTCCTCGGAGCCGCAGAGGCCAGGATTCTCGCCGAACGCGGCGGGCGGGGGCAGGCCGAGGACGACGTCCTGCTGCAACGCGCCTTGGGCGGGGTGCTTCTGGAAGGCCCGGCCGAGGCCGCCGCGGCGGCACAGCACCTCGTCGACTGTCTGCGACGCCATGAGAGGCCGCACGAACTGAAACAGGCGAAGCTGGCCTTCGTCTCGGTGGCCCAGGAGTGCTGCCGGTCCCGGTGACACGAACAGCTTCGGGGCCGCCGGCGTACCGGCGCTCCGCAAGATCGGCTCCGAGGGCCTGCGTGACGTCCATGCCGGTCCGGTACCGCGACACCCACCGAGCCACCGCACTGCCTCTGCTGCATCGATCCTGCCGGATAGGGTCGCGCCGATGTGATCGCATGTCTGAGCGAATGAAGGGGTGGGGGAGTCGTGAGCGAGTCGGTGTCGGTCGGAGGCGGTTTCACCGAGCTGGGGCCCGAACGTGGTGGTGAGCTGGCTGCCCGCTGGTGGCAGTGGGCGCTGTCCGCGCCCGACGACCGTAGCCCTGTCAGGGACCGGACGGGGGAGTTCGCGGGGTGGAACCAGCCCGACGACGTCTGGTTCCTGGCCGGTACCTACGGTGGTCGCGTGGTGCGGCGCTGTTCGATGCCTTCGGGGCGGCCGGTCTTCTTCCCGGTGTTCAACACACAGCGGCCGCAGACGCTGACATCTCGCGAGCCCATGGTGATGGAGGTCGCCGAGGCCAAGGCGTTCCTGAACGGAGCTCCCCTGCCGATGGAGGAGTTCACGTCGAAGCCCTTCCGTGCGGCGCTGCGGCGGCGCATCGCCTGGGGGCTCTGGTGTGCGTTCGATCCGTTGCCCGTCGGTCACTACGTGATCGAGATCAAGGCGCGCACCACCGGTGGTTTCTGGGTGGACACGACGTACCACCTCACTGTCGTCGACAGCTGAGCAAGGACACGCGACGGAGTCCAGCTCGTCGGCCCCCTTGTCTTGTCTGGCTCGCTCGGCTTCCGCTTGCGCCGGACGGCACACAGGTCCCCGGTCGCCGTCACCTCAATGCCTCGCCGCCGCAAGGGCGTTGACCGGCTCCCACCGCACCAGCAGAATGAGCGCGCATCGCGTGAGAGCGCTCTCAAGACCCGGCGAGGGAGACCCATGAACGGCATGATCCGCAGGATCGGTGGACAAGGGCCGGCGCCCAGCCGTCGCACACTCATCGGTGCCGGCCTCGGTGCCGGCCTCGGTGCCGCGCTGCTCACCGCGGCCGGCACGGGCACGGCCCAGGCCGGGACGCGTACCGCGTACTCCGGCGTGCCCTCCGCCCGGCGCCGCGGCCACGCCTTCCTCGCCGCCGCCATGGACGCCTACCCCGACCACGGCACCATCCGCCTCGCCCAGAGCTACGCCGACCAGGCCGGCCTGTTCAGTACCGCCTTCACCTACGACAACGGCCTCGCGATCCTCGCCCTCCTCGCCACCGGCACCGACGACGGACGGGCCAGGGCCGTCTCGCTGGGGGACGCGCTGCTGTACGCCCAGCAGCATGACCCGGACCACGACGACGGCCGGCTGCGGCAGGCCTACAACGTCGGGCCGTACACCTTCTACGACGGTTCGCGGCAGCCGGACGGGTTCGTCCGGGCGGACGGCACCGCCAATGTCGGGACGCAGTTCGGGTTCACGGGGACGGCCGTCGGGGACATGGCCTGGGCCGGGATCGCGCTCAGCGCGCTCGCCCGGCGGACGGGGGAGCGGCGGTTCCTCGCCGGTGCGGTGCTGATCGGGGAGTGGATCGAGCGGAACGGCCGTACCGACGAGCCTCTCGGCGGATACAAGTTCGGGGTGAACGGGGCCGGTGAGAAGCTGCCCTTCACCTCCACCGAGCACAACACCGACCTCGTCTGCCTCTTCGGACGCCTCGCCCGGCTCACCGGGGACCGGGTGTGGCTGGAGCGGCGGGCTCGCGCCCGGGCGTTCCTGGAGAAGATGTGGGACGCGGACGGGGGCTTCTTCTACACCGGGACCAATGACGGGGTGAGCGTCAACACGTCGCCGATCCCCGAGGACACCCAGACCTGGACGTACCTCGCCCTCGGCTCCCGCGCGCACGCCCGTTCGCTCGACTGGGCCGCGCGCGAGCTGGCCGTCCTCGACCACGCCGGTCGGCGCAACAGCACGGTGCCGGCGGGGCAGTCGTACGACGGTGTCACCTTCAGCTCCGTCAGTCTCCTCGCGAACGAGGACGCCCCGATCGCCGAGGGCCAGCCCAAGCCCGACCGCAACGGCGTGTGGTTCGAGGGGACCGCTCATCTCGCGCTCGCCCTGCGGGAGCGGAACCGGCGGGGTGACGAGGCGCGTGCCAGGCGGCTGATCGACTCCGTCGAGCGGGCGCAGGACCTGCTCGGCGGCGGCCAGAGCGTGGGTGGGCGGGCGCTTCCCGAGCGGTCCGGGGTGGTGGCGGCGAGCAGCCCGCTCGACACCGGGTTCGGGTTCGGGTACTACCCGTACCGGCATGTGGGGGCGACGGCCTGGTACTTGATGGCTGGGGCGCGTTTCAACCCGTTGCAGGCATGAGTGCGGGGTGTCAGCCCGCTGCGCCCACCGCGCCTCGGTCACGGTGCGGTGGGCGGCGATGAGGATGGTGCGCAGGTGCCGCCCGGCGCCGAGTGGGCGCCGGGCGGACGGTCACACTGAGCATCTATTTCACGTTCGAGCTGGAGTCGGAGAACATCTGAGAAGGCGATGTCGGCGATATCGCCGAGAAACGCCCTGCGCGACCCTCTCCTCTCCTCTCCTCTCCTCCCGCTCTGCGTCGTCGACTCGCCTTACAGACGGCGTACTTGAGACGTCCTCGCCGTGAACGGCTAGCATCCGCCGGTAGTTGCAGCCGGGACGAAGTGAGGGCAGGGCATGGCGGAACCGACGATCGCCGTCGCCGTGGTGACCATGGGCAACCGCCCCGACGAGGTCGACGCGCTGCTCCGGTCCGTGGCCAAGCAGGATCTCGCCCCCGCCCGGATCGTCGTCGTCGGCAACGGCTGCCCGCTGCCCGAGTTCGCCGAACGACTGGGCCTGCCCGGCGAGGTCACCCCGATCGAGCTGGACGAGAACCTGGGCTGCCCGGGTGGACGGAACGTCGCCCTCGCCCGCCTCCGGGAGTTCGGGGACGTCGACGTCGTGGTCGAACTGGACGACGACGGGCTCCTCGTCGACGCCGACGTCCTGCGCCGCGTACGCGACCTGTACGCCGCCGACGACCGGCTCGGCATCGTCGGCTTCCGCATCGCCGACGAGCACGGCGAGACCCAGCAGCGGCACGTGCCGAGGATCGGCGGGTCGGATCCGTTGCGGGGCGGGTACGTCACAGGCTTCCTCGGCGGCGGACACGCGCTGCGCATGGCGATGCTGGCCGAGACCGGGGACTGGCCCGCCGAGTTCTTCTTCGCTCATGAGGAGACGGACCTGGCCTGGCGGGCCGCCGACGCGGGCTGGCGGATCCTCTACGCGCCCGAACTCCTCCTCCAGCACCCGAAGACCTCGCCCGCGCGGCACGCCATCTACTACCGGGTGAACGCCCGCAACCGCGTCTGGCTGCCCCGCCGCCGACTGCCGCTCGCGCTCATCCCCGTGCATCTCGGGGTGTGGGTGCTTCTCACCCTCGTACGCAACCGGTCGTCGCCGGCCGGGCTGCGCGCCTGGTTCGGCGGCTTCCTGGAGGGCCTTCGGGAGCCGGCCGGTGAGCGGCGGCCCATGCGGTGGCGCACCGTGTGGCGGCTGTGCCGGCTGGGACGACCGCCGGTCATCTGACCGAGCCGAGCCCGGCCGTGGGGGAGGGCGGAGGGGAAGGGGGGGAGGGGGAAGGGAGGGGACGCGGGCCCCGGTCGGTCACCTCCGTCGACCGGGACCCACATGCGTCCCCGGACCCGACCGCGGCGGCGACACTCCCCCGAGTTGCGCGTTCTACGCGCGCGCCGTCGGGCCAGATCCGATGTAGTGATCACATCAGGTGGTGCCAACGGATCGCTAACATATGGCCAACGGTGCTCCGTTTCGGCTGCGTTCGGTTGGCGTGAAGTCGACGGACGGTACGGGAAGACGGCCCGTACGGGAACGGTTTCCGCCTCACAGGCATCAACTAGAGGTGGCGGGAAACCGCCGGACGAGGGGCGGATCTCCGCCAAGCGCGGTGGTTCTCGTCGCGCGAGGTCAGGTCGTGTGAGGTCAGGTCGTGTGAGGTTGTGCGGGGTTCGCCGTGGAGCGCAGGAACGGGCGTGGGCCCGTGGCGTGGAAAGGCAGTGGGCGGCGTGAAGCGGTGCGGGCTGCGGTTCGGACTGCTGGGACCGCCGGTTCTGTATGGGGCTCGGACTGAGCAGGCGGTCCGGGCGGTCCGGGCGGTCCCGGCGGTTGGGGCGGCGCAGACCGGCCGGACGGTCGGGAGTGTTTCCTCCGACGGCCGGGACCCCTACGCCGACTCCGCGGGCGTGCCCGAGTGCGCTGTCCGGACCGTCAGCAGCCCCAAGGTGCGGGCCCTGCTCGCCGCGCTGCTGCTCGAAGGCGGGCGGGTCGTCTCCGTGGAGTCGCTCACGGACGCGCTGTGGGGCGGGGCGCCGCCCGCGTCCGCGCGTGCCTCGCTGCACAACCACGTGGCCCGGCTGCGGCGGCTGCTCGACGACCCCGAGCGGCTGCGAGCGGTGCCGCCCGGCTATGTGCTGCGCGTCGACGAGGGCGAGCTGGACGTCGACGTCTTCGTGAGCCGCGTCACCGCGGCCCGCGCCGCGCACGCCGCACGGGACTGGGAACGCACGGTGCGCGAGTGCACGGCGGCGCTCGCCCTGTGGCGGGGTACGCCCCTGTCCGGCCTGCCCGCCGAGGTGGGCGGTTACGCGCTCGTCCAGCGCCTGGCGGAGGCGCGGCTGCTGATCCTGGAGTGGCGCTACGACGCCGAGCTGGCCGTGGGTGGCCCGCGCCTCGACGCCTTCGTGCCGGAACTGGCGGCGCTGGCCGCCGAGTATCCCCTGCGCGAGGCCTTCCACCGCCAGCTGATGCTCGCCCTGCACCGAACCGGCCGCCGCGCGGAGGCCCTGGCCGTCCACCGCGACCTGCGCACACGCCTGATCGAGGAACTCGGCGTGGAGCCGGGGGCAGGGGTGCGGGAGGCGCATGTGGAGGTGTTGCGGGGGCCGGGGGGTGCCGGTGACGCCGGGAACGGACAGAGGGGGGCTTCGGAGGGCGGGGTCGGTCGTGCGGCGAGGGGAGTGACGGCGGAAGCAGCCGATGGTGAGCTGACAGAAGCGTCGGAGGAAGCAGCCGACCGTGCGCCGGGTGAAGCGGTAGCCCGCGGTGCGGAGGCGCCGGCTGGTTCGGCAGCCCGTGATGTGGCGGGGGCGTCGGTCGCTTCGGCGGCCCGTGATGCGGGGGCGTCGGTCGCTTCGGCAGCCCGTGGCGCGGGGGCATCGGTCGCTCCGGCACCCCGCGACGCCGCGGCGCGAGCTGTTCCGGCCCTCCGGGAGGAAGCCGAGCCCGAGCCCGAGCCCTCGACCCTTGCCGACTCGGAGACGCCCGCCGCCGCACGCCACCAGGCACCGCCCACGCCACCTCAGCCCACTACGCCCCAGCCCCCTCCACCCCGGCCACCCCGCCCCGCCCAACTCCCCCCGCCCCCGGCCCACTTCACCGCCCGAACTGCCGTACTGAACAACCTGCGCCGCACCCTCGCCCCTCCCCGCACCCAGAGGCCCTCCGTCACGGTCGCCGTGATCAGTGGCATGGCGGGCGTCGGCAAGAGCGCGCTCGCGCTGTACGCCGCCCATGCCCTGGCGAATCGTTTCCCCGACGGTCAGCTCTACGTCAACCTGCACGGCGCCACCCCCGGCATGCCCCCGCTCACCCCCGGCCAGGCACTCACCGCCCTGCTCCGCGACCTCGGTGCCGACCCCCGCTCCATCCCCGAACACCCCGACGCGGCAGGCGCCTTGCTGCGCTCGCTGCTGGCGCCGACCCGCACGCTCATGGTCCTGGACGACGCCGCGAACGCCGCCCAGGTACGGCCGCTGCTCCCCGCCGGCCCTGGCTGCGCGGTGATCGTCACCAGCCGCTCCCCGCTCACGGCCCTGGACGGCGTCCACCGCTTCCCCCTCACGCCCCTGTCCGCCGAGGACAGCGCGGCACTGCTGCGCGCGGCATCGGGACGCGACGGCCGCGACGACAGCCGTTCCACCCTTGACGGCGTAGCCGGACGCGAGGCCCATGACGCCGATGCCCACGCCGTCGGCAGCACAGCCCGAACCGCCGGCGACGGCATCGACGCCGTCCACCCGCTCGTCCGGCTCACCGGCGGGCTCCCGCTCGCGCTCCGCGTCGTAGCCGCCAGGCTGGCCGCCCGCAGCGCCCTCACCCCCGAGGCGCTCGCCCGGCAACTGGCCGCCACCGAGAGCCGGTTGCACCACCTGGAGTACGACGACCTGAGCGTCCGCCGCTCCCTAGCCGTCGCCCACGACGCCCTCGCCGCCTCCGACCGCGAGGCCGACCGGGACGCGGCCCTCGCCCTGCGTCGCATCGGCGCCCTCGACCTGCCCGCCTACGGTGCGCCGCTGCTGGCCCGCCTCACCGGCACCGACGAGCGCCGCGCCGAGGCCGCCCTGGACCGTCTCGTCGACGTGGCCCTCCTGGAGGAGACGGCATACGGCCGCTACGCCCCCCACGACCTGGTGCGCGACTTCGCCCGCGAACTGGCCGAGGCCGAGGGCGACTTCACCGACACCGCCCTGCGCTGGTACGCCGCCGTGGCCGAACGCGCCCTCACCGCCATCGTCGAACCCGGACTCGACCGGGACGACCGCCGCCACCCGACCCCCACACAACCGTCGGACCACGCGACGGCCGTCGCCACCGTGCCCCCCTTCGAGAGCCCGGAATCAGCCTTCGCCTGGGGCGACGTGGAGCTGGAGAACATCGTCGCGCTCGTGGAGCAATACAGCGGTGACGACGGCGTCGACGTCCAAGGCGAAGACGAAGGCGATAGCGACGTCGACGGCGACATCGAAGGCGATGCCGAAGCCGAGAGCGACACCCATGGCGAAAGCCAGACCGAAGCCGAGAGCGACACCCCTGGCGAAAGCCAGACCGATGCCGAAAGCGACCTCGACGGCCATCGAACCGCCGCCCGCCTCGCCACCCTCATCCGCCTCTTCTTCCCCTACCTCCAGCGTGGCGGCCGAGTCGCCGAGATGGAGGTGCTGGGCCGCGCCGCGCTCCGACTCGCGCGGCGGCTCGGGGACGAGGCGGCCGAGGCGTACGCGCTGGGCGACCTCGCAGCCCTGCACTTCCTGACCGGACGCCAGACCGAGGCCCTCCATCTCAACGACCGTGCCCTGACGATCTGGCGGCGGCTCGGCGTGGTCTCCTGGATGCGCCGTTGCCTCAACAACCGGGGCCTGCTGCTCGAATGGCTCGGCCGTCACGCCGAGTCCGGTCAGGCGCTGCGCCGGAGCCTTGAGTACTCACGGCAGTTGAACGACCCGTACGGCGAGGCCGTGACCTACAGCCATCTCGGCAACCTGTACGAGCACACCGACCCGCGGGCCGCCATCGAGCAGCACCGCCGCTCGCTCGCGATCGGCGACGAGATCGGCAACGTCATCGTGCAGCACTCCGCCCACTGCAACATCGGCTACGCCCATCTCACCCTCGGTGAACCGGCGGAGGCCGCCGCGCACTTCGAGGAGAGCCGGCGCATCCTCGGCGGCCACGGCGACTGGCACGGGGAGTCCCAGACCCGCCTCGGCCTGGTCCGCGCCCTGCGTCTCCTCGGCGAGACCGACCGCGCCACCGAGGAGTGCGCCGAGCTCCTGGCCCGCGCCGATGCCCGGGCCGACCGCTTCATGGGCGGACTGGCCCGCCACCAGCACGGTCTGCTGCTGCGGGAGGACAGCCGCGTCCGGGAGGCGTACGCAGAGTGGCGCACGGCTCTGGAGGCGCTGGACGGAACGGACGAGAAGGCGGTCGTCCAGGAACTCAGGGAGCTGCTGGGCGCGGCCGACGCACGGTGACCGCTCGACCGCTCGACCGCTCGACCGCTCGACCACTTGGTCACTCGGTCACTCGGTCACTCGGTCACTCGGTCACTTCGCATCGGCATAGCACTCCACCACCGCCGTCGTGAACGGAAACCGCACCGGCGTCTCCCCGAACGTCAGCCGCCCGGCCAGGTCGGCGGCCTCGCGGATCGCCGTCACGACCGCCTCGGCCTCCTCCTCGGGACAGTGCACGATCACCTCGTCGTGCTGGAAGAACACCAGTTCGGCCGCCATGTCCGCGCAGGTCCGCCGCAGTGCGGCGAGCAGCAGCAGGGTCCAGTCGGCGGCGCTGCCCTGGACGACGAAGTTGCGGGCGAAGCGGCCCCGGGCGCGGGCGTTGCTGGAGGCGTGGCCCGGCACCCACTCCTGCGGCCCGGAGCCCTCGGCCGGCTCGTCCTGTGCGTCCGCCATCGGGATCCCCGCCTCCTCGGCGGCGTCGTCCGTCGCCCCGGCCGCCGGCGGGCACGTCCGCCCCAGCCACGTCCGCACGAGCCGCCCCTCCTCGCCGGCCCGCGCCGCCTCGTCGACGTACGCCACCGCCTTGGGGAAGCGGCGTCTGAGCGCGGCGAGGTTCTTGAGGCCGTCGCCGGAGGTCTGGCCGTAGACGGCACCGAGCACGGCGAGCTTGGCTTGGGCGCGGTCGCCGGAGAAGGCGCGGTCGGAGACGGACTGGTAGAGGTCGCTCTCCCGCCCGGCCACCTCCATCAGTCCGGGGTCGCGGGAGATCGCGGCGAGCACCCGGGGCTCCATCTGGTCGGCGTCGGCGACGACGAGCCGCCAGCCGGGGTCGGCGACCACCGCACGCCGGATCACCTTGGGGATCTGGAGCGCGCCCCCGCCATTGGTCACCCACCGCCCGGTGACCGTCCCGCCCGCGAGGAACTCCGGCCGGAACCGCCCGTCGCGCACCCAGTCCTGGAGCCAGGACCAGCCGTGCGCCACCCAGATCCGGTACAGCTTCTTGTACTCGATCAGTGGCCGCACCGCCGGATGGTCGAGGGACTCGATCTCCCAGCGACGGGTCGATCTGATCCTGATCCCGGCCTGCGCGAACGCCTTGATCACATCGGCCGGCAGATCGGGCCGCACCCGCCGCCCGAACGCCGCCGACACCTCGTCCGCCAGCTCGGCCAGCCGCCGCGGCTCCCCGCCGCCGGCATACCGCTCGCCGAGCAGTTCGCGCAGCGTCCGGCGGTGCAGCTCGGCGCTCCAGGGCAGCCCGGCGCGGTTCATCTCGGCGGCGACGAGCATCCCCGCCGACTCGGCCGCGGTCAGCAGCCGCATCCGCTCCGGGTGCGCGGTCTTGTCGTGCCGGCGCTGCTGGTCGGCGTACACCTCGACGAGGTCGGCCAGCGGGACGTGCACCGACTGCGGCTCGAAGAGGAAGGACTGCGAGCCGGGTTCGGCCGCGCGCTGGGGCGGATCCGGCGGCACGGGGCCGCCACGCAGCCGGGCGAGGGCGGCGGCGGCCGATCTCGGCTCCCCGTACCGCCCCTCGTGGCCGAGCAGGAGCGTCTCGGCGTCCTCGATGTCGTAGCACCGCTCCACTCGCACCCCTGTGGCGAGCAGCCGCGGATAGACCTCGGCGGTGGACCGCCACACCCACCGCGCGACCTCGGGCCGTCCGCGCACGGCCTCCGCCAGGTCCGCCTCCCGCCGCACCGGCCCGGCGAGCAGCCCGTCCGGGCCGAGGGGGGCGATCTCCACGCCACCGTCCTCGGCCGGAGCGAGCGCCCAGCGGTCGGTCATGCCGCGAGTGTGGCACCCGGGTCTGACAACGCCCTCAGTCCCGCGCCTCGTCCTGTTCGCCGGCCGCCTTCGTGGCCGTCTGCTCACCGCTCCGCAGGAACCGGGCGAGCGCCTCGACGACGTACTCCTCCACCGCCTCCTTGGTGAGGCCGAGCCCGGACAGGACGCCCTCGCCGTTCTCGAACTCCAGCAGCGCCAGCAGGATGTGCTCGGTGCCGATGTAGTTGTGGCCGAGGCGCAGGGCCTCGCGGAAGGTGAGCTCCAGGGCCTTCTTGGCGTCGGAGCCGTAGGGGACGAGTTCGGGGACCTCGTCGGTGGCCGGGGGCAGCGCCGCGGTGGCGGCCTGGCGTACGGAGTCCAGGAGGAGGCCCTGGGCCGCGATCGCCTTGGCGGCCAGGCCGTCCGGCTCGGCCAGCAGGCCGAGGACCAGGTGCTCGGGGCGGCCCTCGGGGTTGCGGGCCGCGATGGCCTCGTTGTGGGCGGCCATCACGGCGCTGCGGGCGCGCGGCGTGTAGCGGCCGAACCCCTGCTGGGGGTCGAGGTCGATCGACTCCTTGGGTACGAACCGCTTCTGCGCGGCCTGCCGGGTGACCCCCATGCTCTTGCCGATGTCGGTCCAGGAGGCGCCCGACCGCCGGGCCTGGTCCACGAAGTGGCCGATCAGGTGGTCGGCGACCTCGCCGAGGTGATCGGCGGCGATCACCGCGTCCTGGAGCTGTTCGAGGGGTTCCTCGTGGACCTTCTTGATGGCCGCGATGAGTTCGTCGAGACGTACGGATGACGTGATGCTCGGGTTCGTCGACATGTGTCAACCGTAGGTTGACGCACCGGGGGTGTCAACCCGCGGTTGACATCAGAGTCTCAGAGTGGCTTGGCGAAGCAGCGGCTGTCGGAATAGTCGCGGTACGGCCCGAAGTTGGCCGTCGGTTCGTAGCCGCTCGCCGTGTACAGCGCCATGGCCTCGTGCAGCGGCGTGCCCGTCTCCAGCACCACGCGGACCCGACCGGCGGCCCGCGCGCTGTCCTCCAGCGCCCGAAGAATGCGCCGGGCGAGCCCGCGCCCCCGCGCCTCGGGCACCACGAACATGCGCTTGATCTCGGCGTCGCCGTCCGCGTACCCCTCCTCATTGGCCTCCTGCGCACGCCAGCCGCCGCAGCCCGCGGGCTTGTCGTCGCGGTACGCGACGAGGAAGAGGCCGTCCGGCGGGTCGAAGTGGGCCGGGTGCAGCGGGGTCATGTCGTCGTAGCCGTAGCGCCGCAGGTACTCGGCCTGGACGAGGTCGGAGAGCTTCACGGCGTCGGGATGGTCGAAACGTACGGGGCGAATCTCCTCCGGGAACTCCATGGAGCGGAAGCTAGGCGTGCTCCACCCCGCCCCACAAACGGGTTTTCCCAGCCGCCACAGCCGGTCGCCGCCCGCCCCATGGCACCATCGCCGGGTGAGCAGTACGAACAGTTCGAGCGGCACGCCCGGCCCCGTCGACCGCGCCTTCCAGCACGCCCTCTACACCGACACCGACGCCGCCCTCGACACCGGCGCGTCCCTCCTCGCCGCCGACCCCGGCGCGGACGCCGAACTCACCCGGCGCGGCCAGGAGTTCCTCGCGGCGGCCTGGCGGCGCGGCTGGCAGCCGGCGGACGTCGTACGGCTCGTGCGGCGGGACCTGGACGACGCGCACGTACGACTGCTCGCGGCGCTGATACGCGCGCAGCAACCGCACGACCGGCCCCGCGGCCGACGCTGGAACGCCCAGCTCGACGACCTGCCCACCGAAGAACCATCCCGCACCGACCGCTTCACCCACGCGACCGCCGTCCTGGAGCTGTACCGCCTCCTGCTGCGCCTGCCCGCGCTGGAGCCCTTGGACGACCCGGCCGAGCCGCCCACCGGGACTTCCGGGTCCGAGTCCCGCATGCTCACCCGCATCCGCGCGCTGCTGGCGAAGGCGGAGGCGACCGGGTTCCCCCAGGAGGCGGAGGCGCTCAGCGCCAAGGCGCAGGAACTGATGGCCCGGCACAGCATCGACGAGGCACTGCTCGCGGCCCGCGACCACGTCAGGAAGGACGCCCCCGGCGCCTGCCGGATCGGCGTGGAGCCGCCTTACGAGCAGGCCAAGGCCGTCCTGCTGGACGCGGTGGCGACCGCCAACCACTGCCGCGCCGTGTGGAACGAACCGTTCGGCTTCTCCACCGTCGTCGGCTTCGAAGCCGACCTGGAGGCGGTCGAGCTCCTCTACACCTCGCTCCTCGTGCAGGCCCAGACCGCGATGACCAGGGCGGAGGCGGCCCAGCGCGCGGGCGGCCGCAAGCGGACCAAGACCTTCCGGCAGTCGTTCCTGGCGGCCTACGCCCACCGTGTCGGCTCCCGGCTGGCCGCGGCGGCGCGGACGCCGGTGACCCGGGAGCTGCTCCCGGTCCTCGCCTCCCGCGAGGTGGCGGTCACCGACCGCCTGGACCGCATGTTCCCGGAGACGACGACCACCCGCCTGCGCGGCGTCAGCGACGAGGCGGGCTGGGTGGAGGGCTCGGAGGCGGCCGACAGGGCGCAGGTGGATCCCCGCCGACCGCTCCGCTGAACGGCGTCAGGCGACTGAACGGCATCAGGCGACTGAACGGCGTCAGGCGACTGAACCGCGTCAGCCGACTGAACCGCGTCAGTGGCCCGAACCGCGTCAGTCGCCGCTCTGCTGGAAGCCGCTCACCGAGGCGTCTGGGGTTTTCCCGTCGCTCCGCAGCGCGACAGCGCCGTACGACCACGTGAAGCTGTGCGTCTTGGTGGACCCGGGCAGACGCATCTTCGCCGTCTCCACGGCGAGACTCCTGCCGCCGCCCTCCTCGCCCCGGACGTAGGTGAGCGTGAAGGACGTGGAGGCCCCCTTCGCGAGGGTCGTCTTCCTCGCGACGGCGCCCTTGTCGGGTTCGACGGCGGCCGCGCCGGCGCCGGTGTGGAGGTCGACGCCGGGCATCCCGTCCAAGACGCACGTGGAGTCGCCGCCGTTGGTGAGGGTGACGGGCACGTTGCCGGTGTCCCCGGCGGCGGGAGCGGCGTTGGCGGGGCCGACCCGCACGGCCACCTCCCCGACCTCGCAGGCGGAACCGGCCTTGCTGTCCTTGTCCTGGCTGTCGCCCCCGGCCCCGCCGTCGTCGCAGGCGGTCAGCAGGAGGGCCGCGACGAGGGCGGCGACGGTGACGGAAGTGGCGCGCATGGGGACCTCTGGAGTGATGTCAGTGATCGGGCGGGGTGCACCGATCCGAGATCACGATCCCAGACCGGCCGTGGGCAGTCCCGTCGGGAGCTTGCCGCCGTCCGCCCTGGTGTACGTCTCCGCGCCGGGGCCCTTCTCCCAGGTGACCTTCAGGTGCGTCTTCCCGACGGAGTCGACGACCCCCACGGTCCGGTCCGCGCCGCCGCCGGAGCACTTCAGACGGATCGTCCGCGTCCCGTCCTTCTCGGCGGCGGTCCCGCCGCACACGGTCCCGCCGGTCGCGAAGAGGCCGGCCTTCTTGCCGTCGACCATGAGCACCACGGCCTTGCCGTCGGCCGTGGCGAGCCAACTGCCCTCCAGGTCACCGGCCGCCGGCGCCGCCCCTCCGCTCCCGCCGCCCGTCTCGGCATCGCCGCCCGTGCCCGCATCGCCGCCTGTGTCGGCACGTCCGGTCGCCGAGGCGCTGGGACCGGCCGAGGAGTCGTCCTCGGCACCGGAGTCGCCGCTGCACGCGGTCAGCGCGAGCGCGCCCGCCAGGGCCGCGGCCACCGCCGCGACCCGCATCCGACGGCCCGACGGGGTGCGCTTGCGTGAGAAAGTCGCCGAGGTCACGGGAAGCCCCCAAGCTGTAGCGGTCGGCTTACGGCCGAGCCGGCCCAGCGGGCCGGAACGACCGCAGCAAGCTACCAGGGAGTCGCAGCCGGGGCCCCGGAACCCGCTCGACACCTCCCGGACCTACCAGGACGACTTGCGCACCCCCGGCAGATACCCGGCGTGCGCCTGCTCCCGCAGGCTCACCCGGGACAGCCCGAAGGTACGGAAGTAGCCCCGCGGCCGCCCGTCCACCTGGTCGCGGTTGCGTACGCGCGTGGCGCTGGCGTCCCTCGGCTGCCGCCCCAACTCGCGCTGGGCGGCGAGCCGTTCGGCGTCCGTGGACGACGGTCGGCGGATGATCTCCTTCAGCTCCGCCCGCCGCTCGGCGTACCGCGCGACGATCTCCTGCCGCTTCTCGTTCTTCGCGATCTTGCTCTTCTTGGCCATCAGACCTTCACTCCCCGGGCGCGGATGCGGGCGACGGCGGCCTCGACGCCGATCGCGTCAACGGTCTTGATCGCCCTGGCGCTGAGCTTCAGCCGCACGTACCGGCCCTCGCTCGGCAGCCAGTAGCGCTTGGTCTGGATGTTGGGGTCGAAACGGCGGGACGTCCGCCGATGGGAGTGGGAAATGGTGTTGCCGAAGCCGGGCTGGGCGCCGGTCAGCATGCAGTGGGCGGACACGGTGACGAACCTCTCCTCATGCGCGACTGTTAATGGAATTCATTTTCAGTAAGATAGCAGCATGGCACGCAACGAACTCCGCCCGGTCATCAAACTCCGGTCCACCGCCGGCACCGGCTACACCTACGTGACCCGAAAGAACCGCCGCAACGACCCGGACCGCATGACCCTGCGCAAGTACGACCCGGTCGTCGGTCGCCACGTCGACTTCCGAGAGGAGCGCTGAACCACCGCCATGCGCAAGGGAATCCACCCCGACTACGGCCCCGTCGTCTTCCGCGACCGAGCCGCGAACCACGCCTTCCTGACCCGCTCCACGCTCGCCGGAGTGCCGACCGGCAAGACGATCGAGTGGGAGGACGGCAACACCTACCCCGTCGTCGACGTCGAGATCTCGAACGTCAGCCACCCCTTCTACACCGGCACGGCCCGCGTCCTGGACACCGCCGGCCGCGTGGAGCGCTTCGAGCGCCGGTACGGAAAGAAGGGCTGAGGTGCCCGAGCTCTCCGTCGTGATCGTCGGCGGCCTGCACGACGACGCCCGCAAGGCGGCCGTGGCGCAGTTGCTCGCCGACGTCCCCGGCAGCGTCGTCGTCCACCACGACCTGGCCACGGCCACCGCGGGCACGGTCGTACGGACGGTCAGGGACGCCACCGGCGTCATCGACGCCGGCGAGACGCCCCTCGTCAACGACTGCGCCTGCTGCGCCCTGCGCGAGGACCTGGTGCCGGAGCTGCTGAGGATCCGGGACGCCGGCGGCACGCGTATGGCGGTCGTCGAACTGTGGGACTCGGTCGAGCCGAAGGCCATGGCCGAGGTGGTCACGGCCGGTGGGCTCACGGTCACCGGCGTGATCACCGCGGTCGACCCGGCGCTGGTGCTGCCGTATCTGGGCAACGGCGACGACCTGGCCGAGCGGGGCCTCGCGGCCGCGGCGACCGACCAGCGCACGGTGGCCGACACCTTCGCGCGCCAGTTGGAGTACGCCCCCGTCCTCGCCGTGGCCGACTCCCCGGAGGCCGACGAGGAGGACCGCGAGCTGCTCGCCCAACTCCACCCGACGGCCCGCCAGGTCCCGATCGGCCACGGTGACCTGGCGGGCACCGGGACTCCGGGCACGCCCGCCCCCGACGATCTGACGGTGCCGACCCCGCGCCGTGGCCCGCTCTCCCCGCTCGCGCAGGCGGCCCTGGCCGGCTTCGACGTCGAGGCGGCGGACGCGGCCCAGCATCCGGCGTGCGCCCTGCTCCCCGCCGAGGCGGACGCGCACGGCGTCTCCACCCTGGTCTGGCACCGCCGCCGCCCCTTCCACCCGGAGCGGCTCTACGCGGCCCTGGAGGACCTGACCTGTGCGGCGGCCCGCAGCCGGGGCCGCTTCTGGCTGGCCGACAAACCGGATGTCCTGCTCCACTGGGACGCGGCGGGCGGCGCGCTGTGCGTGGAGAGCGTGGGCCCCTGGCTCGCCTCCCTGCCCGACGCGGCCTGGGACATGGTCCCGCCGGTCCGCCGGGCCGCCGCCGCGCTGGACTGGCACCCCGAGCACGGCGACTGCTGCCAGCACCTGGTCTTCACGTCCCCCGCCCTCGACCGCGACGGCCTCGAACAGCTCCTGGAGTCCTGCCTCCTCACCGACGCCGAGTACGCCGCCGGCCGCGACGCCTGGCAACAACTCCCGCCCGCCTTCGACACCCTTCTGGAGGTCTGACCCCCATGCCCCGCAAGCCCGACCGCAAGCCCGCCAAGAACCGCCCCAACCCGCTGGACCAGGCCGGCATCACCTACATCGACTACAAGGACACCGACCTGCTCCGGAAGTTCATCTCCGACCGGGGCAAGATCCGCAGCCGCCGGGTCACCCGGGTGACGGTCCAACAGCAACGCCAGCTGGCGAAGGCCATCAAGAACGCCCGCGAGATGGCGCTGCTCCCGTACGCGACTCGCTGAGTGATGCGGGCCGGCGTCGCAGGACGCCGACCGGTCGTCGAGGCGGCGTGTCCCGCGGCGCCGCCCCGACCCACCCCGACCACTCGATGGGGAACAAGAAGGCCGCGGAACACGTCTCTCCCTAGGACGCGGGGAATTCAAGGGCATGCGGTGCGGTCCCAGCGGCAACCCGGTGGAACCCGCACCGCGCCGCGCACGTCACAGGAGTAACCGCAGCAACACCCCGCGTGCACGTGCATCTGCTCATGCAGGCGCACGTGAAACACGGCTATGATCCGAGGGCAGTTGACCGGTGCATCACCACCGCACCACCTCTCGCATCAATGGCCTCGTAGCCACCGCACCACCGGGGAGCGACCTGTGGACCACGACGTGTACAACGGCATGGCAGCCACGGATCTGAACGGGGTGGCCTGGCAGAAGAGCAGGCACAGCAACTCCCAGGGTTCCTGCGTGGAGTTCGCCCGACTGCCCGGCGGCGAGGTGGCCGTACGCAACTCCCGCTTCCCCGAGGGCCCGGCCCTCGTCTACACCCGAGCCGAGATCGAGGCGATGCTCCTCGGGGTCAAGGACGGCGAGTTCGACCACCTGATCGCGGGCTGACAAGTCGGGGCAATCGGCACCTTCCGGACGGTGGCGACCGTTGCCACCCGCCATGACGCGCGTAGAAACCGGGCGCCAGCGACCGCCGTCGTTCGTCAGTCCCCCCGAGTCGAGGCCGGGGCGGGCTGCGCCGGAGGCTGGAGGCGGAACAGCGCCCACACCACCTTGCCGCTGAGCGTCCCCGCCAGCGGATGCCATCCCCAGCCGTCGCTGAAGGAGTCGACGAGGAACAGCCCCCGGCCGGACTCCGCCGAGAAGTCGTCGGAGTCGCGGGCGACAGGACTGTCATGGCTGGGGTCGCGCACCGCGCACACCAGCCGCTCGGTCCACCGCATCAGATGCAACCGCACGGGCGGCGTCTGCTCCGGCATCCGCTGCGCACCCGCCGGCAGGGCATGCCGCAGCGCGTTGGTCACCAGCTCCGAGACGACGAGACAGACGTCGTCGAACCGGTCGCCCAGTTCCCACTGGTCAAGGGTGCGGCGGGTGAACTTCCGCGCCTCACGCACCGCTTCGTAGCGGGCGGGCAGCGCACAGGAGGCGGCGTTGGAGACGGCTGCGGGATCCAGCGGCGGAAGGCCCTGCCGTAACGGCTCGAGCATGGTCGATCCATTCGTCCCCATGCGAGGCACTCCCGGGAGTTCGCGGTCGTTGCGATGCAGCGGTTGCGCGGGACCATGGTTTCGGATGCGCAGAGCAGATGCAAGGGCAGATGCACGTGCACGCGACCGAATTGGACGCTCCCGTACCGCTTGTTGGCCATTTTTTCCGCCAACTTCACGCCTTCTCCTTGCCCTACGTTGTCTCCTTTCCAGGTGGAATCCCTGGCTTCTTTCCTTCTCTGTAATCGGACGAGTACTGCTCGAAGTGATTTAGTGGCAGACTGCGGGCCCTGAAGACGGTTGGGGAGGCTGGCGAACGTGAGCGCGGGAGAGCCCGGATCGGTGGTGCGGCGCATGCTGCTCGGCTCGCAACTGAGGCGACTGCGGGAAGCGCGCGGGATCACGCGCGAGGCGGCGGGTTACTCGATCCGCGCCTCCGAGTCGAAGATCAGCCGGATGGAGTTGGGCCGGGTGAGCTTCAAAACACGCGATGTCGAAGACCTGTTGACCCTGTACGGCATCACGGACGAGGCGGAGCGCAACTCCCTGCTCTCCCTCGCCCGCGAGGCCAACGTCGCGGGCTGGTGGCACAGTTACTCCGACGTCCTGCCGAGCTGGTTCCCCACCTATGTCGGCCTGGAGGGCGCGGCCAGCCTCATCCGCGCGTACGAGGTGCAGTTCGTGCACGGCCTGCTGCAGACCGAGCAGTACGCGCGCGCGGTGGTCCGGCGCGGCATGAAGGGCGCGAGCGAGGCGGACGTCGAGCGCCGCGTGGCCCTGCGGCTGGAGCGGCAGAAGTACCTCGTCGCCGAGAACGCCCCCGAGTTCCACATCGTCCTGGACGAGGCCGCCCTGCGCCGCCCGTACGGCGACCGCGAGGTCATGCGCGGCCAGCTCCAGCACCTGATCGAGGTCTCCGAGCATCCGAACGTGCGGTTGCAGGTCATGCCGTTCAGCTTCGGCGGCCACTCCGGCGAGTCCGGCGCGTTCACGATCCTCAGCTTCCCCGAGTCCGACCTGTCGGACGTCGTCTACCTGGAGCAGCTCACCAGCGCGCTCTACCTCGACAAGCACGAGGACGTCACCCAGTACGAGACGGCGCTGAAGGAGCTCCAGCAGGACAGCCCGGGTCCGGACGAGAGCCGGGATCTTCTCCGCGGTCTCCTTCAACTCTCTTGAAACACAAGTACGATGACGTGTGATCAGACCGTGAAGACGATCATGACGGCGATCAAGTCGATCAGGTGTCTGCTAGGGATTGAGGGATCACATGTCGTCCTACTTCACCGACCTGGCTCAGCAGTACATCGACGGTGAGTGGCGCCCGGGCACCGGCTCCTGGGACATCATCGACTTCAACCCGTACGACGGTGAGAAGCTGGCGTCGATCACCATAGCCACGGTCGACGAGGTGGACCAGGCGTACCAGGCGGCCGCCCGCGCCCAGAAGCAGTGGGGCACGACCAATCCGTACGCCCGTCGCGGCGTCTTCGAGAAGGCGCTGCGCCTGATAGAGGACCGCGAGCAGGAGATCGCCGAGATGATCACCGCCGAGCTCGGCGGCACCCGACTGAAGGCGGCCTTCGAACTCCACCTCGCCAAGGAGTTCCTGCGCGAGGCGATCCACCTGGCGCTGCGCCCCGAGGGCAGGATCATCCCGTCGCCGACGGACGGCAAGGAGAACCGCGTCTACCGCGTGCCGGTCGGCGTCGTGGGCGTCATCAGCCCCTTCAACTTCCCCTTCCTGCTCTCCCTCAAGTCGGTCGCCCCGGCCCTCGCGCTCGGCAACGCCGTGGTCCTCAAGCCCCACCAGAACACCCCGATCTGCGGCGGCTCCCTGGTGGCGAAGATCTTCGAGGACGCCGGCCTGCCCGCCGGTCTCCTCAACGTCGTCATCACGGACATCGCCGAGATCGGCGACGCCTTCATCGAGCACCCGGTCCCGAAGGTCATCTCCTTCACCGGCTCCGACAAGGTGGGCCGCCACGTCGCCACCGTCTGCGCCTCGCAGTTCAAGCGTTCGATCCTCGAACTCGGCGGCAACAGCGCGCTGGTCGTCCTCGACGACGCCGACATCGACTACGCGGTCGACGCGGCGGTCTTCAGCCGGTACGTCCACCAGGGCCAGGTCTGCATGGCCGCGAACCGCATCCTCGTGGACCGCTCGATCGCGGACGCGTTCACCGAGAAGTTCGTCGCCAAGGTGAAGTCGCTGAAGACCGGCGACCCGCGCGACCCGGAGACGGTCATCGGCCCGGTCATCAACTCCTCCCAGGCCGAGGCGATCTCGGCCGCCGTCCAGCAGGCGATCGCCGAGGGTGCGACCGCCCTGGTGCACGGCACGACGACGGACAACCTGGTCGAGCCGTCGGTCCTCACGGACGTTCCCGCCGACTCCGCGCTGCTCCAGCAGGAGGTCTTCGGCCCGGTCGCCTTCCTCGTCCCGTTCGACGGCGAGGAGGAGGCCGTACGCCTCGTCAACGACACCCCGTACGGCCTGAGCGGTGCCGTCCACACGGGTGACGTCGAGCGGGGCGTGGCCTTCGCCAAGCGGATCGACACGGGCATGTTCCACGTGAACGACGGCACGGTCCACGACGAGCCGATCGTCCCCTTCGGCGGCGAGAAGCACTCCGGCCTCGGCCGCCTGAACGGCGAGACGATGCTGGACGCGTTCACGACGATCAAGTGGATCTCGGTGCAGCACGGCCGGAGCGGGTTCCCGTTCTGAGCGGGGGTACGTGAAGCAACGCTCAGCGGACATGCGTCTGACCGCAGGGCGTCTCCCGGGGCTGACCTCGGCCCCGGGCCGACCCGGTCCTAATCTGGACCGCATGTCAGCGATCCGTCTCCTCGTGCTCGGTGCCGTCCGGCAGCACGGGCGGGCCCACGGCTACCAGGTGCGCAACGACCTGGAGTACTGGGGCGCGCACGAGTGGTCCAACGCCAAGCCCGGCTCGATCTACCACGCCCTGAAGCAGATGGCGAAGCAGGGGCTGCTGCTCGCCCACGAGATCGCGCCGTCCACGGCCGGCGGGCCGCCGCGCACGGAGTACGAGATCACCGAGAAGGGCACCGAGGAGTACCTCGGGCTGGTGCGCGAGTACCTCACGGCCTACGACCAGCGGCCGGACGTGCTCACCGCCGCGCTCGGCTTCATGGTCGACCTGGACCGGGAAGAGGCCCTCGCCCTCCTGGAGGAGCGGGTGCGCCGCATCGAGGAATGGCGCAAGGGCGTGACCGAGTACTACACGCCCGAGGACGGCCCGGGTCAGCTCGGCCACATCGGCGAGATCATGAACTTCTGGGTCCACTCCGCCGACACCGGCGCCGAGTGGACCCGAGGCCTCATCGCCCGCATCCGGGGCGGCGCCTACACCTTCGCCGGTGAGGGCGAGCCGTTCGTCGGCATCCTCGCCGAGGGCCAGGAGAACCCGTACGCGAAGGGGGAGCGGCACCCCGGGGATCCTCGCTAATCAAGTTTGACTAACCGGCTGCGGGGCATTAGCTTCGAGCATGTAGTCAAGTTTGACTAGCGAGGGAGTCTCAGTGGCCGACGCGGCGATCACCGTCGAAGGGGCACGCAAGAAGTACGGCGGCAAGAACGGCAGACACGCACTGGACGGGCTCGACCTCACCGTCGCCCGCGGCACGGTGCACGGAGTGCTCGGCCCGAACGGCGCGGGCAAGACGACCCTGGTCCGGGTCCTCGCCACGCTCCTGCGGCCGGACAGCGGCCGCGTCGAGGTGGCCGGGCACGACGTGCTGCGCCAGGCGTACGAGGTACGTCTGCGCATCGGCCTCCTCGGCCAGCACGCGGCGGTGGACGAGGAGTTGGGCGGCCACCAGAACCTGGAGATGTTCGGCCGCCTCCACCACCTGGGCGCCCGCCACGCGCGCGTGCGGGCCGGCGAGCTCCTGGAGCGCTTCGGGCTCGCCGACACCGGCCGCAAGCCGGTCAAGCAGTACAGCGGCGGCATGCGCCGCCGACTGGACCTGGCGGCCTCACTCATCACCGACCCGGAGGTGCTCTTCCTGGACGAGCCCACCACCGGTCTCGACCCGCGCGGCCGCGCCGAGGTCTGGTCCGCGGTCCGCTCCCTCGTCGGCGGCGGCACGACGGTCCTGCTCACCACGCAGTACCTGGAGGAGGCCGACCAACTCGCCGACCGCATCTCGGTCGTCGACGCCGGCCGCGTCATCGCCGACGGCACGGCCGACCAGCTCAAGGCGCTGACCGGCGGCGACCGCATCGACGTCGTCCTGCGCGACGCGGGCCAACTGGGCGCGGCGGTCGCCCTGTTGCCCGTACCGAAGGACGACGTGCGCGTCGACGCCGACCGCCGCCTGCTCAGCGCCCCGGTCGCCGACCGGATGGCGGCGCTCTCCGGCGTCGTACGGGCCCTGGAGGAGGCCGGGATCGAGGCGGAGGACGTCGCCCTGCGCCGGCCGACGCTGGACGAGGTGTTCCTGCACCTCACGGGAGACGACCACCGAGTGAAGGAGCCCGCATGAGCATGAGCGCCCACGCGCTGACCGACTCCTGGACCATGACCCGCCGCGAACTCGCGCACTGGGCGCGGCAACCGGTGCAGGTCGTGGTCAACCTCGTCTTCCCCGTGATGCTGCTGCTGATGTTCGGCTACCTCATCGGCGGCGGCCGGGGCGTCCAGGGCTCCTACGTCGACTATCTCGTCCCGGGCATGCTCGCGCTCACCATGGCCTTCGGGCTGGAGGGCACGATGATCGCGGTCACCCAGGACCTCAACAAGGGCGTGGTCGACCGCTTCCGGTCCATGCCGATGGCCGACGGGGCGGTCCTGGTGGGCCGTTCCGCGGCCGACATGCTCCAGTCGGCGCTCGCCCTGCTCGTCCTCATGGGCGTCGGACACGCCCTCGGCTGGCGAGCGGACGGCGGACCGGGGGCCTTCCTGGGCGCCGTGGGGCTCCTCCTGCTGTTCCGCTTCGCCATGCTGTGGATCGGCATCCACCTGGCCCTGGTGGCCGGAAAGCCGGAGATGGTGCAGGCGGTGCAGATCCTGGTCTGGCCGATCGGCTTCCTGTCCAACGCGATCGCCCTGCCGGGGACCATGCCCGACTGGCTCGGCACGGTCGTCGAGTGGAACCCGATGTCCCATACGGCGACGGCCGTACGCGACCTGTTCGGCGGTACGGGCACGGACCACGTCGGGGCGGCGGTCCTGTGGCCGCTGGTGCTCCTGGCGGTGTTCTTCCCGCTCGCGGTACGGCGGTTCGCGCGTCTGAGCCGCTGACGGCGGCCCTCTAGTGGTGGAAGCCGGTGGCCGCCCCCCTGTCCCGCGTCAGGGGGTGCGGCTGCCGGCGCAGCTCCGGCAGCAGCCGGCCCAGGTCCTCCACGAACAACTCGGCGAGATCGGCTGAGAAGCCGTTGCGGCAGACGACCCTCAGGACGGACAGGTCCTCACGGTTCGGCGGGAAGGTGTACGCCGGCACCAGCCAACCCTTCTCGCGCAGCCGCCGCGAGACGTCGAAGACGTCGTACGCCCGCACGTCCGGCGCCGTCGTGAAGGCGAAGACGGGCAGTTCGTCACCCCTGGTCAGCAGCCGGAAGTCACCGAACTCCGCCACCGCGCCGGCGACCTTCCCGGCGACGTCCCGCGCGGCCTGCTGAACGGCCCGGTACCCCTCCCGGCCCAACCGCAGGAACGAGTAGTACTGCGCCACCACCTGCGCGCCCGGCCGGGAGAAGTTGAGGGCGAAGGTGGGCATGTCACCGCCCAGGTAGTCGACGTGGAACACCAGTTCCTCGGGCAGGGCCTCCTGGTCCCGCCACAGCGCCCAGCCCACACCCGGGTACACGAGCCCGTACTTGTGCCCCGAGGTGTTGATGGAGACGACCCTCGGCAGCCGGAAGTCCCACACCAGGTCCTCGTCCAGGAAGGGCGCGACCATGGCGCCGGACGCCCCGTCGACATGCACCGGGACGTCGAGGCCGGTCCGCTCCTGGAGCGCGTCGAGGGCGGCGCACAGTTCCTCGACGGGCTCGTAGGACCCGTCGAAGGTGGAGCCGAGGATCCCGACGGCCCCGATGGTGTTCTCGTCGCACAGCTCGGCCGCCGCCTGCGGATCGAGATGGAACCGCTCGCCCTCCATGGGCACCTGCCGGGCGTCCACCTCCCAGAAGGCGCAGAACTTCTCCCAGCAGACCTGGACGTTGACACCCATCACGAGGTTGGGGCGCGCGCCGGGATACCGATCGGCGTTGCGCCGCGCCCAGCGCCGTTTGAGCGCCATCCCGGCGAGCATGCACGCCTCGCTGGACCCGGTGGTGGAGCAGCCCACCGCCGCCGCGGGATCGGGCGCGTGCCACAGGTCGGCGAGCATCGCCACACAGCGCCGCTCCAGCTCGGCGGTGCGCGGGTACTCGTCCTTGTCGATCATGTTCTTGTCCCGGCACTCCGCCATCAGCACCCCGGCCTGCGGCTCCATCCAGGTGGTGACGAACGTGGCCAGGTTGAGCCGGGAGTTGCCGTCCAGCATCAGCTCGTCGTGGACCAGCTGATACGCCGTCGACGGCGGCAGGGGAGCGTCGGGCAGCCGGTGCCTGGGCGGGGCCTCGGTCATGCCGGCGGCCGGGTTCGCCTCGCCGTGGAAGGGGTTGACGGCGAGCCTGCCCGCGCCGCCCCTGTCGTCCGGTGCTTCGCTGTCCCCACGATGCAGTGGCATGGATACGACGGTAGGTCCGTACCGTCGGGCTTGCACCTCACGCCACGTGAGGGCTCACCGTGGAGTGCGTACCGAGAAGGGAGCGGAAGTGAGCTACTCCGTGGGACAGGTGGCGGGCTTCGCCGGAGTGACGGTGCGCACGCTGCACCACTACGACGACATCGGCCTGCTCGCGCCCAGCGAGCGCAGCCACGCGGGTCACCGGCGCTACAGCGACGCCGACCTCGACCGGCTGCAGCAGATCCTGTTCTACCGCGAGCTCGGCTTCCCGCTCGAAGAGGTCGCCGCCCTGCTCGACGACCCGGACGCGGACCCGCGCGCACACCTGCGCCGGCAGCACGAACTGCTGACCGCCCGGATCGAGAAGCTGCAGAAGATGGCGGAGGCCGTGGAGCACGCCATGGAGGCACGCAAGATGGGAATCAACCTCACGCCGGACGAGAAGTTCGAGGTGTTCGGGGACTTCGACCCGGACCAGTACGAGGACGAGGTGCGCGGACGCTGGGGCGACACCGACGCCTACCGGCAGTCACAGCGGCGCGCGGCCTCCTACACCAAGGAGGACTGGCTGCGGATCCAGCGCGAGTACGACGAGATCAACCAGCGGTTCGTCGCGCTGATGGAGGCCGGCGAGCCGGCGGACTCCGAGGCGGCGATGGACGCCGCCGAGGAACACCGCCGGTGGATCGCCCGCAGCCACTACGACTGCGGCTACGAGATGCACACCTGTCTCGGTGAGATGTACGTCGCCGACGAGCGGTTCACGCGCAACATCGACAAGGCCAAGGCGGGTCTCGCGGCCTACCTGAAGGACGCGATCCTCGCCAACGCCGCCCGGCACACCTCGTGACCCCTGGCCCGGGACCCCGTACGGGTCACTCCCGGGCCAGGACCACGGCGGTCCCGTAGGCGCACACCTCGGCGCCTTCAAGGACGTCGGGCTGGGGTCCCTGCCCGCCGCCGTACTCGTCGAGGCCCATGAACCACAGCTTTGTCGCAGCCGGGGCACAGTGCATCCTGAGGGGGTCCATGGAACCTGGGCGGCCGGTCCAGCGTTGATAATTGAGCAGCCCGTTGCACCCCGCCGCCCCCACCCAGCAGGAGCCACAATCCCGTGACCACGCTTGCGCTCGGCCCCGAGTGGCTCGACCCGAACTATCTGATCGAGACCTTCAGCCTCCCCGGCATCCTGCTGATCGTCTTCGCCGAGTCCGGTCTCTTCGCGTTCCTGCCCGGCGACTCGCTGCTGTTCACGGCGGGCCTCTTCGTGGCGCAGGGGCAGTACATCACCCAGCCCCTGTGGCTGGTCTGCACGCTCATCGTCCTGGCCGCCGTCATCGGTGACCAGGTCGGCTACATGATCGGCAAGTTCCTCGGCCCGAAGCTGTTCAACCGCCCCAACTCCAAGCTCTTCAAACAGGAGAACCTGGAGAAGGCCCACGAGTTCATGGAGAAGTACGGCCCCAAGGCGATCGTCCTCGCCCGCTTCGTGCCGATCGTGCGCACCTTCGCCCCCATCGTCGCGGGCGCCGGCCGTATGAAGTACCGCACGTTCGTCACGTACAACGTGATCGGCGGCATCGCCTGGGGCTGCGGCGTCACCCTCGCGGGCTACTGGCTCGGGCAGATCGAGTTCATCAACAAGAACGTCGAGGCGATCCTCGTCCTGATCGTCTTCGTCTCGGTGGTCCCGATCATCATCGAGTACCTGCGGGAGCGCGCCAAGAACAAGCGCGCGGCGGCACAGGCTCCGGCCCCCCAGCCCCAGCAGGCGCCCCGCATGGACGACGCGACGACCCAGCTCCGCCGCATCCCGTCCGACGACCAGCCCCAGCAGCACGGCAACCCGGGCCACCAGTACGGCAACCAGGGCCCGCAGCAGTACGGCTACGACCAGCAGTACTACGACCAGCAGCCCCAGCAGCAGCCGTACGCCCAGCAGTACCCGCAGGGTTACGGCCGGCAGAACCAGCAGTACCCGCCCGACCAGGGGTACTGAAACGCCCTGAGGGGCGCGGGGAGCTACTGGAACCCGGCGTCGGCGGGTATCGCACCCGGCGCTCAGAATCCCCGCGTCCGCTTGGCCGCCCGCCGCTTCTCCGGCGACCCGATCCGCAAGAACATCCGCGAGATCTCCGCCCCGAGGTTCACCCCGATGGCGATGGCCATGGCCAACGACGCAGCCGTGGCCAACGAGACCAGCCCCTCGTCGACATCGTTCTGAGCGATCGCCAGCAGCCCGAAATACGTGGCCGACCCCGGCAGCAGGGGCCCGATCGCGGCGGTCGTGTACGGCAACGCCGACGCGAACCGATACCGAGCCATCAGCTGCCCGAACAGCCCCACCAACCCGGCCGCGGCAGCCGTGGACGCAACCGGCGACAGCTCACCGGCATAGTGCATCGCGCCGTACACCACCCACGCGACACCGCCGTTGAGCGTCACGGCGAGCACGGTGGACCGTTCCTGCTGGAGCAGTACCGCGAAGGTCAGCGACAGCAGCATCGACGCGGCGATCTGCCAGTACGGCCGCTCGGAGATGTGCAGCGCCGCGTCCGGGTTGAGCTTGGCGCCCAGGTTCACGCCGAAGTACAGGATCACCAGCACGCCGACGACGATGCCGACGAAGAAGTACATGACCTCCAGCAGCCGCGCGGACGCGGTGATGTAGAACCCGGTCAACCCGTCCTGCACGCCGGCGACGAGCGCCCGTCCGGGCAGCAGCGCGAACAGCCCACCGGTGATGACCGCGGACGCCTTCACGTCGACGTGCGCCAGTGTCAGCGCGATCCCGATCGCGGCCGGCGGCATCGCGGCCACCGTGAACTGGTAGAACTCCGGCAGCCCGCGCCCCGCGCACAGCCATGCCAGCCGGTCGCCGAGCATCGCGCCCAGCATGGCCGCGATGAACACGATCAGGTCACCGCCGACCAGCACGGACGCCGCGCCCGCGAGCAGCCCGCTCGCCGACGTCAGCACCCAGGTCGGGTACGGGTGCCGGTTGCGGCGGATCTCCGCCAGCCGCCCGTAGGCCTCCTCCAGGGAGATGGTGCTCTCCGGGTCGCTGAGGTCGTCCACGAGCTGGTACACGGCGGCCAGACGCGTGTAGTCGGTGCCACGCCGCCGCACCGTACGCGCCGCCGAGACCGGATCGTCCACCAGCGACGGCTGGTACGTGATCGACAGCAGCGTGAAGGTGACGTTCGGCTCGCAGCGGTCCAGGCCGTAGGACCGGCAGACCGCGAACATCGCCGCCTCCACGTCCTCGGCGCCCTCACCGCCCGCCAGCAGCAGCTCCCCGATACGCAGGGTCAGGTCGAGCACGCGGGGGACGGCCGGACCCTCCTCCTCCGCCTTCGGCATCCGCTCCGGCGCCGGCCGCTCGGCCACCGGCATGCGCAGCATCGTGCGCATCCGGTCCTGCCACGGCAGGTCCTTGGTCAGCCGGACCAGCGGTATGCCCGTCGGCGGCGTGAACGCGGCCGGGGCGTCCTCGACGCTGTACTGGCTCGGGGTGCTGAACGCCGATCCCTCGGGCTCCGAGAGCGGCGCCTGCGGTACGTCCAGCCCCTTGGGGAGGGCGAACTCGGACGTCGTCTCCGACTCGCTGTCCCCCACCTCGACGCCGACCGGCGCGGTGAAGGCCATCCTTGCCTCGTCCGACTGCGGCTTGCGGTCTTCCGCGTCCGTCACGTGCGTAGCGCTCCCTGTACGACACCTCCTGCCGCACTCAGTATGCGCACAGACACACGAACGGGCCGCACGCGTGCGCGTGCGGCCCGTTCACACGGCTGGAAGCACCTGGCGCCTCAGTGGCCGCCCTGGTCCTTGAAGCGCTTGTACGACCGCTCGATCTCGGCCTCGGCCTCGGTGCGGCCGACCCAGTCGGCGCCCTCGACCGACTTGCCGGGCTCCAGGTCCTTGTAGACCTCGAAGAAGTGCTGGATCTCCAGACGGTCGAACTCGGACACGTGGTGGATGTCACGCAGGTGCTCCACACGCGGGTCCGTCGCCGGCACGCACAGCAGCTTGTCGTCGCCGCCGGCCTCGTCCGTCATGCGGAACATGCCGATCGCGCGGCACTTGATGAGGCAGCCCGGGAACGTCGGCTCGTCCAGGATGACCAGCGCGTCCAGCGGGTCGCCGTCCTCGCCGAGGGTGTTCTCGACGAAGCCGTAGTCGGTCGGGTAGGCGGTCGAGGTGAAGAGTCGACGGTCCAGGCGGATCCGACCGGTCTCGTGGTCCACCTCGTACTTGTTCCGCGAACCCTTCGGAATCTCGATCGTGACGTCGAACTCCACCGGTGGCTCCTCCATGATCAGCACATAGTTCTGGTGGTTAAGTGTCCCTCACGCAGGTGTGTGATCGCGAAAGGGGCTGGTGGTAGTGCCAGAGCTGGGGCCTTGGCGAGCCGCGAGACCGCATGTGACGCGGGTCGCGAGCGCCGTACGACCGCGTCTGGCACGGGCCGCGGAGGCCGTACGCCCACGTCTCGCACGCGCCGCGACGGCCGCGAAACCGCGGGTCGCACGGCTCACGCGAGCCGTCGTCCCGCAGGGCGCGCGGACCCGCAAGCCGAAGACCTGGCAGTACACCGCGGGCGCCGCCACCGCCGGACTGGCGCTGGCCGCCGGAGTGGTGACCGCCGTCGGCCCCTGGGACTCCACCGGTCAGCGTACGGCCGAGCGGGACCGGGCGGCCGCCCGGGAGCACACGGGTGGCGCAGATCACGGTCGTGGTTCCGACCCGTCCGGCACGGCGGCCGAGGCGCCCCGCCCCGCCCCCAGCGCGGCCGCCGTCCTCACCGGCCTGGGCGGCGGCGTCGGGACCGTGAAGTCGGCCCCGAACGGCAAGGCCCTCGCCGACGTCCTGGGCCCGCTCCTGGACGTGCCCCAGCTCGGCACCCGCGGGGCGGCGGCGGTCGTGGACGTCGCCACCGGCAAGCACCTCTACGGGGTGGGAGCCGCCGACTCCCTCACGCCCGCCTCGACCACGAAGCTCGCCACCGCGGCGGCGGCCCTGGCCGCGCTGGGCCCCGACCACCGCCTCACCACCCGCACCGCCCTGGAACCCGACACGAACGAACTGGTCCTCGTCGGCGGCGGCGACCCCACGCTGACGGCCCGCAAGGAGGCGAAGGGCCGGGCGAGCCTGCGCGAGCTCGCCGCCGAGACCGCCGAGGCGCTGAAGAAGCGCGACCTGCGCGAGGTCACCCTCTCCTACGACACCACGCTCTACGCGGGCCCCGCACTGCACCCCATCGGGGTGAACGGCAACCTCGCACCGGTCACCGCCCTGATGGCCGACGAGGCCCGCACGGACGGCTCCGGGAGCGGCCCGGCACCGCGCGTGGCGGACCCGGCGAAGGACGCGGCGACCAGGTTCGCGTCCTTCCTCGCGGACCACGGCATCAGGACGACGTCCCCCGGCCCGTCCAAGGCGACCGACCGCGCCGAGTCCCTCGCCGAGGTCGCCTCGCCCCCGCTCTCCGCCCTGGTCGAGCGCATGCTCACCCACAGCGACAACGACATCGGCGAGGCTCTGGCCCGCCAGACGGCCCTGGCGAGCGGGAAGCGCGCCGACTTCGACGGCGCCGGCGAGGCGATCGAGGCCCGGCTGAGGAAACTGGGACTGCCGATGTCCGGCGTCGACGTCAAGGACGGCAGTGGCCTCGACCGCGCCGACAGGCTCACGGCGGGCCTCCTCGCGACCCTCCTCGCCAAGGCCGCCGACCCGGCCCACCCCGAACTCCGCCCCCTCCTCACGGGCCTCCCCGTGGCGGGCTTCACCGGCACCCTGACCAGCCGCTACACGGACGGCCCGGCAGGCGTCGTACGAGCCAAGACGGGCACCCTGACAGGCGTGAACTCCCTGGCCGGCACGGTGGTCGACCAGGACGGCCGCCTGCTGTCCTTCGCCTTCCTGGCCACGAACACGACGGACCCCGGCGCGGCACAGCGGGCCCTGGACCGGGCGGTGACGGCACTGGCGGCCTGCGGCTGCCGCTAGGGCCTGTCGCGAAAGCGGCGCCGACCCCACGGCCTGCCCCAAGTGGGAACGCTCACGTACGGTTGACGCATGACGAGCATCGGTGGTGCCGAGATGGTCGACTGGAATCTCGCGGTGGCGACCGCGACCCGGCTCGTACGGCCGGGCCCCGAGGTGAGCCGCGACGAGGCCCGGGCCGTCGTCGCCGAACTGCGCCGACATGCCAAAGCCTCGGAGGAGCACGTCCGGGGCTTCACTCGTATGGGCACGGAGGACATCCACGACACCCCCGTCCTCGTCGTCGACCGCCCCGGCTGGGTGCGGGCGAACGTCGCCGGGTTCCGCGAGATCCTCAAGCCCCTGCTCGGCAAGATGCAGGAGCGGCGCGGCGGCGGCCCCGGCGGCGCGGTCCTCGGTGCCGTCGGCGGCAAGGTCACCGGCGTCGAACTCGGGATGCTGCTGTCCTTCCTCGCCTCCCGTGTCCTCGGCCAGTACGAGACCTTCGCCCCCGCCACCCGCGAGCTCCCGGCGGGCGAGAACGGCGGCGGCCGGCTCCTGCTCGTCGCCCCGAACATCGTGCACGTGGAGCGCGAACTCGACGTACACCCCCACGACTTCCGCCTGTGGGTGTGTCTGCACGAGGAGACCCACCGCACGCAGTTCAGCGCGGTGCCCTGGCTGCGCGATCACCTCGAAGGCGAAATCCAGTCTTTCTTGGGGGAGACCGACGTCGACCCCATGACCGTCCTCGAACGCATCCGCGAGGCAGCCCAGTCCCTCGCCGGCGGCCGGCCCGAGGCCGAGGAGGACGACGGCGGGCGGTCCTTCGTGGAACTGGTGCAGACCCCGGCCCAGCGCGAGATCCTCGGCCGCCTCACCGCCGTGATGTCGCTCCTGGAGGGCCACGCCGACTTCGTGATGGACGGCGTCGGACCCCAGGTCGTGCCGAGCGTCGCGGAGATCCGCGAGAAGTTCCAGCAGCGGCGTGCCAAGGGCGCGTCCCGGCTGGACATGGCCCTGCGCAAACTGCTGGGCCTGGACGCCAAGCTCAGGCAGTACCGCGACGGCGAACGCTTCGTACGGGCCGTCGTGGACCAGGTCGGCATGGACGGCTTCAACCGTGTCTGGACGTCACCGAACACCCTCCCGACCAAGGCGGAGATCTCCAAACCGGCGGACTGGATCGCGCGGGTGCACCGCAAGGCGGAGTCGTGAATTCCGTCGAGAGTTGTGCATCTCATACGAAGGTCGTGAACCGAATCCGGCCGACGGCAGGCGAACGCCCCTTCAATCACCCGTCCGAGGGACCGTGAGCCATGGGTAGGCGTGCAATGCTCGGGGAACGGCCCGGTTCTGTCACCATCTACACACTCTGAGTGACCGAGCTCGGGCTCACCCCCCGAAAACTTCATGAAGGGAACCGGACATGGGTCCCCATCCTGCGGTCGCGGCGATACGCCTGGCGGTCCGCCGCGTCCTCCACGACATCCTCACCGAACACAGTCGCATCACCGACGCGTCCGCGCCCTCCGGCACGCGCGCCGCGGTCCCGCCCGACAACACGGCGCCCGACAACACGGCACACGAGCCGTCGTACGACCTGCGCCCTGCCCCCGCCCAGGAGCCTCAGAGCGCCGCCCCGCACGAGCGAACCCCCTCCCCGCTCGTGCTCGTCGCGTGCTCCGGCGGCGCCGACTCCATGGCTCTCGCCTCCGCGCTCGCCTTCGAAGCCCCCAAACTCGGCATCCGCGCCGGCGGCATCACCGTCGACCACGGCCTTCAGCCCGGCTCCGACCTGCGCGCCGAAGAGGTCGTCCTGCGCATGCGCGAACTCGGCCTCGACCCGGTCGAGTCCGTCGCCGTCACCGTCGGCCGCGCGGGTGGCCCCGAAGCCGCCGCCCGCGACGCCCGCTACGCAGCCCTCGACGAGGCGGCCGTACGCAACGGCGCCGTCGCCGTCCTCCTCGGCCACACCCGCGACGACCAGGCCGAGACCGTCCTGCTCGGCCTCGCCCGCGGGTCCGGCATCCGCTCCCTGTCCGGAATGGCCGCGGTCTCGGGGGCCGGCGGCCGTTACCGCCGCCCCTTCCTCGGGCTCGACCGCCAGACCGCCCGCAAGGCATGCATGGTCCAGTCCCTCCCGGTCTGGGACGACCCCCACAACGCGGATCCGGCCTACACCCGCTCCCGTCTGCGTCACGAGGGCCTGCCCGCCCTGGAGAAGGCGCTCGGCAAGGGCGTCGTGGAGGCCCTGGCCCGCACCGCCCAGCTCTCCCGTGACGACGCCGACGCCCTCGACGCCTGGGCCGGCCAGGCGTCGGAGGCCGTACGCGACGCGTCCGGCCTCCTGGAGTGCGCCAAGCTGTACGCGCTGCCGCCCGCCGTACGCCGCCGCGTCCTGCGCCGCGCCGCCATCGAGGCCGGGTCGCCCGCCGGCGCGCTGTTCGCCCGCCACATCGAGGAAGTCGACCGCCTGATCACCGGCTGGCGCGGCCAGGGGGCCATCAATCTCCCCGGCAAAGTCGTCGCCCGGCGCCAGGGTGGCAGACTGGTGATTCGGCAAGGCTGAATCCCGACCCCTCCGCGCGCCTGTCGGAGGGGCCGGCGAGCCGATCAGTGCGGGACGACCGACCGAAAGTGATGCGGGTGGACGCGAAAGACATGGGTGCCGACCTCAAGCAGGTACTCATCACCAAGGAAGAGATCGACGCGAAGCTGGCCGAGCTGGCCGCGAAGATCGACGCGGAGTACGAGGGCAAGGACCTGCTCATCGTCGGCGTCCTCAAGGGCGCGGTGATGGTCATGGCCGACCTCGCCCGGGCGCTGTCCACCCCCGTCACCATGGACTGGATGGCGGTGTCGTCGTACGGCGCCGGCACCCAGTCCTCCGGTGTCGTGCGGATCCTCAAGGACCTCGACACCGACATCAAGGGCAAGCACGTCCTGATCGTCGAGGACATCATCGACTCCGGTCTGACCCTGTCCTGGCTGATCAACAACCTCGGCTCCCGCGAGCCCGCCACGCTGAAGGTGTGCACGCTGCTGCGCAAGCCGGACGCCGCGAAGGTCGCCATCGACGTGGAGTGGGTCGGCTTCGACATCCCCAACGAGTTCGTCGTCGGCTACGGCCTCGACTACGCCGAGAAGTACCGCAATCTCCCGTTCGTCGGTACGCTCGCGCCCCACGTCTACGGCGGCTGAGTCCGGCGGTCCGGGGAACCCGACCCGAAGGGCCCAAGCCCCGGACGAAGATCGGGAACCCCGGCGGGCTCCGCGGCGTTGGAGCATGCAGACGGGCTTGCCAGCCGTCCCGTGCGGCTAGGGCCGCCAAAGCTGGGGTACCGTCAGAAGAACTGTCTTATCAAACTCACTATGGCAGGAGGGACGGGGCGGCACCGCTCCGTATGGATGGACGTGAAGCGATACTTCCGTGGGCCGGTCATGTGGATCGTGCTGGCCGTCCTTGCCGTGGTCGTGTTGATGCAAGTCGTCGGCTCGTCCGGCGGCTACAAGACGGTGGACACCGGCCAGGTCGTCCAGGCGATCAATGACAACAAGGTCGAGTCGGCCAAGCTGACCACCGGCGACGAGTCGATCATCAAGGTCCAGCTCAAGGACGGCGAAAAGGTCGAGGGCGCCACCAAGATCCAGGCGAGCTACATCGGCGACCAGGGCGTGACCATCGCCGGCACGCTGCAGAACAAGTACCAGGACAAGCAGATCCCGGACGGCTACACGGTCTCGCCGTCCAAGCAGAACCCGTTCGTCGGCATCCTGCTCTCCCTGCTTCCCTTCGTCCTCATCGTGGTCGTCTTCCTGTTCCTGATGAATCAGATGCAGGGTGGCGGCTCCCGAGTCATGAACTTCGGCAAGTCCAAGGCGAAGCTCATCACCAAGGACACCCCGAAGACGACGTTCTCGGACGTCGCCGGCTCGGACGAGGCCGTCGAGGAGCTCCAGGAGATCAAGGAGTTCCTCCAGGAACCGGCGAAGTTCCAGGCCGTGGGCGCCAAGATCCCCAAGGGCGTGCTGCTCTACGGGCCTCCTGGTACCGGTAAGACGCTCCTCGCGCGTGCTGTCGCCGGCGAGGCGGGCGTCCCCTTCTACTCGATCTCCGGTTCCGACTTCGTCGAGATGTTCGTCGGTGTCGGTGCCTCCCGAGTCCGTGACCTGTTCGAGCAGGCCAAGGCGAACGCCCCGGCGATCGTCTTCGTCGACGAGATCGACGCGGTCGGCCGTCACCGCGGCGCCGGCCTCGGCGGTGGTCACGACGAGCGCGAGCAGACCCTGAACCAGCTGCTCGTCGAGATGGACGGTTTCGACGTCAAGGGCGGCGTGATCCTCATCGCCGCGACGAACCGTCCCGACATCCTCGACCCGGCCCTCCTGCGCCCCGGCCGCTTCGACCGCCAGATCGCGGTCGACCGCCCGGACATGCAGGGCCGTCTGGAGATCCTCAAGGTCCACCAGAAGGGCAAGCCGGTCGCCCCGGACGTCGACCTGTCGGCGGTCGCCCGCCGCACCCCCGGCTTCACGGGCGCGGATCTGTCGAACGTCCTGAACGAGGCGGCGCTGCTCACGGCCCGCTCGGACAGGAAGCTGATCGACAACCAGATGCTGGACGAGGCCATCGACCGCGTCGTGGCGGGCCCGCAGAAGCGGACCCGGATCATGTCGGACAAGGAAAAGAAGATCACCGCGTACCACGAGGGCGGACACGCCCTGGTCGCGGCGGCCTCCCCGAACTCCGACCCGGTCCACAAGATCACGATCTTGTCGAGAGGCCGCGCCCTCGGCTACACGATGGTCCTGCCGGACGAGGACAAGTACTCCACGACCCGCAACGAGATGCTGGACCAGCTCGCCTACATGCTGGGCGGCCGCGCGGCCGAGGAGCTCGTCTTCCACGACCCGACCACGGGCGCGGCGAACGACATCGAGAAGGCCACGGCCACGGCCCGCGCGATGGTCACCCAGTACGGGATGACCGAGCGTCTCGGCGCCATCAAGTTCGGCGGCGACAACACCGAGCCGTTCCTCGGACGTGAGATGGCTCACCAGCGCGACTACTCGGAAGAGGTCGCCGCGCTGGTGGACGAGGAAGTCAAGAAGCTCATCGAGAACGCGCACAACGAAGCCTGGGAGATCCTGGTCGAGAACCGCGACGTCCTCGACAACCTGGTGCTTCAGCTGCTGGAGAAGGAGACGCTGGGCAAGGAGGAGATCGCCGAGATCTTCGCCCCGATCGTCAAGCGTCCGCCGCGGCCCGCCTGGACCGGCTCCTCCCGCCGCACGCCGTCCACCCGTCCGCCGGTGCTCTCCCCGAAGGAGCTCGCACTGACGAACGGGGCCAACGGCGCGACGCCGGCGATCACCACCGCGAAGTCGACGGTGGCGGAGCCCGCCCCGGCGACCGAGCCGGCTCCCGAGGAGCGTCCGGAGAGCTGATGGGCCGTACCCGGTGACGCCACCGGGCCCGGAATGGATGCCGCGTCCCCCTGGTTCTAGCCTGGGGGGCGCGGCATTTGCGTATGCCCGCAGTTCAGACGCGTGACCCACACGCGCCACCCGCAAAGGAACGAGGCACCACATGACCGACCCCGTGACGCTGGACGGCGAGGGCCGCATCGGTGAGTTCGACGAGAAGCGCGCCGAGAACGCCGTACGCGAACTGCTGATCGCGGTCGGCGAGGATCCCGATCGGGAGGGGCTGAAGGAGACGCCGGCGCGGGTTGCTCGGGCTTATCGGGAGCTTTTGGCTGGGCATACGCAGCAGCCCGAGGACGTTCTGACGACCACGTTCGATATCGGGCATGACGAGATGGTCCTGGTCAAGGACATCGAAATCGTATCTTTGTGCGAGCATCATATGTTGCCGTTCCATGGCGTAGCTCACATTGGGTACATCCCGGCAGAAAGCGGAAAGATCACGGGCCTGTCGAAGCTGGCCCGGCTGGTTGAGGTGTTTGCCCGTCGTCTGCAGGTGCAGGAACGACTCACCACGCAGGTCGCCGACTCCCTCATGAAGATCCTGGAGGCCCGGGGCGTGATCGTCGTCATCGAGGCCGAGCACATGTGCATGTCGGTGCGCGGGATCCGTAAGCCTGGTGCCAAGACCACGACGTCGGCGGTGCGCGGTCAGCTTCGGGACGCTACGACCCGGGCCGAGGCGATGAGCCTGATACTGGCGCGCTGACCCGACGGCGATCCTGTCCGAGTCGGCCCAAGGAGTCGGTGCGAAGTCCACACCGCGGAGCAGCGGACTGGCCTCGCGTCTGGTCGGGGCCGACAGCCGGCCCTGCCTACCAGCCCTGGTAGGCCCGGCGCTGTCACACCGTCGGCGCCGTGCCCGCGCCGTTGTGTTCGTCGTCCTCCGGGAGCTTGCAGATGCGCTCCAGGAAGATGGCTGCCGCTATGACGCCGATTCCGGCCAGGACCGAGAAGCCGGCGTAGATGGCCTGGTCGCGGCGGGCGGGGATGTCCAGGGACTCCAGGAGGAAGACGCCCGTGCCGCCGTACATGCCGGCGACCAGGGCGGCGACCAGGGCGCTGGCCTGGCCGAAAACGACCGCGCGGGCGGCCATCAGGGGGTCGACGCCCTTGGCCTCGGGGCGGCGTTCCCGTTGCGCCCTGAGGCGGGCGCGGATCGAGATCGCCGTGGCGAGCAGGACCACGGCGATCAGGGCGAGGACGATGGGGGCGGCCAGAGGGACGCTGGGCAGGGTCCCGATGGAGTTCCACAGGCGGGCGCCAGCCCAGGACAGGACTCCGGCGACGACGAACACGCCGACCAGCATCCTGATGCGCAGCTCTCTCACGGTGTCCCTTCAGCTCCCCCGGTCCCGACGGACTGTGTCGTCTTGACCTTAACGACTATTCGGGCAGCCGGAGTTCCAGATCCTCGCGCGGCGCGACGCCCTCGCGGGTGACGGTGCCCAGCAGGTCGGCCACCGCGCCGCGGCCCGGCAGCTGGGCCTCGGGCTCCACATCGTGCCAGGGGGCGAGGACGAAGGCGCGCTCGTGGGCGCGCGGGTGGGGGAGGGTGAGGTGCGGGTCGTCGGAGACGAGGTCGGCGTAGGCGACGATGTCGACGTCGAGGGTGCGCGCGCCCCAGCGCTCGTCCCGTACGCGGTGGAAGGCCTCCTCGACCGCGTGTGCCCGCTCCAGGAGGGAGGACGGGGGGAGCGTGGTCTTGAGGACCACGACCGCGTTGAAGTACGAGGGCTGGCTTCCCGGCTCCACGCCCCACGGCTCGGTCTCGTACACCGGGGAGACCCCTTTGACGCGGACGCCCGGGGTGTCCTCCAGCGCGTCGATGGCGCCCTGGAGGGTCTCCAGGCGGTTGCCCAGGTTGGAGCCGAGGGAGATCACGGCCCGTTTGGGGTTGTGGAGGGTCGTGTCGGCGGCGTCGACCTTCTCGACGACGGAGGCGGGCACCGGCTGTACGGTCGGGTCGCCGGGGCCCTTGGTGAAGGGTGCGGTCATACTCGGCTCCGGGTGATGGTGATGGTCACGTCGTCGAAGGGGACCGTGATCGGCGCGTCCGGTTTGTGGACGGTGGCCTCGACCTCCTGGACGCCTTCGTGCTTCAGACAGGCCTGGGCGATGCGCTCGGCGAGCGTCTCGATGAGGTTGACCGGCTCGCCCTCGACGACGGCCACGACCTCCTCCGCCACGATGCCGTAGTGCACGGTCTTCGCCAGGTCGTCGTCGGCGGCGGCCGGTCGGGTGTCCAGGCCAAGGACGAGGTCCACGATGAAGGTCTGGCCCTCCTCGCGTTCCTTGGGGAACACACCGTGGTACCCGCGGGCCTTGAGGCCGCGCAGCGCGACACGATCCACGCGAATCACTCCTGCAATCGTCGGTGACGGCCGGTCGGTGCCACGTGCGGGCGGCACACCGGCCTCGAACGAATCTACCTGCGGGCACTGACAGGGCCGGGCCACGGGGGCCTGGGCCCGCGCCGGGCCCGGGAGGATTCATCGTGTGTTTCCCCTGGGGAACCCGGCGGCTCACGGGCTGGTAGCCGCGCCTACCCGCGGAGGCGTGATTCCAACCACTCCCTGGTCCCGGCGGGCCCGCGCGGGCCCTCTTGCGGGTGGCTGTCGCGGGTCGCCCCGCGAGTCGCCCGTGGTCGTCGTTGCGGTGGTCCTGGTGGTGGTTCTCGCGATCGTCCTCGAGGCTGCCCTCGTAGGGCGACTACCCAGTCACGAGGGGGTGCTGTCGCCTTCTTCCTCGTCGTTTTCGGCCAGAACCGGCGAGGCGTGGTGCGACCAGATCTTCCAGCCGTCGGGTGTGCGCCGGAACACGTTCGTGGCGACCACGAGCTGGCCCACGAGCGGGCCGAGCTCCTCGTCGCCCTCGGGGGCGGGACCGCCGCTGAGGATGTTCTCGGTACAGGTCACCAGGGCGGTGTCGCCGGTCACGGAGACATGCACGTCGGTGAGGAAGAACTGGATGTAGTCGGTGTTCGCCATGATCAGCGCGTACGACCTGAGGACCTCGCCGCGCCCGGTGAGCACCGGCCAGCCGGGGTGCACGCAGGAGACCACGCCGGCGTCGGCCGGGTCGTGGTAGGTCTCGTCGACGCCCAGGTCGGACGGGGTGAGCCAGAGCGAGGACAGCTCCTCGAAGTCGCCGCGCTCCATCGCCTCGTAGAAGGCGGTGTTGGCGGCCTCCACTTGTTCGACGTCGGTGTGGGGGGCGCTCACCGGGCTCCTTCGGAGCTGGGCGTGCCTGGGCGCTCGGCCATCTCGCCGGGCGCGTTTCCGGTCGTGCGCGCCTCCTCGATGGCGCGTGCGACGCGTACCGCGTCCGCCGTGGCGCGTACCTCGTGCACGCGGACGGCCCACGCGCCGGCGTGCGCCGCGAGCGCCGAGACCGCGGCCGTGGCGGCGTCGCGCTCGCGGGCGGGCGGCGGCGCGGCCTGAGGCCCGGCGAGGACGCGGCCGAGGAACCGCTTGCGGGAGGCGGCGACGAGGAGGGGGTGGCCGAGGGCGAGCAGGCGGTCGAGGTGGGCGAGCAGGACGAGGTCGTGCGCGGCGTCCTTGGAGAATCCGAGACCGGGGTCGACGACGATGCGGTCCGGGGCGATGCCGCCCTCCAGAACGGCCTCCACGCGCGCGTGGAGCTCGTCGACGACCTCGGTGACGACGTCGTCGTAGACGCCCTTGACGTTGCCGCCCTGGAGGAAGCCGCGCCAGTGCATGACGACGAAGGGGGCGCCGGCGTCGGCGACGACCGGGATCATCGCGGGGTCGGCGAGGCCGCCGCTGACGTCGTTGACGAGGGCGGCGCCGGCGGCCAGGGCCTGCTCGGCGACGGAGGCGCGCATGGTGTCGACGGAGACCGCGACGCCCTCGCAGACCAGGCCGCGGACGACAGGGATGACGCGGCGCAGTTCCTCGTCCTCGTCGACCCGGGTGGCGCCCGGGCGGGTGGACTCGCCGCCGACGTCGACCAGGTCGGCGCCCTCCTCGACCAGGGCGAGGCCGTGCTTCACGGCGGACGTGGTGTCGAACCAGCGGCCGCCGTCGGAGAAGGAATCGGGGGTCACGTTGACGACTCCCATGACCGCGCACCGGTCCCACTCCGGAAGGCCCCCGACGCGCCCGCGTCCGCTCTGCTTGCTCATACGTTCAGCCTAGGCCCAAGGCAGTGCCGTGACGTGCCGCGGCCCGAGCGGGAGCCTCCGGGGCAGGGGGGTGGGGCTCCCGCTCGGGCCGGTCCTCGGCAGCCCCGGTCAGGCGGCGCGCACGTCCCGCTCGGCCACCGAGTGCGGGCACGGGCGCCGCGTGGTCGTACGGCGGCGCAGGAAGCGCGGCAGCGGCAGGGCCAGGTTCACGAAGCCCTCCGCCTGCATGGCGGCGAAACCGAGGCGGGGCAGGTCGCCGGAGGCCCGGTAGACGACGAAGCGGGGCTCCCAGCGGGGCTGGAACTTGGCGTTGAACTTGTACAGGGACTCGATCTGGAACCAGCGGGAGAGGAAGACCAGCAGACCGCGCCAGGCGCGCAGCACCGGGCCCGCGCCGATCTTCTCGCCGCGTGCCAGTGCCGAGCGGAACATGGCGAAGTTGAGCGACACGCGCGCGATGCCGAACTTCGGGGCGGCCTGGAGGGCGGCCACGATCAGCAGCTCGTTCATGCCGGGGTCGGCCGAGCGGTCGCGGCGCATCAGGTCCAGCGAGACCCCGTCCGTGCCCCACGGCACGAAATGGAGGATCGCCTTGAGGTCGCCGTACGGGCCCGGCTCGGCGTCCGCCTTGTGGGCGGTGGCGATGAGACAGTCGCCGTCGGACGGGTCGCCGACGCGGCCGAGCGCCATGGAGAAGCCGCGCTCGGTGTCGGTGCCGCGCCAGTCGTCGGCGGCGCGGCGGATGCGCTCCAGCTCGGCGTCGCCGAGGTCACGGACACGACGTACCCGGGTCTCGTAACCGGCGCGCTCGATGCGCTTGACCATCTGGCGCACATTGCGCATCGCGCGGCCGGCGAGCGAGAAATCCGGGACGTCCACCACCGCCTCGTCGCCCAGTTCGAGGGCGTCGAGCCCGGTCTCACGGGTCCACACCTCGGCGCCGGTCTCGGAGCAGCCCATGACGGCCGGGGTCCAGGAGTGCGCCCTGGCCTCGTCCATGAAGCGCTCGATGGCGCCCGGCCATGCCTCGACGTCGCCGATCGGGTCGCCGCTGGCGAGCATCACGCCGGAGACGACGCGGTAGGTCACCGCGGCCTTGCCGCTGGGGGAGAAGACGACGGCCTTGTCGCGGCGCAGCGCGAAGTGGCCGAGGGAGTCGCGGCCGCCGTGCTTGGCCAGCAGGGCGCGCAGGCGTGCCTCGTCGTCCTCGGTGAGGCGGGCGGCGGGGTGTTCGGGGCGGAAGGCGAGGTAGATCGTGGTGACCGCGGTGATCCAGCCGAGGGCGCCCAGGGAGAAGGCGACCGTCCAGGAGGTGTTGCCCTGGTAGTCGACCGGGCCCTCGAAGCCGAACAGGCCGTACAGGACGTGGGTGATGCGGTCGGCCAGGCTCGGGTCGCCGACCAGGGTGTGCGGGTGGGCGCTGACGATGACCAGCCCGAGGGCGAGGGAGCCGGCGCCCATGAGGACGAAGTTGGCCAGCGCGCGCCACCTGCTGCGCGGGTCGGGCAGCGCCGCGAACTGGTCACGGTGGCGCAGCAGGGCCACGAGCAGCGCGACGGAGATGAGGACGCCCACCAGGGAGTGGCGGTATGTGAACTGCGCCACGGCTCCGGCGGGCAGCAGGACGACGGCGGCGCGCCACGCCCGCCGCTTGCCGCGCTTGAGCCCGTGGGCGAGCAGCAGCAACAGCACGCCGGCGCTGAGCGACAGCGCCGCCGCGAACGGGCCGAAGGCGCCCGGCAGCACCTCGGCGATGGCGTGCATACGGCTGTGCCGGAAGCGCGGGAAGACGCCCGCGGCGACGTTCAGCAGGCCGACCAGGGCGCAGGCCCGGCCGACGAGAACGGGAACGGCCTCCGGGCGCGGGCCGCGGAGCAGATGCCGTACCCGGCCCGACAGATGCCGTATCCCGCTCGATCGTCGCGGAACCCCGCCCGACATTTCCACATCTGTCCTGACAGACATCGCATCCCATAGTTCTGCGAGAGACCTTGGATCCGGTGCCGATTCGGGCATCCGGCGACATTGCGCCCTCTAGGACGGTGTCTTGAGGGGAGAGGTTCACTCGGCTTCCCAAAACCGTTTCAAAGGCCAAGGAAAGTCCGGGGCAAGCCCTTGCGAAGGAGCGAGGGGGGCAGTGCGGGGGCGATGTGTCCGCGCGATCCGGACGGAAAGCGTGGACAGGTAACCATCGATGGGTCTGACGAGCGACAAGGTGCTGGCGTCGGCGGTCCTGGCCGCCGTAGGGCTGTTCGTCGGCACGGTGTGGCTGTGGCCACGGCTGGCGCGGCGCGGCTGGCGGTCCGTGAGCGGACGTGTCGGCCTGCTGCTCTCGACCCAACTGATGATCTTCGCGGCGGTCGGCCTCGCCGCCAACCAGACCTTCGGGTTCTACGCCGGCTGGGCCGACCTGTTCGGTCAGGAGAAGGGTCAGGGCGTGGTCGTGGACCACACGCCGGGGCGCGGGCCGCTGCGGGTGGTCGACACCCGGCGCGTGCCGGGGGCGGCGAGCGCCAGTCCCCGGCTGGGCGGTCAGATCCAGAAGGTCGACATCGTGGGCCGAACGACCCGCATCGCCACGCCCGCGTTCGTCTACCTGCCACCCGAATACTTTCAGCCGGAATACCGCACGCGTACGTTCCCGGCGTCCGTCGTCCTGACCGGCTATCCGGGTACGGCGCAGGCGCTCGTGGACAAGCTGGACTATCCCCGTACGGCCGCGAGGCTCGTCGCGGACGGCCGTATGGAGCCGATGATCCTGGTGATGATGCGGCCGACGGTGGCGCCGCCGCGGGACACGGAGTGCGTGGACATTCCCGGGGGCCCGCAGACCGAGACGTTCTTCGGCAAGGACCTGCCCGATGCCGTCGGCGGTCACTACAGGGTCGGTGGGAATCCCGGCAGTTGGGGCATCATCGGTGACTCCACGGGCGGCTACTGCGCGCTGAAGCTCGCCATGCACCATCCCGAGGTGTACGCCGCGGGGGCCGGGCTTTCCGCGTACTACAAGGCGCCTGTCGACGCCACGACGGGCGATCTCTTCCACGGTGACGAGGAACTGCGCAATCGCGCGAACCTGTGGTGGTACCTCAAGCACATGCCCGCGCCGGACACTTCACTGCTCGTCAGCAGCAGCAAAGTTGGAGAATCCAACTACAGGGACACGTTGAAGTTCATTGAGCGGGTGAAGGCCACGAAGCTGACGCGGATCTCGTCGATCATCCTCGAAAGCGGAGGGCACAACTTCAACACCTGGCGGCGGGAGATCCCGGGGACGCTGGAGTGGATGAGCGGGCGGTTGAGCGGCAGGTGACGTGACCGGTCCGGGGTTTGCGATCTTGGTTCTTGGCCAATTCGGTACGGATCTGATTCCCGATGCCGTATGAACGACTCGCGGTGGCTGTGTTTTTACGGGCCGGGGCAACAAGATTCGCCTACGCGCGGTAAGTTTCTGGCCATGCCACGTGGACGTCACCGTCATTCCCCGCCCTTGCACAGGCTGCTGCCCCCGTCGGCGATCGCAGGCGTCTCCGTCGTCTGGGCCCTTGCCCCCTGGGTGTTCACCGAACCCATGGTGTTGCGCGGACTCGCGGCGGCCGCCGCGGCGACGGCGGTGGTCGGCGCGGTCGTCATGCGTCGCTGGGACACCCAGGCGGGCAAGAGGGTCGCCGACCTCACGCGCGCGCGTGCGAGCGACGAGTGGCGGTACGAGGAGCGGGTCGCCGAGTTGGAGACCGACCTCGAGGAGTCGCGCGAGCTGCGCGTCAAGCTGGAGCAGCGGCTGCGGGCCAAGCGGGCGGAGCTCGCGGGGCTGCGCAACGAGCACGCGGCGCTGCTGCGTCGGTACGCCACCGCCGAGGCCGACCGGGCCAGCGTCCTGGAGGAGCGCCGGGTGCTGGAGATAGAGGCGGCCACACCCGCGCGTGCGCTGCCGCCGGTGCCGGTTGCCGCCGCGGGCTTTGCGTCTGCTTCCGCTGCCGCGGGGGAGGCCGGGGCTGTGGCTGCTCCCGCCGAGGCCGAAGGCGCGAAGGCGGAGGGTGCCGAGCCGGAGTCGGTCGAGGAAGCGCCGGTGGTTCCGGCGGTGTTCTCGCCGGAGGGATCCGGGCTGTTCCTGCGGGCGAAGGCGGCGTTGGCGCGGTTCGACGGTGCGGAAGACGCCGGGGTGTCGGAGGAGGACGGCTCGGCGAAGGCGGAGGAGGGCTCGGTCGAGGCCGGGGACGACTCGGTGGAGGACAGCGAGTCCCCGAAGGGTGATTCCGGCAAGAACGTCTCTCCGGAGAGCGACTCCCCGACGGACGAGTCTCCGATGGACGGGTCTCCGACGGACGAGCCTCTCAAGAACGTGCCCCCGAAGGGTGACGGCCCCTCCAACGGCGAGTCGCTGAAGGCCGGTTCGGTCGGCACCGATGCCAAGGCCGGCGACTCGGAAGCCCCGGAGACGGGCGCAACGGAGACGGGCGCAACGGAGACGGGCGTCACGGAGACGAGCGTCACCGGCGGAACCGAGACGGAACCCGCGCTGGAGGACGAGGCCCAGGGGAAGCCCGAGGCGGCCGACGGGCATGAGCGCGCGGCCGCCACCACCACGGCAGGCGCGCTCGCCAAGGCCACGCCGGCTCTGCCCGCGGCCCAGCAGCCCGCGGCCCAGCAGCCTGCGGGGCACTTCATCGCGCCGACCGCCGTGGCCGTCGTACCGGCGACGCCCGTACGGCGTCAGGCGATCGAGGGCGGCTTCGACTTCTTCGGCACCAAGACGGGGGCGGAGCCCTCCGCGCTCGAGTCCGTCCAGAACGAGGACCTCGCCGACGTCGTCGGCCAGGAGGCCCTCGCCCTGCACAAGGCCGAGGCCGAGGCCGAGTTCAAGCCGGCGGACGAGGAGTCCCGGGGGATCGGTCAGGTCATCGACCTGACGGCGCACGACGAGACGGAACAGATCGACGTGCAGGGGCTGCGGAGCGCGGTTTCCTGACGGGGGTTGGCGTGAGGGTTCCCTGGCGGCCGCGGGCATCCGCGCAGCCGCCCTCACGCCATCCACCGGTCCGGGCCCTCACGCCATCCACCGGTCCGGCCGCGCACCCCTCCGTCCCGTACGCGACCTCTCCGCCTGCTCCCGCAGCAGCTCCGCCGCCTCCTCGGCGTCCCGCAGCCGGGCGGTCACCGTCTTGTTGGCCCCGGTGTCCACGCGCACGTCCGCGACGCCCCACACCCGCTCCCACGGCCCCTGAACCAGCCGTACGCTCTGCACCTTCGCGTGCGGTACGAGCGCCAGGCTGCGCCGGAAGAGGCCGGTCCGGGCGGCGAACACCGCGTCCGTGACGGCCAGGCCGTACCCGCGCCACCACAGCGGCACACAGCGACCCGCCCGCCGCGGAGGGCGGGAGAGGGACGCGCGCGCCGGCACCGTCGCTCCGGGCAGCACGCGCGCGACGATCGATTCGGCGACCTCGCGCGGGGCGACGGGAAGCAGGAGCGAGTTCGAGGAGCCGGCCACGTCCAGTTCCACCCGGACCCAGCCGCGCCGCCGCCACAGCAGCGGCTCGACGATCCGTACGGTCTGCACGCGGCCGGGCGGCACCGTCTCGTGCGCGCGGTCGAGCAGACCGTGGTCGAGGCGCAGCCCGTCCTGGGACTCGCCCACCGTCCAGTCGTACTCGGTGACGAACCGTCCCACGCTGCTCGCCCCCGCGGCGCCGATCAGCGGCACCGCGGCCGCCAGGACCGTCCACGCGCTCCCGGTGACCAGCCAGAGGATCGTCGGGACGACGACGGCGGCGGCCAGCGTTCCCCAGGTGGCGCCGGTCAGGACGAGCGAGACGGCCAGGACACCCGGTGGCACGCGCAGGAGCTGCTGGGCGGGCGCCTCGCCCACCTCGTGCGCCGTCTCGGGCGCGAAACCGGCGGCGCGTGCGAGGAGTTCCGCGCGGAGCGCACGCGCCTCCTCCGCGCCCAGGAAGGCGAGCTCGTCCTTCTTGTCGGTGCCTATGACGTCGAGTTTGAGCTTCGCGACGCCCGCCACGCGCGCGAGCAGCGGCTGGGTGACGTCGATGGCCTGGATGCGCTCCAGCCGGATGTGCGCGGTGCGCCGGAACACCAGACCGGTACGGATGCGCAGTTCGGTGTCGGTCACCGCGAAGTGCGTGAACCACCAGGAGAGGAAGCCGTACAGGGCGGCGACGGGGAGGATCACGGCGAGCGCGAGCAGCAGTGTGGTGGTCGTCAGCCTGGTCAGCTGGCGCTGCGCCCGGTCCGGGTCGTGCACCGCCCAGCCGATGACCACGGCGACCGGCGCCCACGCCCGCCTGAGCGGCGTCACGGGGTGCAGCCGCCGCTCGGTCAGGGGCCGCTGCTCGCGTACGGCGTCGTCGACGCCGGGCGCTGTCACAGCCCCGCCGATCGGGCCTCGCCGAGCTCGGTGAGCCGGTCGCGCAGCCGTTCCGCCTCGGCCGGGTCGAGGCCGGGGATCGTGGCGTCGGTCGCGGCGGCGGCCGTGTGCAGCTGCACGCTGGCCAGTCCGAAGTGCCGCTCGACGGGCCCCGAGGTGACCTCGACCAGCTGCATCCGGCCGTACGGCACGACCGTCTCCTCGTGCCACAGCACGCCGCGGCTGATCAGCAGGTCGTCGGCGCGCTCGGCGTACCGCCAGGAACGCCAGTTGCGGCCGAGCATCACCCACCCCCACGCCATCAGCGCCGACGGCAGCAGCGCGAAGGCGGCCCAGCCGGGTCCGACGAGCATCCCGAGCAGCAGGGCCAGGCCGACCGCCAGCAGCCCCAGCCACACCACCAGCAACAGCCGGCGCATGCGCAGCAGACCCGGCGGCAGCCCGGTCCACGCGGGCTCGGTCGCCCGCTCGGCCTCCGCCTGCTCGGTCCCTACCCGCTCGGGTCCGGCCTGCTCGGTTACAGCCTGCTCGGTCCCCGCCTGCTCGTCCGCCGCAGTCCCCGTGTTCTCCGGGCTCCCCGTCTCCATGAGGCCAGCGTACGTAGGAGAGACTGTGTCCATGACTCCTACGACGGAGACCATGGTCGGTATCGGCGGCGCCGCGGAGAGCACCGACATGGTGCTCAACATCGGGCCCCAGCACCCGTCCACGCACGGCGTGCTGCGGCTGCGGCTGGTCCTCGACGGCGAGCGCATCACGAGCGCCGAGCCGGTGATCGGCTATATGCACCGCGGTGCCGAGAAGCTGTTCGAGGCCCGCGACTACCGCCAGATCATCATGCTCGCCAACCGCCACGACTGGCTGTCGGCCTTCTCCAACGAGTTGGGCGTCGTCCTCGCCGTGGAGCGCATGCTCGGCATGGAGGTGCCCGAGCGGGCGGTGTGGACCCGCACGCTGCTCGCGGAGCTCAACCGGGTGCTGAACCACCTGATGTTCCTGGGGTCGTACCCGCTGGAGCTGGGCGGGATCACGCCGATCTTCTACGCCTTCACGGAGCGCGAGGAGCTCCAGCACGTCATGGAGGAGGTCTCCGGTGGGCGTATGCACTACATGTTCAACCGGGTCGGAGGTCTGAAGGAGGACCTGCCGGCCGGGTGGACGACACGCGCGCGTGCCGCCGTCGCCGACGTGCGCTCGCGCATGGACCGGTTCGACGACCTGGTGCTCGGCAACGAGATCTTCCGCGGGCGCACGCGGGGCGTGGGCGTCCTCCCGCCGGAGACCGTGCACGCCTACGGAGTGAGCGGGCCGCTCGCCCGTGCCTCGGGCGTGGACTTCGACCTGCGCCGCGACGAGCCGTATCTCGCGTACGGCGAGGTGGCGGACGTCCTGAAGGTGGTGACCCGCGAGGAGGGGGACTGCCTCGCCCGGTTCGAGTGCCTTCTGGAGCAGACCCACAACTCCCTGGACCTCGCCGACGCCTGCCTCGACCGTCTCGCCGAGCTGCCGCCCGGGCCGATCAACCAGCGGCTCCCCAAGGTCCTCAAGGCCCCCGAGGGCCACACGTACGCGTGGACCGAGAACCCGCTCGGCATCAACGGCTACTACCTCGTCAGCAAGGGCGAGAAGACCCCGTACCGGCTGAAGCTGCGGTCCGCCTCGTACAACAACATCCAGGCGCTGGTCGAACTGCTGCCCGGGACGCTGGTCGCGGACATGGTGGCGATCCTCGGGTCGATGTTCTTCGTGGTGGGCGACATCGACAAGTAGGGCGGACCTCAGGAGGCCATGCCCGCCGCCGGCTCGTCGAGCGGGTTGGACATTCCAACCGGCTGGATCAGCCAACCGAAGTCCCCGAGCCCGCCCGGCGCCGTCAGTTCGGCGGCTTCACCTGCGGTCGCGAGGGCTCGTACGTACTCGGCCGGGCGTGTGGACGCCAGTGCGAGCGGGGGGCGTGTGCCGGTGATGCCCAGGGCGCGCAGCGCGTCGCGCTGTGACAGCAGCAGTGTGCCGGGCAGCGCGCACGCCGTCGCGCACGCGTCCAGCGCGACATGCGCGGTGATGTCGCAGGAACCGTCCGGCACGGGCGCCGTCTCGCGGCCGTCACGGAAGCCGGTGAGCGTGCCGAAGGGCGGGCGCGCGCGCACCGTGTGCGCGTAGTCCACGGCGACCGCGAGCCCTCGGTCCAGGGTCGCGACCACGGCAGCCCAGGCCTCGTCCCGGGGCAGCCCGATCTCGGCCCGCAGACCTTCCACGAGAGGTTCGCCTTCCGGGGCGGTCCGCGCCCCCTCCGCACCCCCCACCGGCCACCACCGCGTCAGCCACCGCGCCTCCGCGCCGGTGACCCGCTCCCCGAGGCGCTCGGACCCGTCCCGCCGTACGAGGACCCGGCGCGGTACGCCCGCGGAGTCCACCTCGGCGACGTCCACGGGGACGTTGTCCAGCCACTCGTTGGCGAACAGCAGGCCCGTGATCCCCCTCGGCGGCTCGGGCAGCCACTCGATCCGGTGATCCAGGGCTTCCGGACGGTCGGCGACCTCGACGGCGTAGGCACGCGTGCGTGCCGCCACCTCACCGGGGAGCGCGTCCAGTACGCGGGTGACCAACTCGCCCCGTCCCGCGGCCATGTCGACGAAGTCGAGCGTCGCGGGCCGGCCCAGTGCCGCGTCGACCCGGCACAGCAGCCGGGCCACGGCGTCGGCGAACAGCGGCGACGCGTGCACGGACGTACGGAAGTGGCCGGCCGGTCCCTCGGGGCGGCGGTAGAAGCCGCCCGGCCCGTAGAGGGCGGCCTCCGTCGCCGCACGCCACCCGCGCCACTCGCCCGTCGCCTCCGCTGCCACCGCACCAGGCTAAGCGCACAGGGGAACGCGGCCTCCACCTTGCGGAGTACGCGCGCGTGGTGGGGATCGGCCCTCCGGTTGACCCCTGCACGCATCTCGCTTCCCTACGCTGGGTTACGTGCAGCGCCTCTATGACTTCCTCCGCAGGCACCCGACAGGGGTCGACGTCTTCTGGGCTGTCCTCCTTTTCGGGATCTCGGCGGTGGGCACGGCCGTCCGGGAGACGGCCGATCCGGAGATTCCGGGTACCGGATCCGTGGCGATCGTCCTCCCGGTCGTCCTCCTGCTGTGCCTGGTGATCGCGCTGCGCCGGCGCATGCCGGAGAAGATGCTCCTGCTGGCCATCGGCGTGGGGGTGGCGCAGCTCGTGCTGGACGTGGCGACGACGCCCGCCAACTTCGCCTTCCTGGTGATCACCTACACCGTCGCCGCGACCGGCGCCCGCTGGGCCTCCCGGCTCGCGCTGGCCACGGGTCTGTGCGCGGCGCCCCTGGCGCAGCTTCGCTGGCCGGAGCAGGACTCGACCGTCCTGGGCACCTTGGCCCTGATGGTCTTCATGACGGTGCCGTTCGCCCTCGCTTGGGTGCTCGGCGACTCCATCCGCACCCGACGCGCCTACTACGGGCAGCTGGAGGAGCGCGCGACCCGGCTCGAGAAGGAGCGCGAGGCGCAGGCCAAGGTCGCGGTCGCCGCCGAACGCGCCCGGATCGCGCGCGAGCTGCACGACGTCGTCGCGCACAACGTCTCCGTGATGGTGGTGCAGGCCGACGGCGCCGCCTACGTCCTCGACAGCGCGCCCGACCAGGCCAAGCAGGCCCTGGAGACCATCTCCTCCACCGGCCGCCAGGCCCTCGCCGAGATGCGCCGCCTCCTCGGAGTGCTGCGCACCGGCGAGCACCAGGAGAGCGGCGAGTACGTCCCGCAGCCCGACGTCGAGCAGATCGAGGACCTGGTCGAGCAGTGCCGTGGCTCCGGCCTGCCCGTCGACTTCAAGGTGGAGGGCACCCCGCGCCCGCTGCCCAGCGGCGTCGAGCTGACCGCCTACCGCATCGTGCAGGAGGCGCTCACCAACACCCGCAAGCACGGCGGCCCCAACGCGGGCGCGAGCGTGCGCCTGGTCTACTTCGACGACGGCCTCGGTCTCCTCGTCGAGGACGACGGCAAGGGGGCGCCGCACGAGCTGTACGAGGAGGGCGGCGCCGACGGCCGGGGGCACGGCCTGATCGGCATGCGCGAGCGGGTCGGCATGGTCGGCGGCACTCTGGACGCGGGGCCGCGCCCCGGCGGAGGATTCCGCATCAGCGCGCTGCTGCCGCTCAAACCAGCACACTGATGGCTGCTCCTGGCCATGGTTGACACCTGTAACGGCCCTGTAGACGGATACGGAAGACACGGAAGAGGACCTCGATGACGATCCGCGTGATGCTCGTCGACGACCAGGTGCTGCTGCGCACCGGGTTCCGGATGGTGCTCGCCGCCCAGCCGGACATGGAGGTCGTCGCCGAGGCGGGCGACGGCGTCGAAGCCCTCCAGGTACTGCGCTCGACCCCCGTCGACGTCGTGCTGATGGACGTGCGCATGCCGAAGCTGGACGGTGTGGAGACCACCCGCCGCATCTGCTCGGAGCCCGAGCCGCCCAAGGTGCTGATCCTGACCACCTTCGACCTCGACGAGTACGCCTTCTCCGGGCTCAAAGCGGGCGCCTCCGGCTTCATGCTCAAGGACGTGCCGCCCGGCGAACTCCTGGCCGCCATCCGCGCGGTGCACAGCGGCGACGCGGTGGTGGCCCCGTCGACCACTCGGCGCCTGCTGGACCGGTTCGCGCCCATGCTGCCCTCCGCCGGCAAGGAGCCCCGGCACAAGGAGCTGGAGCGGCTCACCGACCGCGAGCGCGAGGTCATGGTGCTGGTCGCGCAGGGCCTGTCCAACGGCGAGATCGCCGCCCGGCTGGTGCTGTCCGAGGCCACGGTGAAGACCCACGTCGGCCGCATCCTGACCAAGCTCGGGCTGCGCGACCGGGTGCAGGTGGTGGTCCTGGCCTATGAGACGGGGCTGGTCCGGGCGGGCGGGCACGGCTGATCAGACCGTCCTGAAGCGGCGGCGAGCCGGAGTTCGTCGAGTGGCGGACCCACTCGACGGCTGACGGTCACCGCAGCAGCGCTTCGAGGAAGTCGCTGCCGAGCCGCGCCACCACGGGGACGTCCAACTGGTGCAGGACGTACCGCCCCCGGCGGCGGGTGGTGATCAGGCCCGCCTTCTTGAGCACGCTCAGGTGCCGGGATATCTCGGGCGCGGTCATGCCGTGGATCTGCACGAGCTCACCTGTGGTGTACGTGCTGCGGGCGAGGTTGCGGCAGAGCTGCATGCGCACCGGATGGGACAACGCGGTCATCCTCAGCGTCAGTCGGTCGACCGAAGGCGGCGCCGCGAGCCCGGGCGAGCCGACCGGGTAGTGCAGCACCGGCTGCCATCCGTGCCGGTGCAGCACCATCAGGTGCGGCCAGCCCAGGCTCGTCGGCACGAGCAGGAGGCTGCTGTCCTTGATGACGGTGTGGCCCTGGTGCAGCTTGTCGACGGTGATCCTTCCGGCGGTCTCGTCGACGCTCACCGCCGGGGACACCGCGGTCAGCGCCTCAGTCAGCCCCTTGTGCCGCAGAAGGTCGCTCTTGTGGCGGGCGTCCGCCGCGAGCTGGTGGCTCAGGCGGGACCAGGCGTCCGCGAAGAACGTCTCGTCGCAGTCCTCCAGGAACTGCCGCAGCCAGGCCCGGATACGCGGCGGATCCTCCAGCAGCCGCCGGCTGAACCGCAGCTGCTGCGGCCCGCGCGCGGCGGCCAGCTCCAGAGCACGGCGGCGCAGCTCCTCGTCGGCCAGGACGTCGGGCGCCCGCGTGGCGTACGGCAGCGCGCAGGTGAACTCGAGCGCGGCGTCCACGAACTGCTCGTCCGTGAGCTTGTCCAGCAGGTCCAGCTCCTCGGCGAGCGTCGCGCCGGGCAGCGCTCCGCCCGGGATGCCCGCGTAGGGCAGGAACAGGTCCGAGAACGTCGTCCGCCACAGGAAGTCGGCCTCGCACATCCGGTCGGCCAGGTGCGGATCCAGCCGGGCCGTCACACCCGTCACCCAGCCCTGCAGGCCCGGGTGGTGCCCGGACTCCGACAGCGCGTGCAGCGCCGTGCCGAGCTCGGCCAGGGGCGAGGGCACGACGGCGAGCCTCTCCGGCCGCAGCCCCGCGATGTCGATGCTCACGCTCATGCCCTCATGGTGCATCCCGCCACTGACAACGCGTCCGTCGATTGACGGCGGGCGTCAATCGACGCGACGCGGCCCGCCCCTCCGACGCAGCCTGGGATCACCGGGGCAGCCCCGGAGCCCGATCCCTACGTCATGTCTCCTACGTCCAGAGAAGGCGATCCAGCGTGAGCGTCACGCACCACCACCACCTCGACATCTACCGCGCCCGCCGGCTCGGCGAGCCCACCCCTCCGGCGCCCGGCGCCCACGACTGGCAGGTCGTGCGCGAGTGGCGCGACCACCGGCAGTTCCGGGCGGTCGTCGCCGGGCGGCCTGCCCGGGGGCGGATACGGCAGGCCCTGGGCCGGTGGCTGCGTCCGCGGCCGCGCCCTACTCGCTGACCTCCCCGGTCAGCCGGGCCACGAACTCCGCGACCGCCGCCTTCACGTCGCCGGCGGTCCACTCCAGGCCGGCGGCGCGCACGGAGACCTCGGTGCGGGCCAGACCCGGTCCGCGCGGGTCCCAGGGGGAGGCGAAGGTCATGGTCCTCGTCTCCTCGGCCTGGCGCACCGCCGCTTCGTCGAGCAGGGCCGCCTCATACGGCAGCCAGACCTGGAACTCGTGGGTGTGCGGCTCCGCGGGGTGCACCCGCGCCCACGGCATCCCCGCCTCGGCGAGCCCCTCGCGCAGCGCGGCGGCGACCACGCGCGCGTGGGCCACGTACCGCGGCAGCCGGGGCAGCTCGCGCTCCAGCCCCGCGAGGGCCGACAGCACGGTGGGGAACTGCTGGAAGACCATGCCGCCGTACCGGTGGCGCCATGCCTTGGCCTCCTCCACCAGCGTCTTCGGGCCGGCGAGCGCGGCGCCGCCGAAGCCGTCGAGGGACTTGTAGAACGAGACGTACACGCTGTCCGCCAGGCCCGCGATCTCGTCCAGCGGGCGGCGGAAGTGGACGGTGGACTCCCACAGGCGCGCGCCGTCGAAGTGCACCACCGCGTCGCGCTCCCGCGCCGCCTCCACCACCTCCGTGAGCTCCTCCCACGTCGGCAGGACGAAACCGGCGTCCCTGAGGGGCAGTTCCAGCATCAGCGCCCCGAAGGGCTCGTCGAGGTCGCGCACCTCGTCGGCGGTCGGCAACCGCGGCTCGCCGGTGAGGTGCACCGGCCGCAACCGGCTGACCTGGCTGAACGCGTGCCGCTCATGCACCTCGGGGTGGGCCAGCGGATGTACGGCCACGGTCGGGTCGCCGGTGCGGCCGGCCCAGCAGCGCAGGGCGACCTGCTGGGCCATGGTGCCGGTCGGGAAGAACGCGGCGGCCTCCGTGCCGAGCAGCCCGGCGACCTTCTCCTCCAGGGCCTCGACGATGCCGTTCCCGTACAGGTCGGCGGGTTCGTCCAGGTCGTACACCTGCGGTGCCGTCTCCTGCAGCAGCGCGAGGCGTTCGCGGAGCGTGCCGGTGAATGCCGGGCGCGACAGGACGCGCCGGGCCTTCCGGTAGGCGGCCGCTCGCCGCTCCCTGAGCCGCTTCCGCGCCGACTGTGCCCCGCCCTGCTGCGCCGTATCGCTCATGCCGGGATCATGCCGTGCGCCCAAGCGCGCGAGCACGCGCATGTCCGTTGACCGCCCCCGCCCGCACGGCGTGCGATGACCCACAGCCTGTGGACAACCCGGACGCCCGTCGAACCGATCGCGTTAACATGACGAGAAATCGTCCGGTACCCAGAGCGGACTGGAACGGAAGGCCGCCGTCGCGTGAGTACAAGCCAACAGCCAGATCCCAAGGACCGCCCCGCGCGGCTTGCCGTCGGTGTCGTCGGCGCCGGTCGCGTGGGTCCCGCGCTCGCCGCGTCGCTCCAGCTCGCCGGGCACCGCCCGGTGGCCGTCTCCGGGGTCTCCGACGCCTCCCGGCGCCGGGCCGCGCAGCTGCTCCCCGACGTGCCGCTCATGCCGCCCGCCGAGGTCCTCCAGCGCGCCGAGCTGGTCCTGCTCACCGTGCCGGACGACGCGCTGCCCGGGCTGGTCGAGGGCCTCGCCGAGACCGGGGCCGTACGGCCGGGGCAACTGCTGCTGCACACCTCCGGGCGGTACGGCGCGAAGGTCCTGGACCCCGCCCTGCGTGCGGGCGCGCTGCCGCTGGCCCTGCACCCGGCGATGACCTTCACCGGCACCCCCGTCGACGTCCAGCGCCTGGCCGGCTGCTCCTTCGGCGTCACCGCGCCCCCGGAACTGCGGCTGGCCGCCGAGGCCCTCGTCATCGAGATGGGCGGCGAACCGGAGTGGATCGCCGAGGAGATGCGCCCGCTCTACCACGCGGCGCTCGCGCTGGGCGCGAACCACCTGGTGACACTGGTCGCCCAGTCCATGGAGCTGCTGCGCGAGGCGGGCGTGGCGGCCCCCGACCGCATGCTGGGCCCGCTGCTCGGCGCCGCGCTCGACAACGCCCTGCGCTCCGGTGACGCGGCCCTGACCGGCCCGGTCGCGCGCGGGGACGCCGGCACCGTCGCCGCGCACGTCACGGAGCTGCGCAGGCACGCCCCGCAGACCGTCGCCGGCTACCTGGCGATGGCCCGCGCGACCGCCGACCGGGCACTCGCCCACGGACTGCTCAAGCCGGAGCTCGCCGAGGACCTCCTCGGGGTACTCGCCAACGGGACCGACGGCGCCGAGGGAGAAGCCCGATGACGACCACCTTGCTGCGCACCGCCGACGAACTGCACGCGCGCGTGCGTGACGGCCGCCGCGCCGTCGTGATGACCATGGGCGCCCTGCACGAGGGCCACGCCACCCTGATCCGCACCGCGCGCGGGATCGCCGGACCGGACGGCGAGGTCGTCGTCACCGTCTTCGTGAATCCGCTCCAGTTCGGCAAGGGCGAGGACCTCGACCGCTATCCGCGCACCCTGGAGGCCGACCTCAAGCTGGCCGAACAGGCGGGCGCGGACGTCGTGTTCGCCCCCTCCGTGGACGAGGTCTACCCGGGCGGCGAGCCCCAGGTCCGCATCAGCGCCGGCCCCATGGGCGAACGCCTGGAGGGCGCCTCACGCCCCGGCCACTTCGACGGCATGCTCACCGTCGTCGCCAAGCTGCTCCACCTCACCCGCCCCGACGTCGCCCTGTACGGCCAGAAGGACGCCCAGCAGCTCGCCCTGATCCGCCGCATGGTGCGCGACCTGAACTTCGGCGTCGAGATCGTCGGCGTCCCCACCGTGCGCGAGGAGGACGGCCTCGCCCTCTCCAGCCGCAACCGCTACCTCTCGCCCAAGGAACGGCGCACCGCGCTCGCGCTGTCCCAGGCGCTGTTCGCCGGCCGCGACCGGCACGCGGCGCAGGAGGCGCTGCGCGCCCGGGCCCGCGAAGTGCCGTCGACCTGGAGGTGCCGCTCGTTCAGGTGCCAGCCGCGCGGGCGCATGACGACGGTCGCGAGCTCGTCGTTCGGGCGCAGGGCGTACGACTT